>NZ_JBRATK010000014.1:0-72287 GCF_052712855.1 Acinetobacter sp. F16
GAGAGTAAGTCATCGCCAGCTCATTATTCCTGAAAATCCCCCTCCGCATACGCCGAGGGGGATTTTTTTATGCGCGGAATAAATAAAAAAAAGCAGACTTGAACAAAGCAAAAGCAGAAAAGAAAGGTTCCCGAAACCAGCGAAGAAGATCAGCAGCAGCCTGAATCCCGGTTTTTATTGCAGCTGCCGCCGGGCATGTTTAAAGGCGGTTCTCAGGCCTTCTTGCAGAGTGGGGTGATAAAAAGGTTTCTGCAAGATCTCATCTAGAGTAATAGATGTGCCGTATGATTAGACCAATGATAGTTTTTAATTACACATTTACCATTTCTCATAAAAGCCTGTTTGTTTTATAGACACTGATAAATTCTTAATAATTTGCTGAAATGTATAACCTGAATTTGTACATCAAATTTATGTAATTTTTTTATAATTTTATCGTTCTTTTGGACGTTCTTCTCGTTATTAATTTTACCAATCAATCATTTATAAATTATGCCGATACTTTTAATTAAATGACTTATCTCACTTCGCTACATCCTGTACATCCTTTGTTTCAAAATGCAGCTTTAGATTCCATTTATAGAAGTGGCCTTGTATAACTAATAAGTGAGCTAAATGTTGAATAACATAGAGGAAAAAAAACATGATAAATGAAAATAAATTAGACGATTTAAAAAATAAAGCATCTGACTTGGGGAAAGACTTAAAGTTCAAAGCTAAAGATTTGCAGTTGCAAGGTGAAAAAACAGGCAATGATCTCAAACATAAAATTACTGAAATTAAGCTTGAAGGTGAAAAGGCTCTTCATAATCTAAATACGGAAACTGATGCTCAATATACTGAAGCTAAAGTGTCATTTGATGAAAAAGCAAAAGAAGAAAAAACTGAATCTTCAGTGACAGAGAATACGGTACAGGAGAAATTAGAGCACCTAAAAGTGGAAGCAAGTCATAAATTTGAAGAAGCCAAATTAAAAGCGACTGAACTTAAGCAAGAAGCTTCAGTTAAATTTGATGAATTCAAAGCGCAGGCAAGTACTAAATTTGATGAGTTAAAGAAAACTGCAACAGATACAGTTAACAAATTTAAAAAAGATGACCAAGCTTGATTTTAAGTCAGTTACGCTTTAATTGAAGATTCCAGTTAAATCATCTTTAATTTAGCTAGGATGCTCAGAATTAAGAATCAGGATTTTCTAAACAGGGAATTTATTGCGTGATTTCAGCTTTAATTTCCTGATCAGTATTGAGCCATTCAATTCTCTTTACATAATTATTCACAATGGTGATGGTATACATCATATTTTCTATTTCGTATTTATAGTCCATTGCTAAATAAACATTTCCACCTTCTTTGAATTCGCGTGTATTCATTGAATTCGGAGACAAATTTAGTCGATTTTGCATATCCGTAAAAGTATCGCCTAAACTGATTAATTGTCCTTCTGGAGTTTGTATAGAAGAAGTTTCATTTGCAGCGTGGACAAATGACATAGCAGTTAATAAAGTGCATGTAAGCAATTGTTTTAACAAAAATATAATCCCCGAATAAAATATTGTTATGATGAAAATAATAATGTGCAGCCAATATAAAGAACCAAATAAAGATACGTCTGCATAATAATTGTTACGAAAAATAATCTTTATTAAAATAGGTCAATCAAAAAAAGTAAATTTTTTGAACTGTTTCGAATCTATTTGCTTTGCTCGTGTTAGTAAATAATTTAATAAACGTATAGTTATAGATGGTTTAATAGTATGCAACATCATTTATAAAATAAACAGTTAAGCACTAAAACCTACTGATTTGGTCGGATTTTTGGCAACATTCATAAAGCAAGCTAGAACTTTACTTAACCTTCGCCTCATTTAAAGCTAAACTATGATATTCAGCTGTATGTTCGTACTTGGAGTAAACTTATGTCGTGGCTTTCTTCGCTTAAATCTGTTTTTTCACCCTCGCAGGAGGTGAAGGAGGAAGAAATCCAGAATGTGCTACAAGGCTATATATTGCCTAATTCAAGCAATGCACTGAAAGACCGAATTACCCAAGTGAATGTTGAAGGGCGAGTATTGCAAATCACCATTAATACTTATCCTGAGGAAGCGGATCATTTACAAAAAATCCATGATGATCTGGCTGATGCCTTGGAAAAATGTGGTATCCAAGAACTCAATATGCATGTGATTCAGCAAAAACATGCACAAGGTGAAAGCTGTTCTAATCATGATCATGGAAAAGAAGGACATAGCTGTTCAAGCAACTCTCAAGGTGAAAATGCAACGCCTCAAGCCCAAAAACTTCCGCCTGTGGTAGATGCCTCTGGTAAAACAGCCCAAGCTGAAACCAAAACTGAAGAAGATCCAAACAATCCACCCATTCAAAAACCGGCACCGCAACAAAGAGATGTACCTAAACATCCACGTATTAAAAATGTGATCTTGGTTTCATCGGGTAAAGGTGGTGTGGGTAAATCGACCACTACTGTAAACCTTGCATTAGCATTGCAAAAATTAGGTTTGAAAGTCGGTGTTTTAGATGCTGATATTTATGGTCCAAGTATTCCAACCATGTTAGGTAATGCTGGCCGTACCCCAATGATTGAAGCGGAAAATTTTGTTCCAATCGATGCCTATGGCATTGCAGTGCTATCGATTGGACATTTAACAGGTGATAACAATACCCCTGTGGCTTGGCGTGGTCCGAAAGCAACAGGTGCATTGATGCAGTTGTTTAACCAAACTTTGTGGCCAGACCTGGATGTTCTGATGATTGATATGCCACCAGGGACAGGGGATATTCAGTTGACACTTGCGCAGCGTATTCCTGTGACGGGTGCTGTTATTGTGACTACTCCACAAAATGTAGCACTTTTAGATGCAACAAAAGGAATTGAACTGTTTAATAAAGTTCAGATTCCTGTCATGGGTGTCGTGGAAAATATGTCGACGCATATTTGTTCGAATTGTGGTTATGAAGAGCAGATTTTTGGTACAGGTGGTGGCGACAAGTTGTCTGAACAGTACAATATTCCTTTATTGGGTCGTTTACCCTTAAATGTTCAAATTCGTGAAAATGCCGATGCAGGTAAACCTTCTGTACTTGTAGGCGACGATGCCGCTGAAAGCTATATGGCTATTGCACAAAAAATTGCAGATCAATTACCGAAAGTAGAAAAGCCTCAAAATAGAATTTTCTAATCGCTGATTGAAAAGTTATATTTTAAAAGCCCTGCTTGAGTGGGGCTTTTTTGATTGAGGGGGATTAGGTTTTTTGAAGTACAAAGTAATAGGATAAAGCTGTTCAAAAGCAGGATTGATACTTCAATAATGCTTAATAAAAAGATCAAAACTGTATTGTGGGATTAATCGCAGAGTAAAAAAAGTTGGCTTCGTCAGGAAAAACATTAGAAAGCAAATTTTATAGTCCAAGGCAGTTGCAATAATGCGTCTAGTGCTCTTTTTATATTTAAAGGGTTGATGATTATTTGATAGGACGACGACGCTTATAATGTTGAATGATATTCCAGCGCCAAAACAGGCGTGTAATCACAAATAATATCACGGCAAAAATTAAAGCTTCCAGTAGTAAACCGGATAATAGAATTTTCGCCAAACTTAAATCGATATGGCCATTACCAAAGTGGGTAATCCAGTGGCTGATCTGATGCAGAACACCCAGTATCATATCCTGATCAATCATATTCACTTGAAATACCTTTGCACCCAACCAAAAACCAATATATAAAATGGGAACTAGCGTGAAAGGATTAGTCAGCCAAGCGAGACATAAACTCACCGGTAAATTGACCTCAAACAGTAAAACCGTCAAAACAATCAAAATGCTATGAAAAGGCAAAGGCAACATGCCCCAAAACGTGCCAATAAAAATGGCTTTTGAAATCGACTTTCTGTTCACATACCACAGCACAGGATTTAGGGTACGTTGACCAAAAATCTTCATCAGTTTCATCTCTGCAACTTTGTGAGGAGAGGGAAGCCATGATTGAAAGAACCGTTTTGCCATAAAAGTAGGATGCTTAAGTAATAAGGTATTGTGCCTGAATTGATCCTTAAGTGACAGTTCAAGCATGGCTGAATGTAATCATGAATGCTAAAAAATGGGATTGTTGAAATTTTCTATAACAAATGACTCTATAGTTATACTTTGATTAATCTGATAAGTGTTTAAAACTTATATATTTTTTAGTAAATCTGGCGATTTTTAAAAAGATGTAAAATTCCGTATTTGCTAAGTACAATGAACTCAATTACTCTTCGCGCACTCTATAGAGAGGTCGCATATGATTTCATGGCTGTTCATCGGTTTAGTGGTCACTATTTTATTGACACCTGGCCCAACAAATACATTGCTTGCTTCTTCTGGTATACAGGTAGGTGTGCGCAAATCATTACGACTTATTCCGGCAGAATCAATTGGTTATTTAATTTCAATTAGCATTTGGGGGATTGTTGTAGGTACAGTTTCCAGTCAATTTCCTATTCTCCCGATATTTTTGAAGTTATTAAGCGCGCTGTATATTATTTTTCTCGCGATTAAGCTCTGGAAAACGGCAGATATCGAAGCCAGTTATCATCTGCCCACCATTCGTGCACGTGAATTATTTTGTGCAACCCTATTGAATCCTAAGGCATTACTCTTTGCTTCTGCTATTTTTCCAGGTTCAGCGTGGTTAACACTGAATAATTACTTGGTTCATATTGGCATGTTCCTTATTTTAATCGTACCAATTGCCCTGTTTTGGACTTTTATCGGTTCTATTTTGGCCTCGAATAAAGTACGTTGGCTGAATCAATCGAACTTGCAAAAAACTGCTTCTTTGGTTTTGGTCAGTTTTTCTATTCCACTGGGTTATTCTGCTCTTTTAAGTCTTTAAGATGAGATGATGAAAATTGCATTTGGTAAAAAGTGACATCATCGCCTGATCATCATTTCCATTGCAGCCAATTTCAGTTAAAGTACAGCGCAATAATTGATTTAACTATTTTTGGGTATAGAAATAATGGCAATTAAGTCTGATCGTTGGATTCGTGAAATGAGCGAAAATCACGGCATGATTGAACCGTATGCAGAAAACCAAGTGCGTTATGATGAAACAGGTGAAAAACTCATTTCTTATGGTGTTTCAAGCTATGGTTATGATGTTCGTTGTGCGCGTGAATTTAAAGTATTTACCAATGTCCATTCAGTAATTGTCGATCCCAAAAACTTTGATGATAAAAGCTTTATCGATATTGAATCGGATGTATGTATTATTCCGCCAAATTCATTTGCATTAGCACGCACAGTAGAATATTTCCGTATTCCACGTAATGTATTAACGGTATGCTTAGGTAAATCGACTTATGCACGTTGCGGTATTATTGTGAATGTGACTCCACTTGAGCCTGAGTGGGAAGGTCACGTGACTTTGGAATTTTCAAATACAACCAACTTGCCTGCCCGTATTTATGCAGGTGAAGGGGTCGCGCAAATGTTATTCTTTGAATCAGATGAAGTATGTGAAACATCATATAAAGACCGCGGTGGTAAATACCAAGGTCAAACGGGTGTGACTTTGCCGAAAGCATAAACAGTATAAATAATTGAATAAGCGGATCATTTTGTTCCGCTTATTTTTTATGGGATTCATTCATCGGAAACTGGGTTCATTCGCCCAGTTTTTTTTGCAATTGGGTCAATATTCAGCATAATAAAAAGTTATACAAGCTTGGTAAGAACATTGTTGTAATGACAAATAAATAAAAGAGATATACCAAGCTCAGGATGAACTAAAAAATAATGATGCGGAGCATCTGATAAAAAGGAAGGTCGTGATGACTCAGAGTTGGAATAATACAAGATTTAAAAAGTCTTGTTTGGCGAGTTTAATCGCAGTTTTACTTAGTCCGTCAGTTTATGCGCTTGAATCTTTATCAGATGATCACCTGTCCAATACGACTGGTGAAGGTGTCGCACTCGTACTCGATGATTTTAAAATGGTGTTCCAGGCACCTAAAGATATCTCTGCCGGTTCCAGTTATACAAGAAATATTGAAAACCCAGGTCAGGCGGATACTGGCTTTATCCGTATTATTCCCACTGGTGAAAACTACCAACAGCTTTCTAATGCTGCTTGGACAGCGGCATATCAACCTGCTTATGATGCGCAGTACCAAACGTCTTATGACAATGTATACAGTAGCTCAAAAACCACAGAATTTAACCGCATTCAAAGTACTGAACGTACTGTTGCATATAATGAACTGAACACAGCAAAGCGCACCCAATATACGAATTATGAAAAAACTTTTGTTACGGGGACGTTAGCTCAAGAACGATATCAATGGCATTATGATAATGTTTATAATGTGGGGTTAAATTGGTTTTTACTTCCAGCTGAGAAAAAAAGTAGATCAGAGGCTGCTGCATTAAATGATTTAAATACTGTCCCAACTTGGATGAGTGCATTAGCGACGAAGGTAACCAATATAATTACCAATGAAGCGAATGTCCTCGGTGATACACGAGCAAATAATAAAGCCAACATTTTCGCATTAGAAAAAGTAAAATTAAATACGATTACACAAATTCAAATGGTCGTGAACAATGCGAGCAATATTGCAAACAAAAGAACCAAAGCAGATGTATTTATTTATGGTTTGGCTTTATCCAAGAGCGATGGCTCATTAAATACACGTTACAGTAATCAGGGTTTTAATTGGGGTTCGACGGTTAACCCATGGCTATTCCGGGCAGGGACGGAAAAAGTAAGACAATTCAGTGCTACAGAAAAAGACCTCGGATATATTGCTTTGGAGGCGCCATTGGCTACTGTGGCAGCAAATGAAGCAGACAATAACATTAAACTGGGTTTCTGGACGGATATTTTTGCACGCAATTTTACATCATCTAATTATGTTGATCCAAAGACAGGGGCACCCAATGTACCAGAAGATCTGTTAGTTTCAGAGCGCTTACGACTACAATTTGTTGCCAATGGTTTAAGTCTCAATGGCTCTCAATTTCGCCTGTTTCAAACTTTCAATTCTCCGACGAAGGACTATAGTCAAACTTTGGGTTTAGCTAGTGTTATTCGTATCAATACCAATGATACGCCGGAAAATTTAACCACGACTTCTACCAATCTAGATAGTAAAGGAATTCGTATTAGCACTGCTGCCAAGACGGATCAATTAGATGGGGTGGGTTCTACGCCAGCACTGAATTCATCTGTTGCCCCGACTTTCCATGAATTAGAAGGTATGTATATCTATAGTCCAAATATTAACTTGGTCTTGGGTACCATGGATCAGCCATTTATTGTGGCCTCAGATGGTAATAATATTATTTTGGAAGTAACGCGTATTCCAAATGTGCCTGAAATTTATAATAAAATTTATCAAAACTATGGCAGCGGATTAGGCACAACGGTTTTAAAAGGCTCAACCTGTAATGTGTATCAATGTGGTGAGACGATCAAAAATGTATCTACTGATGCTTCTGCACTTTATCAAGGACGTACAGCAACCCACAGTAGTATAGCCATTGGCAGTACAGAACGTATTCCGGGCACCAATCTGTTGCGTGCTAAAACAGATACAAATTCAACTGGTATTATGTTTAAAAATGCCAATGGTGATATTAAAAATTTTGGATCTGCTGTCATTGATGGCGTTTTGATTCAACATCTTAAAATTAAAACAACCGGTCTATAAGGGAGTACAGCAATGCTAAAAAAAATTACACTTTTTGCACTGTTGAGTGCTGCCTTCATTGCACATGCGGGTCTTGAAACCATGAGTCCACAAGAGCTTACAGATGCCGTGGGTCAAGGTGGTGCTGACCTGAGTTGGACGTTATCATTAAATCATCTCTATGCGACAGATATGACGAAAAATGCGATTTCTGTCCTAGATGGCAATGGTAATGCAACTGAAGTTTATTATTCACTCGATCCAAATGCATGTGGCGCAAACAAGCAATTTTGTCGTTTAGCCATCGCACCGAATAATCATGTGGATGCTTTGGATAATAAAAGATGGCTGGTGTTCAAAGGTATTCAAGGTACCTTGCAGATTGATCAATTTTCTATTGATGCTGTAACAGTCGGCAACAACAGTAATACAGCGCAGACTGCGATGAAAATTACATTCTATGATAATAAGCCTTTAAAAATTCGTAACTTAGGTTTTAATACTTTAGCGATTGAAACAGGTACAGGCTCCGGGGCCAATGAAGGATATGCCAATACTCCAATTTATAGCACCTTTACGACCAAAAAAATTCAAGATGACGGCACGACTATTGATGTTGTAACGGATGTTCCGACATTTGATAAAAATACGGAGAAAGGCTTTATGGGATTGAATATGCATGGCAACTTACATATGTCCGGTAATTTAAAAATATTTAGCTATAACTGTACTGGCGGTGCAAGCATCCGTTGTTAGAAGCTTCAGTGTATAATAAGGATATAAATATGATAAAAACAACAATGAAGCTAAGTGTGCTGACAGTATGTATGTGTCTTGCACACCAAGGATACGCACTAGAGCAAATTGATGAACAAGAACTGAGTGACTTGACGGGTCAAGATGGTATTGTGATCACGCATGAAGTATCACGGGTCAAAATTGAGCAAGCAAATTGGTACGATCCAAATCCAGCAGCAAATGTACAAATGGGCTTAGGATTACATAACGCGCAGTTTGATGGGGTGGCGAATAACCCAATTCTAAGTCAACTTGAATTCGATGTTGGTGCAACATCTACGGGTGCAGGTATTCGTTTAGCGGCTAGTGTTTCACCTTTTACAGCCACTGCAGATTTAATATTAGTTAAAAATACATGTACGAGCAATCCATGTCAGCAAGCAGCGAATAGTTTACGTACTCCAGGGGTTAAATCTAATCAAAGCTTAGGTAAGCTTGGAATCAGCACATCTACACCCCTGAATTTCGTTTTGCAAACGACGGGTGGTTTGTTTAATAAGTATGCGAAAGCGAGTATAGATTTTCAATTACAAAATGCCACTATTAGTCATAAATTAGGCCTTAATAGCCTTATTTTGAATGATTTTAATTTTAATTTTGCCGGTGATGGCTATATGTATATCGACCAAGACGAAGGGCTTGTGTTGAGTACATATAATGAAAATCAAAATCACTATGTTGATCTAAAACGCGTTACGGATACCACAGATGTTGCTACTGGGCGTACTGATGCGACGAATCCGGGTGTAAATATCGATTTACGTTATAATACTCCGAGCAATGAACGTAAAAATATTATGCGCTTAGGTGCTTCCGGTGCAGTAACGAATGCTAAATTAGCTGTGAATGGTAACCAAACAAAGGTTGCTAATTTTGAAGTCAATAACAAGGTTAATGGCGTATTAACGAAAGAGACTAAAACAGCATCAGGCTATAATGGTGCAGGCAATGACCTTGGGCTTGTTGGCTCCGGAGGTTTGCATTTAAGTTTAGCGGCGGACTTCACTAATGCATCTGATACTAATCTTCCTGCAACGATGTCAGCAACAACGCTTGAAATTGGGCATACGGGTAAAGGTAGTCATGCGATTGAGTTTTCAAATTTAAGACAGCTGACCACTCGGGCCGCAGATGGCACCTTACACAAAAAAAATGCGTATATCGACTTTGGTGACATTTATATTAATACGATAACAACGAAAACTCTTGATTTCATTGTTAATGAAAATATTCAAAAAACGCTTGCTGTCACCAGTCCAATACTGAAACAAACGTTAACTAACGCAGCTATTCCTAAAGATGTTGTTTTAATTGCTATTCGTGGCATGGATTTCCAATCCATTGCAGCAAAAGCGCGCATTATTTCAGACAATTCGTTGCAAAAATTGAATGGTAGTGGAGGGACGTGGGGGATTGGTATTCCCATTTATAACCTGAATGCCAATGTCGCACTGTCTGCTGGAACCTATGGGACAACCAACAAGAGCGGAATTGCTTACAATGTTATGGCATCTACAGAAGGCTATGGCATAGATTCAAAAACAGGTTTACCAAGTACCACGTCAATTATCTTAATTGATGGTCAAAATGGGGTTCATGGCGAAGCCGTCAATTATTATGCTGGTTTTCGAAATATAGATGCCTTTTTTCAATCAGAAGGTGTCATTGGTTATGAGAATGAAGGGATTTATATTCGTGCCGATAAGCTATTGATTGCTGCAAAAGCGGAACTTGCGATTGGTCAATTACCTGGATCAAAATATAACTGTACATCAGGTGCTTACGCTAAGTGTGGCACCTATGTGCCACATGATAATTTTTCGAAGCGTGACGATGTAATCACTAATATCGCTTTTAAGCTTGATGGCAGTGGAGAGTTGTTAATTATTCCAGGCATAGACCCAACAATTGAGAACCCAGATAGTAATTTCTTAGCCTTCGATGCAAAATTTAAATTTAGACCATTAAGCACAGCTGAGGTCGCTGACGTCGCAAACCTAGGTAGTTATTTTAGTCTTACCAATGAAGATATTGATGTAGATGGTAAATTAAAGACTTCAGGGATTCATTTTAACCGTTTTGAGGGGGATCTTGCGATGAAAGCAAAAGTTCGTGTGAGTGCAGATACCATAACTTTTGATAACCAAGTCAAGTTAAATGCTGGTAATAACATCGCAACACCATTTAGAACCGATTTTGCCATGTCAACCAATGGCAATATACAGAATATCGCATCAATTGCACTGACTGGTGGAACAATTCGCAGCACTTTGGGCATCACACCACGTTAAGATCAGGAAGATATAAAAATGAAAAAGAAATTATTAAGTGGTTTGATTTTTGCCGCATTTAATCTCACAAATTATACCTGTGCGATGATGCCATTAGATGATAATGAATTATCGAAAGTTGATGGGCAGGCATTATTAAATTTAGAAAATAGCTCAGATGCCTCACAAGGGTTAAATTTCCATAAATTAAGTATTGCTGCATTAATGGAGTTGAACGTCAATATTAAAACCTTGCAGTTAGGGTGTGGCGGAACCAATAACAGTTATAAAGTCGGTTGTGACATTGATATTTCCAACCTATCTTTAAGTGGATTAAATACGACTAGTGATAGCAACGGTAGTCCTACATTCGGTGGTGAAGGGCGTGCAGCAACCAGTGCGTCAATTACCAATCCGTTTATCGAGTTTGCGATTAAAGGCAATACTGCTGCGACACGTGAAGTTGCCGGCTTCCGTCTAGGTGCACAAAATATTATGGGACTACTGACTTTAGGGACTGAAAACGGCCAAAATCCAAGTGATGGTATTCAAAGTTTTACCGGCTATATGAAAATGGCACAGACTCAAGGTGAGGCACGCACTAAAGCTACTAAATTTGGTAATACCGACGCAGAGAAAATTAAAGGTAACATTGAAGTGGATATGGTTTTCAGTAAACCTAACCGTGAATTCACAAGTAAACCACTTACCAATGGTCAAATGACAGAAGGGCATACGGGAATTACGGTACCATCCATGCTGGTTAACTTTACGATGCCTGAAACCATTGTCACTGGTTCACGGCTAAAATCAGCAACAGTTTCGGGTATTCGCTCAAGTATTCCTACCATTCCCTTGGCGGCAGCAGAATCCGGAAAAAATTTACCGGATACTGTAATTACTGTGCCTGATTTTTCTAAAGATCAGCTCTATGTTGAGTTTCCAGGTCTAATCGGTGATTCAATTGGTAATCATGCATTTTTTAAAATGTTACCTGGTTCTAGTTTAGATAATCTCAATATGGATATTACCTTTGAGCAGGCTTTAAGCATGATCCATAATATTCCACTGAACGGTACCGGTGGATATTTGTCTTTACAGAATCAGAACGTAAAATGGCAGGGTACAGATGCAGCCGATATTGCGCGCCCAGGTTGGTGGATGTCATTTAAAGATCCGATTCAATTGGGCTATTTAAAAACACAGGATGAAGTTGATATTTCTCATGTCTTGCCTCAGGTTGCTACTGCAATTACAGACTTTTTGTTAAAACCAGAAAATTTAATTAATGTAAGTTTTTTTGAAGCTATAGGTTCACTTGTTAGTCAACCGGTTGAAAAAAAATTGAATATTAATGTGGGTGGTTTTACCAGTTATAACGGTGGAACGCCTGCAACCTTAACCTTAACGGATAAAATTTTGCAAAATCAAAAGGTTCCAACCAACTGCTTTGGCGGACATAAATTCTGTTGATCCTAAATATAAAAAAATCCCGCCTAAGCGGGATTTTTTATGTCAAATCAAAATTATTTCGCAATTTTCGCTAATAAATCTTCTTTTGATATATTTACTGATTCAGCATCAGCACGGCCTTTATATTCAAAAGTACCTGCATCCAAACCTTTTTCACCAATGACAATACGGTGTGGAATACCGTTAAGTTCAAGGTCAGAGAATTTAACCCCTGGACGTTCATCACGGTCATCCAAAATCACGTCATAACCTGCAGCTTGAAGTTCTGCATATAAACTTTCAGCAGCTTCTAGTGTACGTGGTGATTTATGTGCATTCATAGGAACAATGGCGACTTCAAACGGTGCAATGGCTAAAGGCCAAATAATTCCTTTATCATCAAAGTTTTGTTCAATGGCAGAGGCAACTACACGCGTCACACCAATACCGTAACAACCCATCGTTACTACCGTCGGCTTACCATCTTTACCAAGAACTTTACAGCCTAAAGCTTCAGAGTATTTTTTGCCCAACTGGAAGATGTGACCGACTTCAATACCACGTTTAATTTGTAGCGTGCCTTTGCCGTCTGGTGAAATATCACCTTCAACTACATTACGGAGGTCATAGACTTCCGTGTACTGTGCATCACGTTCCCAGTTGACGCCAGTTGCGTGTTTATCCGCTTGGTTAGCACCGGCAACGAAATCAGACAATACAGACGCTGCACGGTCTACAATGACGGTTAAGCCTTTTTCAACCAAACCTTGTGGTCCAATGAAACCTGTGGTTAAGCCGAGCACAGCAATTTGCTCTTCAGTTGCAAAAGTGAGAGGTGCAGCAATTGCAGCATGTTTCTCAGCTTTAATTTCATTCAGTTCATGGTCACCGCGAAGGAACAAAGCAACCACCGGTACTGAACCATCTTCTCGTGCTACGCCTTGAACAAGGAGTGCTTTGACTGAGTCTTTTGTGTCAGTGCTTAAGAATGCTGAAACATCGGCAATGGTTTTTTGATTTGGGGTATCCACCAATTTTAATTCTTGTGTAGCTGCAGCACGTTCACCGACAAGCACAGCTTCTGCCATTTCAACGTTGGCTGCATAGTCCGATTCAGTTGAGAAAGCGATATCGTCTTCACCACTTGAGGCCAATACGTGGAATTCATGCGAACCTGAACCGCCAATTGAACCTGTATCCGCTTGTACTGGACGGAAATCCAAACCTAAACGACTGAAGATACGGCAATATGCATCGTACATTGTGTCGTAAGTCTCTTGTAGCGAGTCTTGATCGATATGGAAAGAGTAAGCATCTTTCATGATGAATTCACGTGAACGCATCACACCAAAACGTGGACGAATTTCGTCACGGAATTTGGTTTGTACTTGATAGAAATTTGCTGGAAGTTGCTTGTAACTTTTCAATTCGTTACGCGCAAGATCGGTAATCACTTCTTCGTGGGTAGGCCCAAGCACAAAATCATTGTTATGACGATCTTTAAAACGTAGTAGTTCAGGACCATATTGCACAAAGCGACCTGATTCTTCCCATAGGCTTGAAGGTTGAGTCACAGGCATCAACACCTCAAGGGAGCCAGCACGATTCATTTCTTCATGAATGATTGCTTCCACTTTATTTAGCACACGTACACCCATCGGCAACCAAGTGTATAAACCCGAAGCCAATTTACGAATCATACCCGCACGTAACATCAGCTGATGTGAAATAACTTCAGCATCGTTCGGGGTTTCTCTTAACGTAGCAAATAAAAAGCGACTCGCGCGCATGGAAGCTGTCCTAAAAATTAAGCCTTGAAAGCCAAGATTATACAATAAAAAATGAGGTGAACATTTCTGAATGTCACCTCATTGTGATGTTATAAATTATGACATGATTTTTCGTATTTGGCGCGTCATAAAATTCTTTAAGTCATCCAGGTAAGTAAAGATCACCGGCACCACGACTAAGGTCAATAAGGTAGAGGTGATCACACCGCCAATCACGGCATGTGCCATCGGTGCGCTTTGTTCACCGCCTTCGCCCAAGCCTAATGCGAGTGGAATCATGCCCATCACCATGGCGCTGGTGGTCATGAGAATCGGTCGGAGTCGGGTTTTACCTGCAGCAATAATGGCATCAAAACGGTCTTCACCACGGTCCATGGCTTTCTTGATGAAGTCGATTAGCAGGATGGCATTTTTAGTGACCAGTCCCATCAGCATGATGATGCCGATAATAGAAAACAGGTTCATGGTTGAATTAAACAGGAACAAGGCCAAAAAGACCCCAATCAGTGAGAGGGGCAGCGAAGCCATAATGGCTGCGGGATGAATAAAGCTATTAAACTGTGATCCGAGCACAATATAGATAAACACAATGGAAAGGGTAATCGCAGTCAGGGCATAACCTGCAGATTCAGCCATATCTTTATTCGCGCCCTGAGTCACGAAACTATAACCCGGTTGCAAATCAAAATTATCCTGAATCTTTTTAAGATCCTGCCCAATATCACCTGCAGGACGGCCTGCAGTATTGGCTTCTACCAATACTTCACGTGCTAAATCACGACGGTTAATCTGTGATGCACCCAGACCTTCTTTGAATGATGCAACAGTTGCCAGTGGCACTAAAATAGGCTGACCCGATGCATCGGTTTTTTGTGAGCTTAAATAGAGGTTTTCGATATCACTCGGTAGGCTGCGTTTACTTTCAGTCAAGCGAAGATTGACATCATAGGTCTCACCTCTTTCATCTTGCCAGGTCGTTACATCATCACCCGCAATCAATGGGCGAATGACATTGGCAATTTGATTGACGGAAAGACCCAAATCACTGGCTAGCAAACGGTTAATATCTACGGCCAAGGTCGGCTTCGGTTCTTTCAGCGAGCTTTCCAGATCGACAATACCTTGCACTTTGGCAATTTCTGCAAGAAAGCGATCCGAGATTTTTTGGAGCTCATCCAGTTCAGGGCCTTTAATAGAAATAAGCACCGGTTTTTGACCGCCAGAGACCGTCTCATCGGCAGAAGCAACGGAGGTAATGGTAATACCGGCGACGCTTTGTAAGCGTTGACGGAATTCATTATTGAGCTGTGTCAGGCTCTTATTACGTTCTAATCGAGGAGTTACACTGACCCGGATACTGACATGGTTTTTACCACGGTCGGTCACGCCATTGATAATGCTATACGTGCTGAGTACGTCAGGATGTTGGCGAATGATATGCTCAACTTGCAATAACTTGGCTTGTGAATATTCGAGTGATGCATCCACCGGTGTTTCAAACTTGATCCGGATTTCGCTTTTATCCGGAACCGGAACAAATTCTGTACCCACTAGTTTGGATAGTCCCAATGCACCAAAAAGTGATGCGACTGCAATCAGCAGGGTTAGAATTCGGAAACGCAGCGCCAGTTTTAACAGTTTTTCGTAGTAGTGACTTAAATTATCGAGCTTGTTGGAGATCCAGTTAAAAAAGCGTTTGATTTTGCCGGGTTGTTTATTTGGGTCGTGTTTTTCAGCCCAATGAGCAGAAAGCATCGGGTCAAGGGTAAAGCTGACAAACATGGAGATCAGCACGGCAGCACTGACCGTTACCCCAAATTGATAGAAGAATTTACCAATAATTCCGCCCATAAAAGCAACGGGCAAGAATACGGCAACAATCGTCAACGTTGTGGCTAGAACCGCAAGCCCAATTTCTTTGGTGCCATCCAAGGCCGCAGTCACATGGTCTTTGCCCATATCACTATGGCGGACAATATTTTCCCGCACCACAATGGCATCATCAATTAACAGCCCAATACTGAGTGAGAGCGCCAGCAGCGTCATCATATTGATGGTGAAGCCAAATGCCCAAATGAAGGTCAGCGTTCCGAGTAGGGCAATGGGAAGAGTTAAACCGGTAATTGCAGTAGAGCGGAATGAACCTAAAAACAGCAACACGATCAGAACGGCTAAAACAGCACCCTCAATAATGGTACGGGCAACATCTTTAATACTGCCGCGAATACTTTTAGAGCTATCTACCACGACTTTGGCAACGGTGCCCTGAGGTAATTGTTTTTCAATTTTCTCCATGGCTTTATAAGTGGCATCCACCACTTCAATGACATTGGAATCGGAACTACGCAAGATATCAATCGCTACGGCGGTCTTGCCATTTAAATAGGCGCTTGATTCCAGATCCGCCTGACTATCTTCAATTTTTGCCACTTGTTTTAGGAAAATGGGTGCACCATTTTTATTGGCAATAATTAAATCACCAAACGATTGTGGGTGAACCACCTTGGACTTGATTTCAACCACCAGCTCTGATGTCGGCTGTTTCAAAGTTCCGCCCGGAACTTCAATATTTTCACCTTTTAAAGTGTTGATGACCTGATCTATGCCAATGCCAAAACTTTGCAGTTTTTGTGGTTCGACTTCAATCCGGATTTGACGTTGTGCATCACCCAGTAAATTCACCGCGCCCACGCCAGTCACGGTTTGCAATTGCGGAACAATGCGCTGATCTAAATAGGAACTTAAGTCGCGTAACGGCATGGTGTCTGATTCAAAAACAATCGACATTACCGCATTGGCTGTTGGATCATAACGCTCGACCACTGGATCCTGAATTTCATCACGAAAATCGGCCGTAACAGTGGAAATTTTATCGCGAATATCCTGTGCTGCAACAGTAGAGGAAACATCCAGATTAAACTCGACAATAATGGTCGACAGCCCTTCACTCGATTGTGAAATCACCTGTTTTAAGCCTGAAATGGTGTTAATCCGTTCTTCCATTTTCTTGGTGACTTCAGATTCAATCATTTCCGGAGATGCACCGGGATAGCTGGTATAGACCACCACAAATGGAAAATCGACATCCGGAAACTCTTCCACGCTCATCCGTTGCCAAGACGCCAACCCCAACACCAGTAAACACAACATCATCATGATGGTGAAAACAGGATATTTGACACTAATTCGGGTAAACCACATAAGAACAATCCTGTGCTTATTTTTATTTTTGAGTGATTATGACTTCTTGATGAAGGTCTTGGTCATTAAATTTAATCCGGCTGATCAGGTCACCGGGTTGCAGTCCTTGAACCACGGCTAAATTGTCACGATAACGCTGTTCTAAAATCACCAGATTTATTTTTTCGATTTTTTTCTGGCGAATGGCCCACACATAAGGCTTTTCTTTCAGATTCTGGATCACATCCAGTGGAATCAACTGGCCGTTAATTTGGGTAGAGGAAAGAATACTGCCTTCGACAAAAGAACCGATACTGAGTGAGTTAATGGTTTCATTCGGTCTGGCAAAGAATTCAATTTGACGGCTCGCAGGATCGGCAATTGGAGAGATCCGGGTCAATACCGCGGTAAGTTGGGCAGGATTACCCTGGATGGTATATTCAATTCTTTGACCGACTTTTAAAGCGGCTTGCATGTCACTCGGCAATTTGGCTTGTATTTCTAAATGATCAGGATCGACGATTTCAAATAGGGTTTGACCCGCAGCCACTGTTTGCCCGGATTCAACCTCACGTTTGGTGATGACACCTGAGATAGGACTTAAAATGGTTCCATCACGATCGGCTTTTTGAGCAATATTGACGTTGGCCTGTTGTGCGCGCACATTTTCAAGTTGCGCCTGATAATCAACCGCTGCCTGTTCATATTCGACTTTGGAAATAAAACCCTGACTCAGCAGGCGACTTTTTCGCTGCATCATGTTTTTAGCCAAAGTGGCTTGTGCCTGAGTCGAGCTAAGATTGGCCTGAGCTTGCGCAAGACGTGCAGCATTATCCTGATTATTTAAGCGAACTAAAACCTGACCTTTTGATACGGCTTGTCCCACTTGCGCATTGACAGCCGTTGCAGTCGCGGTCACTTGGGCCTGTATGCTGCTTTGATTCACTGCACGAAGTGTACCGGTAAATGCTGTTTTGGCAACAGAAACGCCACTCTTGACTAAAACCAGATCCTGTTGGATTAATTCAAATTTTTTTGTAGTTTCAGCCGGTGCTTCGATTTCATCTTTTTGACAAGCACCAAGCAGTAGACTCAAACAGAGGGTACTACAGGTTAAATATTGCTTGTGCTGGCTTAATTTCGTTATTTTTATTCGCTGTCCAAATAGCATGCACACTAATCCTTTTATTTATTACTGCATAAATTAAGCCCATGTCATAACAAATGCAATTTATTCAAGAGCTTTTAAACGAGCGATGATTCTGTCGTATTCTAGCTGTGTATTTCGATAGTGCATTTGTAACGATTGAATATTTTCTTTTTTTAGCTCAATATTTTTTTGGTTGTTATCGAGACTGTTTTTTAAAGTAGTCGGAATGTTTTCCGCTTTACGTAAATGTTCAATTTGCTGACGTTTAAAATAGATCCGATCATTTTGCAGCTGTTTAAGCTGGTCTTGTTGAAAGGCGATTTGTTTTTTAATGTGCATCAAGGCGTTATCGCGTTTGCTTGCAGCCACCTGACTGTTGGTATACGCCGTTTTAAGTTTTAAGTCTGCTGCATTTTGTCTGGCTAGTGCGGCACGTAAGGGTGCTTTTTTTATATCGGCTTCAGTGTTATAGGCACGGTTACGCTGAATCACTTGCATATTCTGGTCCAAGGCTTCATAGCCATGGCGAATGTGATTTGGGGTTACATTGCTACTGATATTGGCAATGCCTTTGCTGTCATAGTAACGATACCATGTGGCTTTAGGCGGAGTTTCGGCAAAAACAACGATCGATTGAAAAAACATCAAAAAAAGAAATATGAATTTTCTAGTCATTTTTTTTTGCGCAATGAAAGCAAGTTTTTGTTTAAACTGACTTTGCATTGTAACCCCCGATTTAAAGTTGACTAAATTACTTATTTTTAAGTAATAAAAATGCTATATTAGACTTAAAATCATCAATAAAAAACATCTCTGTCGTTAAAAAAAAATCATTGGTCGAAGGAAAGTGTGAAGCTGTTATTGAAAATATAAAAAAATGAGTCTTCGTGCAGAAAATGTTCATTGAAAACGCAAGTAAAGATATGTTAAAAATGTTCGTAACTTGTAATCAAACTTTCTGCTCAAATTGTTTGTACATTCTAAAAATGGGAAGGGTCATTAAATGGACGATAAATTCCAAAATCTAAAAGTCATGGTGATTGATGATTCAAAAACCATTCGTCGTACAGCAGAGACATTACTCCAGCGTGAAGGGTGTGAAGTCGTAACCGCAGTAGATGGTTTTGAGGCATTGGCAAAAATTGCTGAAGCAAATCCGGATATCGTGTTCGTCGATATTATGATGCCGCGTCTGGATGGTTATCAAACCTGTGCACTGATTAAAAATTCTCAGAATTATCAAAATATCCCGGTCATTATGCTGTCAAGTAAAGATGGCTTATTTGATCAGGCCAAAGGCCGTGTCGTCGGTTCAGATGAATATTTAACTAAACCTTTTAGTAAAGATGAATTGTTAAACGCAATCCGTAATCACGTAACAGCATAAATTTATTTTTTGGGGACAAGCATGTCACGTATCCTTATTGTTGATGATTCACCAACAGAAACATTTCGTTTTAAAGAGATTTTAACGAAACATGGCTTCGATGTCATTGAAGCGGCGAATGGTGCTGATGGTGTCACAATGGCACAAGCAGAGTTACCGGATCTTGTGTTAATGGATGTGGTAATGCCTGGGGTAAATGGTTTCCAAGCAACACGTCAAATTGCACGTGGTGCTACGACAAAGCACATTCCAATTGTGATTGTTAGTACCAAAGATCAAGCAACTGACCGAGTTTGGGGGAAACGTCAAGGGGCAAGTGATTATTTAACAAAACCTGTAGACGAAAAACAATTAATTGATGTGATTAAACAACACCTCAATGCAGGATAAGCTCTATGGCAGCTAATGGATTTATCGAATTACTTCGGCTGGCTAAACGTGGCAACAAAAACTACGTTACCACTGAAAATGAAGTAAACCGATGGTCAGGCATTGCTTTTGAGATGATGGGGCAATATTTTGTTGCCCCTTTAGGTGAAGTATCTGAAGTGATCTATCCACCTAAATATACGCCAGTTCCAAATACTCAATCTTGGGTCATGGGTTTGGCAAATATTCGGGGGCGGTTACTTTCAGTGGCTGATTTGGCTCAATATATTTCTGGGCATCGAAGTCAGTTTTCACCTACTCAAAAAGTATTGTGTATTAGTCATAATGACCATTATGTCGGTTTAGTTGTAGATCAAGTTTTGGGGATTCAACACTTTAACAAGAAAAGTTTCTTTTCTAAACACAGTGAATTAGACAACCATTTACAAGAATATTGTCAGGGATATTTTAATCAACATAATCAACACTGGCATGTTTTCTTATTTAGTCGTTTATTGCAAAACCCAAAATACATGAACGCATCTATAAAATTTATAAACTAATAGTCGCGCGCTGAAGAATGATGGCGAAAGTCGGGGAGAAGCTGGATGGGCTTTAAACTTAAAAAGAAAAATACAAGTGAAGGCAGCAACCGCAAGGTTGGTAATGCTTTATTGGCAAAGATTCAATCACAAACTGATCAATTATCACGTGTATTTGGTGACAGTGAGAAGTCCAAACCATTTATCTATGGTGCGTTTGGCTGTTTAGTTTTCGCAATTCTGGTTTTATTGTACTTGTTCTATAGTGTGCCGCGTAATAACGAATTAACCCGCAGTTTGGGTGATTTACGTCTTTTGTCACAGACAATTTCCCGTCAGGCAACTGAAGCAACGGCATCGGGTACCAAAGAATCTATTGATAAGTTAATTGAATCTCAAAAAGGTTTTGCAGAAAACCTTGAAACAGTAAAAGATATTCATGCGCATACTGCTGCACTGGATGAAGTTGAAAAGCAATGGAACACAGTATCAGACGGTATTGATTTAATTTCTTCTCAACAGAAAATCATTAACCAGCTTTATGATACCAATATTGCCATTAGTGAAACGATTCCTGGAATTCAGGCCGAATATAACTTGATGGTTGACCAAATGGCACGTCAGGATATGCCAAGTAACCAGGTGGTTATTGCGAAAAACCAGGTATTCATTGCAGAACGTATTTTACGTTCAATCAGCTCGGTATTGACGGGTAGTGATAACTCTCGTGAGTCAGCAGACGACTTTAGTGCCGATACGGAAACATTTGGTTCTTATCTTGAAGCACAGTTAAATGGTAGTAGTGAACTGGGTGTAGAGCGTCTTTCTGATCCGGCTTTACGCGAGTCATTAGAAGGCATTAAAGCGGAATATGATGATGTATTGAAATCAGCATCTGCGACCATTCTTAAAAACTCAACGCAAATTGTAAAAGTACGTCAAGCCTCATCTTCAATTTTTGCACAATCAGACGAATTGTTAGCCAGCCTGAATAAACTCTCTAGTGGTTCAGGCTTAGCAACTGCAATTCCAGCCTTACTGTTAATTTTGCTTTTAACAGGCTTCTTGGTGTGTGTATTCAAACTACTGGGTTTACGTGGTCTGTCAGATAAGCAACGTGTAACAAGCCTGCAAGAAGAGTATGACCGTAACCAGAATGCGATTTTACGTTTACTGGACGAGATCGCCGACTTGGCAGATGGTGACTTACGTTCATATGCAACGGTATCGGAAGATTTTACCGGTGCGATTGCCGACTCGATTAACTTCGCGATTGACCAATTACGTGACTTGGTATCGCGTATTACCGAAACTTCTCAAGAAGTTGCGCAATATACTGCCAATACGCAGGGTATTACCAATCAGCTTGCCGAAGCATCTGAACATCAGGCACAAGAAATTGCCGGTGCATCTGCCGCAATTAATGAAATGGCCGTGTCGATTGACCAGGTATCTTCAAATGCAACGGAATCTGCAGTCGTTGCGGAGCGTTCAGTACAAATTGCTGCCAATGGTGCAGATGTCGTACACCGTTCAATTGAAGGGATGGACATGATTCGTGAGCAGATTCAGGAAACCTCAAAACGTATTAAACGTCTGGGTGAATCTTCTCAGGAAATTGGTAACATCGTTGCCTTGATTAACGATATTGCCGACCAAACCAACATCTTGGCATTAAACGCAGCCATTCAGGCGTCGATGGCGGGTGAGGCAGGTCGTGGTTTCGCCGTGGTAGCCGATGAGGTACAGCGTCTTGCGGAACGTTCAGCATCTGCAACCAAACAGATTGAAGGCTTGGTAAAAACCATTCAGACAGATACTAACGAAGCTGTAATCTCGATGGAACAAACAACATCCGAGGTTGTACGTGGTGCGAACTTGTCTAAAGATGCGGGTGTGGCACTGGATGAAATTCAAAACGTATCGACCAACTTGGCGAAATTGATTGCCAACATTTCGGATGCTGCAAAACTGCAGTCTGCGTCTGCAGGTCATATTGCAACCACGATGAATGTTGTACAGGAAATTACCTCGCAAACCACAACGGCAACCTTTGATACCGCACGTTCAGTATCTGAATTGGCAAATATGGCCGAATCGTTACGTGAATCTGTAACGGACTTTAAATTACCTGATTAAGGTAATAGGGAAGCTTTGCGGTGATGTGCCTTACTTTCGGGTAAGGTGCATCAATAAATCACAGATAAAGCATCGACAAGATGAACTTAAGCTCAAAAAGTTAGGTCTCGCGTGATGGTGACAATTAAGTTTGAGCGCCCTTCTTGGTGGCAGATAAACGTAAGAAGCCTAAGCTATGAAAGAAATATTAAAAAATTTAGTTGAAACGACTACGCTTCCTGAAGATAGTTATCTTGATCAAGATGCAGAAATTCTAGAAATTTTTGTTGAAGAAATCGAGGAAATCTTCGTTGAATTAAATACTTTATTTACAATTTGGTTCGAAAATCCCAACGACCAGGAAATTTTGACCACGATTCGCCGTCATTTTCATACGCTTAAAGGCTCTGGACGCATGGTGGGGGCGAAATCTGCCGGTGAAGTGGCTTGGGCTGTTGAAGACACTTTGAATCGTGTTATTTCAGGTGCAATATCATTAGATGCAACGGTTCAACGCTTCGCTCAAACCGTATTCAAAATTTATCAATATAAATTATATCCAATTTTTAAAACTGTTCAGCTGGCTGATATTGATTTGCGTCCGCTGGTTTTGCTGGGTCAGCAAATACAGCAAAAATTAAGTTTAGAACCTGCTCTGGAAGAATTACTGGCGCTTTCTACAACTTTAACGACTGAAGATGGTGTTACCGGTTTAGAGTTGAATGATGATGGATCAACTCAACCAGACACAGCCGTAGATCTTGAAGCAGAAACAGACATAGAAGCTAATGAAACTCATAATGATATCGAAGAAACGGTTGCCATCTTTATTGAAGAAGCTGAAGAGCATTTGGCAACGATTGATCAGTTCTTGCAGAGTGAGCATGAAAATAAACAGGATTATAATGCGCTGATTCGTGCTTTACATACCTTGCGTGGCAGTTCATCAATGGCTCATATCGAGCAGATTTTTGAAGCCAGTACCAAGGCAGAAAACTTATTTAAAACCTTATTACAAGAAGAAATTGTTTCGACTTCTAAGCAAACGGCTTTGCTGATTCAGTATGCCGAATTTGTGCGTGATTATTTGCATACGCTTAGACAAGGTGAAATGCAGAAACTTGATGCGATTTATGAAACCTTTAATAATGCCTGGAATAACTATGGCTTTACTTCAGCTGAAATAGATGAAGAGGTTAATCCTCAAGGTCTGGTTTCCAAGCTGATCGCATTAAATATTGATTTGTTATTAGACACTGAATTCGAATTTGAAAAACGGGCCAAAGTTGAATATCCTGAATATATCCAAGCTTTAAGTGAACAGGCGCAACAGTTATTAGATCATACCGATAACCGTGCTGCAGCGGGCATCCACCAATTTACCAGTGAATTGAAATCAAGTTATGAGGCGCTGGTATTAAAGCCAGAATTGCTCAATATTGATTATGCCTATGAGCTGTTTGCGCAGGCACACCAGGAATTCATTCATTTGTTTGATACCTTGGCTGCAGGGCAGCGTGTCATATTAAGCGATGACGTCCAGAAAATATTGAGTGATCTTTCTGCCTTTGTTCAGCAAGACCTTGAACAGTTTGATGATGCTGAAGACGATGCTGAACCTGTCATTGATGAATTACCAGTGACAACAATACCTACAGCATCTACGACAGTTGATCTGGCACAGATTTCACAAAGAATGCGCTCTGATCGTGCTCAAATGCATGCAGCGGATGCAAACAGTGATTTCGATGCGGATTTACTCGGTATTTTCCTGGAAGAAGCTGAAGAATTATTGGGCGGTATTGACCAAGATTTGAATACTTGGACGAAAGATCCAGCCAATACCACCGCACTGAATAATTTAATGCGTTATTTGCATACCTTGAAAGGGGGCGCAAATATGATTCAAGCAACGCATATTGGCTTGATTTCGCATGAATTAGAGTCAATTTATGAGCGCGTGATCCGTCAACAAATCACGGTTACGCCACAACTGATTAGTATTATTCGTTTAGTCCAAGATGACGTATCAGATCGAATTCAAATCATTCGTGAAGATAATATTGATTACTCTGGTGCTGAATCGATTCAGATTTTGCATCATATCCAAGAGATTGCGCAAGGCAAGTTTGCAAGTGCGGCTGTGCTTGAAACCGTTGCAGTTGAGAATGTTGCAGTTGAAGATACTTCAGCGGAACGTGACGTCCATGAATTAGCAGAACCAGCAAGTGAGACATTTGCTCCAGAGATTGAAACAGAACCAGAAGCTGTTTCACAAAAAGTTGAATCTGTTGAAGATCCCGAGGATAGTATTCGCTTAATTGCAGAAGAAACCTTCCTGGAAGAAGCGGAAGAAATTTTAGAATCTACTCATAATTTATTGAAACAATGGTTTGATCAACGAAGCGACCGTAGCTTATTGCTTCAATTACAACGTGCTGCCCACAGTCTGAAAGGTGGTGCGCGTATGATTGAAAATGAACCTGTGGCTGCCATTTCCTATCAACTGGAAACCACTTTCGAGCAGTTCGCAGTCCATCATTTTAATTCAAATGTTTACGACTTATTATTACAGACCACCTTTGCATGGTTAAAACAGGCTATCTTCGAACGTGATTACAGTAATTTTGATAGTCTGAAATTAAGTTTAGAGTCGATTGGCTTTGTTGATGTCACCGCTCAATTACCAAATCGTGTGACTCAATCCGATCTATTATCTACACCGAAAACTTTTGAATTTGTGCAGGGTGATGGTACTGAACCGCCTGCAATGCTGGGTGAATGGGATTTAAGTTCGCAACAAGACAACAGCAATGAAATGATCCGTATTTCTGCCGACTTGGTAGAGAAGATGATCGACTTGTCTGGTGAAAATTCAATTAACCGTTCGCGTATCGAAATGGACTTGGGCCAGCTCGGTAATACCTTGAATGAGATGGAACTGGCGATGAAGCGTTTAGCTGATCAGTTACGTCGAATGGAAGGTGAGCTAGAGTCACAAATTATCGCAAAACATGGTTCTGAAAATTCGCGTTATGCCGATTTTGACCCATTAGAGATGGACCAATATTCATCTTTGAACCAGTTGTCAAAATCGTTGGCGGAATCTGCATCTGACCTGGTGGACTTTAAAACGACTTTGTCCGAAAAGATTCGTGATACAGAAGGCTTACTGTTACAACAATCACGTATTCAGGCCGAGATTCAAGAAAGCTTGATGCGTACGCGTCTGGTGCCATTTGATCGCCTGTTGCCGCGTTTACAGCGTATCGTACGTCAAACCTCGTCCACCTTGAACCGTCCAGCAGAGTTGATTGTTCAAAACACTGAAGGTGAATTGGACCGTACCATTCTTGAGCGTTTGGTGACGCCATTTGAACATATGCTTCGTAACGCAATTGACCATGGTCTGGAAGATGCTGAATTACGACGCGAAGTACAGAAGCCTGAAGTAGGACGAATTGTCTTAAATATCAGCAGTCAAGGTACAGATGTACTGGTCTCGTTCAGTGATGATGGTAAAGGGATTGATGAATCCAAGATTAAAGAAAAGGCATTAAACCTGGGTTTAATCAAGACGGATCAATTCCTCGACAAACAGGAAATCCTGCAACTGATTTTCCATCCTGGATTCAGTACGGCAAAAGAAATTACCCAGATTTCCGGTCGTGGCGTAGGCCTGGATGTGGTGCAAAGTGAAATTAAAGCACTGGGCGGTCATGTCTCTGTAGATTCAGAACTGGGCAAGGGTACAACCTTTACCATTCGCGTACCAACCACGGTAGCGGTAAGTGATGCCTTGATGGTGAAAGCAGGTGATCAGCAATTTGCAATTTCATTGGCACAAATTGACCGTATTGTCCGAATTGCACCGTCTACCTTGGAAGAGTATTTCAACAGTAAAGATGACTTGTTTAAAATTGACAACACCAATTATAAACTGCGTTACTTATCCGAGTTCGTTTCAAACCAGCCCTTACCGCGTTTAAGTAATATTGCTCATTCTTTACCAGTACTGTTGATTAAAGGCAATAGTGGTCAAACCATTGCGTTACTGGTTGACCAGTTGATTGGTTCGCGTGCGCAAATTGTGGTGAAACCGATTGGCCAGCAATTCTCAAGTGTGGGTGTGGTTGCCGGAGCGACCATTTTAGGTGATGGTCAAGTCTGTCTGATTCTGGATGGACAAAACATTGCCCGACAAATTCAGACCACGCAGCGCATTAAGCATCTGTCAGATCAGCGTGATCTGTCCCGTCATAACAATGCACGTCGTTTAATTATGATTGTGGATGACTCGGTTACTGTACGTAAGGTGACATCACGTTTACTTGAGCGTCAGGGTTATGACATCGTGACGGCTAAAGATGGCGTCGATGCGATGGAACAACTTGAAAATGTCAAACCGGACTTGATGCTGCTGGATATTGAAATGCCGCGTATGGACGGGTTTGAAGTGACCAATCTGGTTCGTCATCATGAAGTGCATCGAGATTTACCAATTATCATGATTACTTCAAGAACCGGTGAGAAACACCGTGAGCGTGCATTCAGCCTGGGTGTCAGCCACTATATGGGTAAACCGTTCCAGGAAGCAGAATTGTTAAGCAATGTTGAAAACCTGTTAGAGACCAGCGAGGGGTAAATAAATGAGCCAAAATAGCGTTTCAAACTCTGCTGTGAATCAAATGACACAACAGGAGCTGCATCACCTTATTACCGTGTCGACCGGGTTTATCGATGCGTATATTATCGATTGTCATGGCAAAGAGGCGATGTTGTTGCCGCAAAATATCGTCTTGTCTGCACTGGACAGTACTACGCAGGTTCCATTTGTGGAGTGGCATGAACTCAAGCTGCCTGTGTATGCGGTGAATAATCCGCAACAGAAAGAAGGGGTGGCTTTGGTGATTGAAGGTGATGACATAAGCCAACGTTTTGCCCTGATGTGCAATCAGATGCCAAAAACCATTCGTTTACGTATTTCTGAAGTGGTCGATGAAGAACAGGCTTTAGATGATCCGGCTGTATTCCAATATGTACGCATGGCGGATCAGGTTTTTCATATTCCTAATCTGGCGCAAATTCAATCTTCTTTAGGATTGTAATTTAAATATAAGCTCAAATATGAGTAAAAAAAAGGAACTTTTTAAAGTTCCTTTTTTTATGGATTGGCGTCTTAGTTGGCCAATAAGCCTTCTAAAATCTGTTCATAAATTTCAGCAAGTGGCTCCAGATCTGCCACATTTACATGTTCGTCAATTTGATGAATGCTGGCATTTAAAACACCTAACTCAAGTACCTGTGCACCAGTCGGGGCAATAAAACGACCATCTGAAGTACCGCCACTGGTCGATAATTCAGTTTCAATACCGGTTACATTGCGAATCGCATTTTTTGCAGCATTGACCAGTTCGCCGACTGGAGTCAGGAATGGTAAGCCTGATAATGTCCATGAAATATCATAGTCCACGCCATGGCGATCCAGAATTTCTAAGGTGCGTGCCTTGAGTTGTTCTGCTGTAACTTCAGTTGAATAGCGGAAGTTAAACAGCAAGTTCATTGTGCCCGGAACAACATTGGTTGCTCCAGTACCGGCATTAATATTTGAAATTTGGAAAGACGTTGCCGGGAAGTATTCATTGCCATTGTCCCAAACGGTATCGCAAAGTTCAGCCAATGCTTTAGATGCGGTATGAATGGGATTAATCGCAAGGTGAGGGTAGGCAACATGTCCCTGTTTGCCTTTAACAGTTAAGTTGGCATTTAACGAACCACGACGACCATTTTTAACAATGTCACCGAGCTGATGGGTGCTTGATGGCTCGCCGACCAGACACCAGGTCATCTTCTCATTACGTGCTTCTAAAGCTTCTACGACCTTTACTGTGCCGTTAATCGACGGACCTTCTTCATCAGAGGTAATAAGGAACGCGATTGAGCCTTTATGATTGGGGTGTTTTGCGACGAAGCGTTCAGATGCGACCACCATGGCTGCAAGTGCTGTTTTCATGTCTGCACTGCCACGACCGTAGAGCTTGCCATCACGAATTTCCGGTACAAACGGATCGGAGTTCCAGTCGTTTAAACTGCCTGTTGGAACCACATCAGTATGACCTGCAAAACATAAAACCGGTGCTTCAGTGCCTTTACGTGCCCATAAATTATCGACATCTTCGAAACGCATCGGTTCAATGTTGAAGCCAATTTTTTCTAAACGATCCGCCATAATGTTCTGGCAGTTATGATCGATTGGTGTTACAGAAGGCTGACGTAACAGTTGCAGGCTTAAATCAAGGGTAGCGGAAGAGGTCATGCGATTTTCATCAGTCGATAAATTTGTCAGCACTATAATAGGCGAATATGCCCTGGAATGTGAACGACTGCGATAAAATTGCCATAAAAAAACCCTATCTAGGATAGGGTTTCATATGCACTAAAAACGAATTAGTTTTTGCGGATTTCGTCAGAAGTTTTTTCAGCAGTATTGGTTACGGCATCTCCGGCTTTGGATACATCTTTACCCATGCCTTTAAAAGTATTACAACCAGTTAATACAAATGCCATAATAAGGGAAGTCGCTAGAATTTTTTTCATCATCATCTCCAGGTAATTCATTATTTTGATGTGAGTTTAGGTTAAATAATAGATGATATAAAAAATATGAGTTTTTGATGGTAGAAAAGTAATCAATTGTTATAAAGATAGACTTTTCTCATAAAGTTAGTGAGTAGAATGCTGAGAAAGCAGTGGTGCATGTCTGTACATATAGAAATTGTTTTGACCTTTTTGCAGATATAAACCATTGGTCCACCAATGCGCCGTTTCACTACTTAGATGGGATGCCGGGCAGATCCATTCTTGCCGATCCAGACGATAATATGCAGCTGTTTTATCTGGGATCTGACTACCCCAATAGCCTAAACGCCGTTTGAGATTGACCCAAGCCGGAATGACTTGTTGGGTATGAGCAACAGGAAGATAGAGTTGACCTTTTAATACGGTAAAACGACTTTCAATTTTATATTCCAGCGCATCTTCAAACTGAAACTGTTTTTGGCTAAAGTGATTTAATTTTCGAAGCAAGGTGTCGCTACGGTTTAGGCCATACCAACAGGCTAAAGAAAAATCCCGCTCTGCCAAATAATATTTTAAAGCCACTTCCCAATGTTCAATTTTATGGGTCTCGGTATTGAGTAATAGAAAATCGAGTTCGCCCAGGGTTTTAGGTCCGGCGATTTTTTGAATGCTGTGACCGAGTAATTGATAAGAATGATAGTTTTGATCGAGCAGCCAAAACCAGATAAACATTTCAAAACGTAGACCTAAACGAGTACTTTTTAGCTGTTGTAAAAAGGTTTCTAGTTCTTGAGGATGTTGATCTAAATAAAGCAGTCTTGAATGATAATTCTGAAAATGTCTTGCCCAGCTTTCATTGCCATGTAATTGAAAAGAATGCTTCAGTACCAGTTCTGCTGGAATAGCGGCTAAAATATTCGGGCTGGCTACACAAAATGCCAGTTGCCGAACCAGTAAATTTTTAAATTGAAGCCAAGGTTCATCAAGCTCAGACCCTTGATTTAAAGCAAACATAGAAACACCCAGCGATAAATTAAAAAGTGCAGAATTACAACGGATAATATGCAAAAACACTTTATACTACCGCAATTAGTTGTATAGGGCAGTGCTATGAAGATGTTGTTTTGGCGAAGTTTAGTGGTGATTTTTGTCATCCTGGGCTTTATCGGAGCACTTTTACCGGGTATGCCAACAACAGTATTTCTTATTTTAGCCGCTTGGGCTGCCTCAAAAGGTTGGCCGCAAATGGATGCCTGGTTACTCAATCATCCCAAATATGGGGCCACCTTGCGATCATGGCGTGAAAACGGTACTGTACCGCGTAAAGCGAAATGGTTCGCCAGTATCATGATGCTGATCAGCGCTATCATTATGCTGTTTACCAATGCGCCGTTGCTGGTCAAAGTATTTACCGACTTGACCATGCTTTCGGTTGCAATCTGGCTGTGGTTGCGTCCTGAACCTTCGGCTGAACCGATCAAAGAAGCAGAGTAATAGCCCTCATGTCATATACCTTAGAACAAGCAGACGTCTGGATTGATTTGGCTGAACAAAGCTTAATTTTGCCAAAGCATAATAAGTTTTATGTGATTTCTTCGGGTAAGAATGGCATTGGTGAGCAAGAAAATTCAGGCAAGACCCCGAGAGGCTGGCATAAAGTCGCGCTCAAATTTGGTCACAGCGCAGCTAAAAATGCAGTTTTCAAAGCCAGACAGGAAACTGGCGAAGTCTATAATCAAGCATTAGCGGCACAATTTCCTGAACGGGATTGGATTCTCTCACGTATTCTCTGGTTAAGCGGTTTGGAAGACAACTTTAATCAGGGCGAGGGCTGCGACACATTTAAGCGTTATATCTATATACATGGCACTCCCGATAGCGAACCGATGGGTATTCCGATGTCACATGGCTGTATTCGCATGCGCAATGATGATGTGGTTGAACTGTTCGAGCTTATTCCAGAACAAGCTTTGGTTTTTATATCCGAGCACAGTTTAAATTCAACTGGTCATAAAACAGGCACAGTTCTCTAAAAAAACAGCTTAATAGATGAAAAGTGAAAATTCATCTATCGAGCTTGGCTAAAAAATAGCGTTATTTCCCAATTGTTCAAAAAACATGAGCAATTTTGAGTCAAAACCAACCGATGAAATTATAAATTTTTGCAGAAAATTCTAAATAAATGACAGAAATTGTTTGTTTTTATAGCGATTAACCTATTTTTTAATCACTCAAACGTAAAAAAAACAAAACAGGCAGAAAAGCGTTTGACAGGCTGCATAGATTCTCTATAATGCACCACACAAACGATGAAGTCGTAAAGGGCGCTTAGCTCAGTTGGTAGAGCGTCTGCCTTACAAGCAGAATGTCGGCGGTTCGATCCCGTCAGCGCCCACCAAGCCTTTACGTTAAATGACTTAAGTGCAGCGGTAGTTCAGTTGGTTAGAATACCGGCCTGTCACGCCGGGGGTCGCGGGTTCGAGTCCCGTCCGCTGCGCCACTTAATTCAGATAACAAGTTGTTTGTACCACAATAGCGACATTGTGTAGATGCAGCGGTAGTTCAGTTGGTTAGAATACCGGCCTGTCACGCCGGGGGTCGCGGGTTCGAGTCCCGTCCGCTGCGCCATTTACATGATAGACCTCTTGAGGGCGCTTAGCTCAGTTGGTAGAGCGTCTGCCTTACAAGCAGAATGTCGGCGGTTCGATCCCGTCAGCGCCCACCAGATTTTTTGCGATGCAGCGGTAGTTCAGTTGGTTAGAATACCGGCCTGTCACGCCGGGGGTCGCGGGTTCGAGTCCCGTCCGCTGCGCCATCCTTAAAATCGAAATGTAAGACCCTTTAAGGGCGCTTAGCTCAGTTGGTAGAGCGTCTGCCTTACAAGCAGAATGTCGGCGGTTCGATCCCGTCAGCGCCCACCATATCTTCGGATATGAAACTTATTTATAAGTTTGCCGTGCAGCGGTAGTTCAGTTGGTTAGAATACCGGCCTGTCACGCCGGGGGTCGCGGGTTCGAGTCCCGTCCGCTGCGCCATTTTCTAGATTCCTTGTTCTAGATCATGGTTACATCCAGCAAGATTTCTTTCTTGCGTCATAAAAATAGCCATGCTATTTTTATTCCTCAAGGGCGCTTAGCTCAGTTGGTAGAGCGTCTGCCTTACAAGCAGAATGTCGGCGGTTCGATCCCGTCAGCGCCCACCATATATTCTCCTTGCTCAAATCCTGTTTTTTTCATAGAATCTCAAGACTATAATAATTTTAAATATTGAAAAACTATGAGAAATCCATATCAACGCAAAGCTGCGTCCAAAAATCAAAATAACAGCTACAATGCTCACGATATTTATAAACAATTCATTGAAACAATCGTTGCTCAAGGTTCTGTTAGCGCTTTATATGATGACGGCTGGGCTTTATGTGCGACGCCTACAGGTCAGCGCGCTTTCGCCGTTTGGCAGCATAAAAGCCTGGCAAAGTTGTTGATTAAAGATAATTGGGAACATTATCAAATTCAGGACATTTCACTTAAAGATTTTATTGAAAAAGTTATTCCTTTTTTACGTCAAGAAAATACCTGTGTGTCGATGGATTTAACGCCTGAAGGGCAGAATGTCCTGGTTGCTCCTGAAAAATTATTATTGGACATGAAAAATTATCTGTATCAGATCTATTTGCAAAAACCAGAGTTATTTAAAGACACTAAGTTGCCTATGCCACGTAGCATTCGCTTGAATTAATACTTGTTATTCATCATATTAAAAGTTGCTGATCCGATTTAATACTCGTTGAGTAACCACCCGCTGATAAAAGCAAAGTATTCTCTTAACCAAGAGTTGTAGCGAATATACAAGGGTGTCGGTGCACTTATAGTCAGGATCTGTTGATAGCCCTGATGTTTGGCTATGGCTTTGGCGCGCAAAAGATGAAAATCACTGGTCGCAATGACAATAGGCGCACTTAGGGTAATGTGATGTGCTTTAAGCAAGGGCTGCACATTGTGCAGGTTTTGTTCGGTACTGGTACTTTGATCTTCTAATAAAATGCGGGATGGATCAATCTGATAGTGTTTTTGCAGGTATTCAGACATCACTTCTGCTTCAGTCATCTGCTCTTTAAAGCCTAAACCTCCGGTCATCACCATAATGGTTTGAGGGTAGCGATTAGCATATGTTGCAGCGACATCTAAGCGTTGTTTTAAAGTGGGTGAAGGTTGTCCATTTTCTATACCGCTGCCCAGTACAATAATTGCGGCTGCCGGTTGTGCTGTGGTGTTTTGTTGAATCGTATATTGCAGATAAGCGAAAAAAATCAGCAATGTGCCAAGCCACAGAAAAAATCCTGCCCAAGAACAACGCCATAAAGTCAGTCGTAATTTATTTTTATTGATCACTAATTGAATAAAATTATAAAAGATGGAATACAGGATGAATCCGATACCGATAATAATCGGAAGAATGATGCCTAAATGGATTTTATCGAGTGAAAGTAACCATAAGCCATCGAGTGCCAATAAGCTGCCTATGATAAAACTGAAGCTGCGTTTTAGATACTCGGACATTAAGCTAACTCTGGGTAAAGGATGCTATTAGTTTAAACAAATTAGATACTTTAAACATAAAAAACCGAGCGCTAAGACTCGGTTTTTTATTGGCTTTAATATTTAATAAACATCACGACGGTAACGGCCTTCTTGACGAAGCCGATCGACTGTTGCTTCACCTAGAATATCAATCAGGGCTTGATCGACATCACTGGCCATGCCGTTGATGCTACCGCAAACATAAATCACCGCACCATTATCCACCCAGGTTTTAAGTTCCTGGACTTGCTCGCGTAGTTTATGGTGCACATAGACTTTTTCTTCTTGATCACGTGAGAAGGCTAAATCGAGACGTTGCAGCATGCCTGTGGTTTGCCAAGCTTCAATCGTACTTTGATAGAAGAAGTCATGTTCACGTTGACGTTCCCCAAAGATCAGCCAGTTTTGAGTGTAATCCTGACGGGTACGTGCATGTAACAAGCTCATTAAGCCCGCAAGACCCGTACCGTTACCAATGCAAATCACTGGGCGATTATCATCAATCAGATGGAAAGATTCATTGGTGCGGATACGTAGCGCAATTTCACTGTTTAATGCTGCATGTTGAGTTAGCCAGCCCGAACCCAGGCCTAATTGTCCTTGAGCATCCGAGTGTTGACGTACCACTAAGCGTAGTACTTGTTGCGAAGGAATACTGGCAATTGAATATTCACGCGAAGGCAAGGTATTTAGCTGTTCCAGTAAATGTTCCATATTGGCAAAAGGTTCAACCTCTGTGGTTAAATCTTTATCCCATAGCGCCTGTTCAATGCTGAGCTGTAACGAATCTACTTGTGTCTTCGGCTGGATTTGATGCTTTTGCATAAAGGCTGTAATACGTTCAGCACTGTTACTCGGTTGAATTTCTGCAATATCACCGGCTTGCCAAATCACTTCATGACTTGGCTTTAATTCGATATTAAATGCAGGTGCACCCAAGCTGTTCGGATTGAGCAGATCGCGTTTTGTGAGTGTCCAGGTATCGAATGTTTTTTCGATATTCATGGCTTGTAATTCAAGCTTGGTTACTTTGACTAAAGCATTGTTCCATGCCTGAATCTGCTGATGATTGGCATTATCCACCTCAATGGTGGTAAATAATTGTTGTGCACTATTTTGTTTTAACCAGGCATCAATTTCATGTCCAAAACTACAGAAGGTGTCTGGATAATCGCGGGAACCCAAGGCTAAAACAGCATAGTGTAGATGGCTTAAATCAAGCTGTGATGAAAGTATTTTCTTGGCAAAACTTGAAGCTAAATCCGGTGCTTCACCTGTGCCGTAAGTACTGGCGACAAACAGGACTTGTTCCGTATTTTTTAGATCATCCAGGCTTAAATGCTGTACAGCTTTTACGGTTACAGGCTGATGAGCCTCTTGCAAGCTGGTTGCCGTACGCCAAGCCAGTTGTTCAGAAATACCAGTTTGGGTGGCATAAGCAATCAGCCAAGGTTTGGCATCTGGATCAATACTGACAGCAGTTAAGCTGTTACGTGCTGCTTGAGTAAGTTTCTTTTGTTTACGGCGTTTAAGATAGAGCATCCAGCCCGTAACAAAGAACAATGGCATTGAAAGTGCAGCCAGCATTGCCATGAATTGATACACGGGGCCAAAGAAGCTACCCCGGTGAACAGGCAACATGCTGCTCATGATTTTTTCATTTAACTTTTTATCTTCATAAATTTCCATGTCTTTAATGGATGAAGTTTTATAGTCAAATGTGGCTTTATTACGTGCACGTTCATGTTGTGGAACAGCATCCACAAAAGACAGTTCAATTTCGCCATTGGCTTTTTTCGGCAAGTTGAGGGTCAGGCTAGAATAATCACGACCGACCTGTGCATTAAATCCAGTCCAGGTTTGGCTTAGAGCAACATTGACTTGCTCAGGGCTTAAACTCGGTTTATCGCGCCCTTCACCACGAGAATCTTGTTTAGGACCTTCTTGACCTGCGTTAGCTGATTGTGCCTGTTCAGTGCCACCACGCTCAGCTGTTCCACGTCCTTCACCGCGTGGCGCATTTTCGCCACGTTCAGCGCGACCTTCTCCAGCGCCACGACCTTCACCTTTTGACTCTTTTTGTTGTTCGACGCCCATCACGGTATACAGCCCGCTACGCCACCAGCCATAAGACCAGGTTAAGCCGGTACACGCGATAATCAGGAAGAAAATAACCACCCAAGTACCCACAACCGCATGCAAGTCCCAGAGAAAATTACGGCCTTTCAGTTGCGGTTTAATCATTAGCCATTGCTTGAAAGAGTGCTTTTTAGGCCAACGCAGATATAAACCACTGAATATAAAGATTAGCAGCATAAGGGTACATGCGCCCGTAATCTGTTTACCGACCGGCCCAACGGTTAAGTTGCGATGCAGCTGTTGAACAAACTGGAAGAACTCCCGCCCTTTGATTTCAGGTAAAACTTCAGCCGTGTAGGGGTTAATCATCATGTTATAGCCCTTACGCGCACCTTCTTTGACAATATTCATGCTAGAAGAGGCAGTAGGGTCTTTGGCAACAGTGATGCTATTTATTTTTATCTCTGGATGGGCAATTTGAAAATGCTGATACAGTTCTGCAGGGGTTAACTTGTCACGATTTTCAGCTTGTACGGTATAACTATCTGGATTCAGCCATTTTTGAATCGGTTGTTCATATGAATAAATGGCACCGGTAACCCCCATAATCGAAAGGATTAACCCAGCGCTAATCCCGAGAAACCAGTGGATCTGAAAAAAGATTTTTTTTAACATAGCTGAAAAAAGATGCGGGAGGTGGACAGTATTGGCGCGAATTATAACTGAACTTCTGGCAGATAATAAGGATTTTGCAGGTAATATTTATTCTCATTCTCATTTGTATCTGTTTTTGTAATAAAAAACCCCCAATGCTTTGGAGGTTTTTTATTCAAATCTTTTTCATTACAGCAGGGCTTTAGACTTTTTTCGCTTCGCCCACTGTTTCAGTTAAATGCTTACGGATAGTGTTGAATGAGAAATTCTTTGAATCCATGCGTTTTGGCAGAATATAAGCACCTTGCTGACCTTTAACCTTGAAATTAATCAACATAAAGTCAGGAGTGTTATACCATTCATAAATATCTTTCCAGCCGATTGCACCGACACCTTCTTGCGCACCCATTTTTTGACGCATGATCAGGCCGTGTGGCTGAACGCCTAAACGAATACCCTTGATTTCCTGTACAGGGAATTCATTCATTTTACGTTTCACGTACCATTCCAGACCGAATTTACGGATGAGGAAGTACGCCACGACGCAGACCAATGCCACCCAGCAAAAAATGGTCGAATAGTTCTTTAACAGGATAATACCAACAATAGACAGGACAGCCACGGCAGCCATAATCGCCCATGTTTTAGTGCCAATTTTGTTGGTGCTACGCCAAATCGCAAGTTGAGCTTGACGTTGTTCAGCCTCTGAAATTTCATAGTTCACAGGCTGTAGGGTATAAGCGTATAAATTTTTCGCGGTCATAATGAATTAACAAATTTAGAACTGTAAAAAGTTTAGCATTATTTATACCAATTCAGTGAGTATATTGTTCCAAAATCATTCGAATTATAATGAGGCCAATTCGGTGGCTTTCTCATCATGGTCATGGCTCAAACCTTGCTTTAAACGGCTGAGTTGATTCAGAATACTTAACATCAAAGAGAGTTGCTGCAAAACAATCAACGGTTTCTGGTCATCTTCATTATTTTGGCTTAAGCGTTGACGAATCGTGTTCAGCATATTTTGTGCGGTCAGATCGGGAACTTCATCTTTCAATAAAGAACCTTGAATATCTTCTAAAGCCAAGTCCAAAAGCTTTAACACCTCTTGATCCTGTATTTTTTCACGGTGCGCACCAAGCGCAGCAATATAGCTGAGCAGGGTGTGATTCAAACATAAGAATTCAAAAGCCAAGGCTTTTTGGGTTGGATCGAAATCCGGCTCTGTGGCTAAGGTTGAAATGAGTGATGCAACTTCGGCATCATTATTATGTGCGGCACGACGAACCACACGATATTTTAAACCGTGATTACGCCCTTGTTTATATTGTTCAATGACTTCTGCCAGATAGTCACATTGTGCAGTGAGAGAGCGATTGATGGTGCGTGACAGGCGACGGAATTTCCAGTCCGGGAAAATAAAACTGACCCCAAACCATGCCAGGGCACAGCCAATGACCGTATCAATCATGCGGGGTAAGGCTGCTTCAAAGCCCATGCCATCCAGATTAAAGTTGATTAGTGCAAGAATGGTAATAAACGCGGTGGCTTGTGCATATTGTTTACTGCGCAATTCAAAGAACAACACGCCACTTAACACCAATAATAATAATTGTCCTTCAATCGACGGGATAAAGTACAAAATGGCATAGCCCAGAATAATACCGATTAAAGTGCCGACAATACGCAGACGTAAACGGCGTTTGGTAGCATTAAAGTTGGGTTGGCTGACAAAAAGAGCGGTCAATAAAATCCAGTAACCATATTCAATATTGGTCAGCTGGACAAAAATATAGCCAATCAGCAACACAATCGAGACCCGGATCGCATGTCGAAACAGCACAGATTCCGGGGTTAAATGCTGTTTGATACGAATCACCATATCATCCCAGCCTTTTAAGTCATCATCTTTCAGCTGGTGTTCAATATGTTTGGCTTTATCAAACTTGATATGACGTTCTGTTTCGACGTTGCGTAGTTGCGCATCAATTGACTTTAAATTTTGATACAGCGAGAACAGGGCATTGATCCAGACTTGGTCATATTGCTGTTCAGCGCGTAATTTCTCTAAAGAGAGTTTTAGATTGGCAAAAGCAGGCTTAAAGCGCTTGTTATGCTGATAGGTCTCACGGCGCATGATACTGTGACTTAAATCTTTGCAGGCTTTGGCTTGAATAAATAGAATGCGCTGGAAGCGAAATAAAATATCACTATGTTCAAAAATTTTAACCAGTTTTTGATAGTCAATGTGCGCTGAATCGGCACGTTCATGAATATCTTGCGCGACAAAATAATATTGCAAGCTGCGACGGGTATCTTTTTGCCCACGGTCACCCTTTAAACGGGTCAACAGCGCCGTTTTCATTTCATTGAAAATGCCGACCAGCTTGCCATTTTCCAGAGACAGCTCAATCATGCTTTGCTGATAACTACTCGGGGTCATGTCGATATCAAACAGGTTTGATTTTGCAAACAGAAAATCGCCTAAGGATGAATAACACTGCGACAATTTATCTTGAACCTGGCGAACGGGAAATAACAAGAAGCTGATGGTTGAAATCAGGCCATACCATGCGGCACCTGCAACCAGCAGCAGGGGTTGGCTATACCAGTTGTCAAACAGTTCAACCCCCAGCATCGAGTAAACTGAAATCACCAGACAGCCGTAGGAAATGGTGGCATAACGGCGCCCTAATGAGCCGAGCAGAATCCAGCCAATACAGGAAACAATCAAGCCCAAGGCAAATAAAATGGGGTAAGGAAACAAGAAATAAACCGAGCAGGCCGTAATAAAGAAGCCGATATAGGTATAAATCAGGTTCATGATACGAACCGAGAAACGGTCATCAATATCACTTAAACCTGCAGCCACGACGCCCAATGTTAAAGGAATAGTTGCAAGTTGATATCCCATAAAATAGGGCACAAAAGCCGTCCCTGCAAATGCAATAATCATGCGCAGGTTATACATAAAGGTGGTGTTATACGTCGCTTGTTTAAGCCGCGTTAGCCAAGATTTCAAAGTTGGTTCCTACCGCAAGGTGATCTGTGCATTGTGTTGTTGAATTATGTGATTTTTCACTCTCAATTCTGGGAAATAATACTATGTACAGTGTAAGCTTGTCTTTAAAGCAGCCATTTAAAAATTAAATATCGATATGTCTGAACAGCAGTTTACTCAACAATATTCTACGGCATGGATTATGCTGTTGGCCTTACTAACCTCACTGGGTCCACTCTCCATCGACATGTACTTGCCGGCATTGCCACAAATGGCCAGTGACTTTGGGGTAAGCACCCAAATGGTGGCCAATACTTTGCCTGCATACTTTTTAGGTTTGGCATTGGGACAACTGATTTATGGTCCATTGAGTGATCGAATTGGCCGTAAGAAGCCACTCTATTTTGGTTTGCTGCTCTATATCGTGGCAAGTATGCTCTGTGTTTTTGCCACCAGTGAATGGAGCTTGATTGCGGCGCGTATTTTACAGGCCATTGGCGGCTGCGTTGGCGTTGTCATTGCCCGAGCTGCCATTCGTGACCGTCTAGATATGCAAGCTTCCGCGCAGGCCTTCGCCAGTATGATGATTGTCATGGGGATTGCACCGATTATTGCGCCAAGCTTGGGTGCAATGGTATTGAAGTTCTTTTCCTGGCATGCGGTGTTTGTATTTTTAACGCTGATGGGTGTGATCTGCTTGCTGTGTGTACACTTTTTCTTTAAAGAAAGTCTCACCCCCGAACGCCGTTTAAAATTGAATCTCAGCCAGATCTGCAGGTTATATGCGGCCATTTTTATTGATCGCAGTTTTAGGTTACCCATGCTGGCCGGGTGTTTTTCGGGCGGGGTGTTATTTTGTTATATCAGTTCATCGGCTTCGGTGTTAATGGATGATTATGGCCTGAATCAGCAGCAATTCGCTTATGCCTTCGGTATCAATGCCTTTGGTATTATGTTGTTATCGACGCTAAATAAAAAACTGGCGCATCAATTTTCAGTGCTTGGCCGTTTAAAGATCGGTGGCACGCTTCAGTTAATAGGCGCAGCTATTTTATTCATTGCCGGTTTAATGGGCCAAATCCCATTGTGGATAGTACTTTCAGGTATGTTTTTGGCGGTGGCAGGGATTGGCTTTACTGGACCCAATGCCATGGCATTGGCAATGTCGGAACAAGGTTCGCGCGCAGGAACTGCCAGTGCCATTATGGGCAGTATGCAGTTTGCCTGTGGTTTATTGGGTGGCGTGATTTTGAATTTTCTGATTTGGAATGCACTCTTGAACATGGGGTTGGTGATGTTGATGTTTGTAGCTGTGACTCTGCTTGCGATCAAGCAATTAAATCCGCCTGCACATCATGAGCGACCGCACAGTTAATCTTGAAAAACTAAAGTAAAAATAGAAAAAAAGAGACCTGTATTTAGGTCTCTTTTTTTTAGATTGAATAAATCTATTTATTCATCCAGAAACACGGTAAATTCTTCAACGGCTATACGCGGAGTAATAAAAGTATTGATGATATCGTTGGGATCGGCATAACCCAATGCAATGGCACACACCAGTTCTTCATTTTCAGGGGCATTCAGTACATCCAGTACAATGCGGTGAAAATGATTCCAGGCGGCTTGAGGGCAGGTATCCAGACCGCGTGCTTTAGCGGCGATCATGACATTTTGAATCATCATGGCAATATCCATTTTAGCGCCAATTCCCATGGCCTTATTCACGGTAAAATAGAGGGCAACAGGTGCATCAAATAACTGGAAATTACGCAGTTGCTGGCGCGCCATTTTTTCTTTGTCACCTTTTTGAATATTTAATAAACCATATAAACCCCAGCCATTTTCACGGCGACGCTCGATAAAGGGTGAAATCCAGGTTTCTGGATAATAAGCAAAAGTTTCTTGATATTGGCTGGCCAGTTCTGGCTTATTCGCCAGTTCGATTTGTGCTTTACATACCCGTTCAACCATTTCATCACGTTTTTTCCCCGTCACAACATACACTTTCCAGGGTTGTGTATTGGTTCCGGAGGGTGCCCGACTTGCCACAGTTAAAATGTCTTTAATGATTTGCGGATCAACTGCCTTATTTAAAAAAGCACGTACAGAATGGCGTGAAGTAATCGCATCATCAACATGATGAACCTGTTGCAAATTCATAAAAATTCCTTTTGAAATGAGTTTTTTAGCGCTTATTACTATATACATTAGTCTAATATTTATGCATAAGACTTTGTGTGAATTTTCGCTAAGCTAAAGAATGTATTCATTATTTTTAAATAAATATTTAAAAATAAGACGATTTTTTAATCATTGTTCAAGAAAACCGATTTTAATCAAGCGAAGAAATTGATAGATTGTTGGCTACATATGGTTTACATATGTTGTACTTTCATAATACGTTAAGCTTTTTTCACTGTACTGATAAGCAGAAAATGCAATGATTTTTGAAGCTTTTTAAAATTTTGAATCATGACTTTTTCATTGATTTGTTGAGTTTTTAAGGGTCAGTTATGCACGGATGCGAAATATTTAAATTGGAGATAAGAATGAGTCGCTTACTCAACGGTAAATTTATGGCTAAAAGTTTAGCATTGGCAGTTACAGCTGTAATGGTAAGCACAGCGCACGCAGGTAAAACTGAGCAACAACAAATTCAAGAACTACGTCAAGAAGTTGAAACATTAAAATCTTTAATTCAACAGCAACATCAAGTTCAACAACAGCAGCAAACTCAAATTGAACAAGTTAAAGCGCAGCCTGTGCAACTTGCAGCAGCACCAGCAGCTAAACCTGAATCAGCATTCACAGGCCTTAAAACTAAAGCAGGTTCAAGTGTAAACCTATATGGTTTCGTTCGTGGTGATGCGAACTACATTATTGAAGGTGCTGATGATGACTTTAATGCAGTAAGTAAATCTGGTGCGAGTACTGCATTAGTAAAAGATAAATTGCGTGCAACTGCTAAAACGACCCGTTTAGGTTTGGATTTCAATACACCAGTAGGTGATGCTAAAGTCGGCGGTAAAGTTGAGGTTGACTTTGCTGGCACCAATGAAGCCTTGCGTATTCGTCATGCTTATTTAACCTATAACGACTGGCTATTCGGTCAAACCACATCTAACTTCCTGTCGAATCATGCACCAGAAATGATTGATTTTGGTACCAATGTCGGTGGTGGTACAGCGCGTATTCCACAAGTACGTTATGGTCTAAAACTCTCTCCTGCAACGCAATTGTTCTTCTCTGCTGAAGAGGGTAATAGTTCTGCAACAGCTTTTAAACGCACTGTTACGGAAATTCGAGATACTACAGGTGCTGTCACTGGTACAAAGACAACTGATGAAGATGTAAGTTCTGGTGTTAAATATAACTTGCCTGTATTAACAGCTAAATTAACGCAAAGTTTTGCTGATGGAAAAGGCGCCGTTTCAGGTCGTGCGTTACTTGAGCACTATAAATCTGAAACGAGTGATGATGATAAAATGGGTTGGGGTTTGGCAGCTGGGGTAAATTATCAAGTATCTGAGCCATTAAAAGTTTCAGCTGATGTTTCACATGTTGTGGGTAACAGCAATTACTTATATGGTAGCAACTCTGCTTTCTATTTAAACCCAGTTAATGGCGATATAGAGCAGAATGAATTTAATGCGGTTCAAGTCGGTGCGACATATAAATTCTCGCCTAAATTACGTTCAACTTTAGCGTATGGCGCACAGTTTGCCGATGATGGTACTGATTATGCAAAACTTTATCGTGCAGCTAATGAAGAAGTTCAACAAGCTTGGATTAACTTTATCTATTCACCAGCTGCACCGATTGACCTAGGTGTTGAATATGTTAACGGTAAGCGTGAAACATTTGCAGGTGATTCATATAAAGATAACCGTGTCGGCTTAATGGCAAAATACAATTTCTAATTAAAAAAATTAGAAATATTGAGTAAGAAAAGAGGTGATTTATTCGCCTCTTTTTTATTTCTAGTTTGGCAATATGAATTATTATTTATAAAAGTTATTTATTTAAAAAATTAAACCGTGAAAAACCTAATTTTTAGTAATAGGCAAAATTGTAAATAAATAGAGACATTAATCACCAAATTTGGATAATATACGCTTTTTTGAACATTGCCTGGCGTGATAGCATTATCATTGCTAAAAATGAATTGTTTATTTCTGCATATCCTGCAGAAATTAGCATGATATGGACTAGAAGCTTTAATTGAGACGATCTCTCATGAGTAAGCGGGTTAGTAGGGATTTAAGGAAATGTTCTTTTATTGAATTCCAAGAATATAATAACTTGCATCGTCTTTTTTGATATTTTTCATCTATATGAAAAAATGATCTCCTTGTCCGTAGTTTCATCAAAAATGAATTTTCTTTATTCCTTTTTGTTGTACAGCTTTTATTTCATTTGATTTTTATCAAATGGTTCTTGAGCTTTTTTGTTTCAAGAAAATAAAAAGGCTATAGAACAAAAAGAATCCAACCATTTTATGGACAATGATGATGGAATTTACTTTTAATGCCTTTTATACGCTCATTGCAGCGGTAATCGTTCTTTTATTAGGACGGTTTCTTGTCAATAAAATTGATTTTTTAAGGCGCTACAATATTCCCGAACCTGTGGCGGGCGGCTTGGTCGCTGCGATTGTTTCACTATTTGTGCACAATATTTGGGGTCTCAGTATCTCTACCAGTACTGAACTACAGACCAGTTTTATGCTAATTTTCTTTGCCTCTATTGGTTTAAGTGCAAACTTTAGCAAGTTAAGAGAAGGCGGTTTGGGGCTGGTGGTTTTCCTGGTTTGTGTGGCTTCATTTATTGTCGTGCAAGATTTTGTCGGGATTAGCTTAGCGACTTTATTGGGAATTGATCCCTTAATTGGCTTGATTGCGGGTTCAATTACCCTGACGGGTGGGCATGGTACAGCGGGTGCCTGGGGTGAAATTCTAGAAGTTGAACACGGTATTCAGGGTGCTTTAGCCTTGGGTATGGCCAGCGCAACTTTTGGTTTGATCATTGGTGGCATCATTGGCGGTCCTTTGGCCAAAATGTTGATTAACCGTCATCAACTTGCTCAGCCGCGTACTAATCAGCAAATTGCAGCCCGGGATTCAACACTTAATGCCGATACCGATTCAACTGAATTTACTCAATTTGAATATCCGCATCAGGTGCGTTTAATTACGGCTGATAATGCAATTACCACTTTGGGTATGTTCGCCGCATGTTTGGCCTTTGCTGAATTTATGACCGGTTATAGTAAAGGCAGCTGGTTTGAGCTTCCGACCTTTGTATGGACTTTGGCCGGTGGTGTAATTCTGCGGAATGTCCTGGAAGGGGTGTTTAAAGTTAGAATTTTCGACCGTGCAATTGATGTATTCGGAAATGCCTCCTTATCGCTTTATCTGGCTATGGCCTTACTTTCTTTGAAGTTATGGCAATTGTCAGATTTGGCTGGCCCATTGGTGGTTATTCTAGGCGCACAAACCTTAACCATGGCACTTTATGCGGCATTTGTGACTTTCCGCGTTATGGGTAAAAACTATGATGCTGCCGTACTTTCTGCAGGGCACTGTGGTTTTGGTATGGGCGCAACTCCCACTGCCGTGGCCAATATGCAGGCTATTACCAATATGTATGGTCCTTCGCATAAAGCTTTCTTGATTGTTCCATTATGCGGGGCATTCTTTGTCGATTTAATTAATGCGACCGTCATTCAGCTGATTCTTAAGTTTTTTGTATAAGTCTGAATATATGTCTAGAAAGCCCCAGGAAACTGGGGCTTTTTTATTCTGAATATTATAAAAAGCTCAGAACAAGTTGATGGCCCAGGAAGCTGCCAATTAGGCTCAACCAGACGGGAAGCCTGGTTTTAAGCAGTGCTATGACCACTGCAACAAATAAAAGATCAGTCAGCTGTACAATATAATGCTGCGCCATTTGCAGAACCATACACAGTAGAAGACCGACCACAGCTGCATTGATCCCCACAACAGCATGACGTATATAGGCTTGGTTCATCAGCCATGACCAGTAAGGCAAGCTTCCAAAAACTAGTAGAAAGGAAGGAATGAATATAGCCAAAGTTGCAAGGGCTGCATTAAGTACAGGAAATGCGGTTAAAGGCATTAACGCCCCAATATAGCTGGCAAAACTAAATAAAGGCCCTGGCATCAGTTGGGCAAAGGCATAACCTAAATCGAATTTTTCTGCTGAAATTAAACCTGTGGCAACAAAGTCCTGATGCAAAAAAGGCAGAATAATATGTCCCCCGCCAAACACCAGCGAAGCGGTGCGATAAAAACTTTCAAAAATTTGAGTGAACATACCAATGTGTAGCCAGTTCAGAACTGGAAAGATAAAGAAAGGCAGAATAAAAACTATGAACCAAAGATAAGCATTTGATCTTTCTGTAGAAGAAATAGCCTCTGTTAAAGAAGAATTTTCCGCTTTATTTTCTTTTGTAGTCGCATTTTTTTGTGCGAAGAATATGCCCAGCAATGCCGCAATAAAAATCACAATAATTTGATTCAAGGGCAGGGAAACAGTATAAATAAACAGGGTGGAACAGAGCATTAAAATGTATTGCCAAATTTTGGTACAAAAGCTGCGCAGCATTTGCCAGAAAGCCCATGTCACCACCGCCAAAACAATTAGTTGAATACTATGGAAAAATGCTGAAGAAAGCAGTGGGAAAAGTTGTTCGCCTAATAAGGCTACCATGGTCATCATTAATGCTGAAGGTAAAGTGAAACCCAGCCAGGCAAGTACCGCGCCCCAATAGCCTTTTTTCACATAGCCAATGGCTAACCCGACTTGGCTGCTGGTCGGTCCAGGTAGAATTTGTGCCAATGCGACCAATTGGGCATATTGTTGGTCATCTAGCCAATTTAATTGTTTTACAAAGGTTTGATGAAAGAAGACCAGATGTGCGGCGGGACCACCAAATGCCAGACAGCCTAATTTTAAAAAATTTAGAAAAATAGTGCGATAATGAAGATATGGCATTGGCAAATTCACTCAGTTCAATCTTTTAAAGGCTAATATTTTTCGATGGCAGTTTAACGAAATACTACAGTGTGAAAAACAGATAGTTCTTAAACTGTACAACTTTTAAAAGATAAGCTTATTCATCTTTGGGTAGTTCATGATAAATATCAAATTCGGGTTTATTGTTTTAGCTGTAGTAAGTGTAGTGGGATGCCAAAGTGTTCCCCATTCCAAGCTTACTGTAGGTTCTACCGGCTTATCTGAATCTCCAAGTGTAGATGCACAAGTACATGCCGACCGCATTGACTTTAAAAAATTAAAAAAACAGGAAAATCGTCCGATTGTTGCTTTGGTTCTCGGGAGTGGTGGTGCGCGTGGCTATGCGCATATTGGTGTGATTCAGGTATTGGAACAACAAGGCATTCATCCTGATTTTATTGTCGGTACCAGTGCAGGCAGTATTGTGGGTTCAATTTATGCCAGCGGCAAAACCGCGAATGAATTGCGCGATATTGCTTTAAATATGAAAGCCAATGATGTCCGTGATGTAAAACTGGATATGAAAGGTTTTTTTGACGGCAAAAAAGTTGAAAATTACGTCAATCAGCAAGTGAATAATATACCTTTGGAATTGCTTAAAACCCCAATGTATGTGGTGGCGACAGAATTAAAAGAAGGCAAAAAAGTGGTCTTTAATTATGGCAACACCGGGCAAGCAGTACGTGCCTCTGTGTCTATTCCAAGTATGTTTGTGCCCACTAAAATTGGTGAAGATGAATATGTGGATGGCGGCCTGGTTAGCCCTGTTCCTGTCAATGTCGCACGTGATTTGGGCGCAGATATTGTGATCGCAGTCGATATTCTGGCTCAACCGGTGCATACTGAAACCAGCAATGTTTGGGGCCTGTTTAACCAGAATATTAATATCATGCAGAACCATTTAGCCAGAGAAGAATTGAAACATGCAGATATTGTGATTCAGCCTGATTTAAGAGAAAAAGCACATATTTTTGATGTCAAAGGCCGTGAAATGACTATACGAGCGGGCGTAAAATCAGCACAAAATCAATTAAATGCTATTTCGACAGTATTCAATCAAAAACACTATTCCCCAATAAACAAAATTCAGTTGAGTGCACAGGATTAATTGAAGTTGTAAAAAATTGAAATAATAATAATGAAGAGTAGTAACAATGAAGAAAGGAGTTAAGAACAAGACATAATTTTTTGTTTAATGCAGTCTTGTTCCTATTTTCAATAGTGTCACATAGATTTCTGTGTTGATTGATAAATAAGCGAATTAAGATGAATTCTATTATAAAGATAAATTAATTAATTGATATTTCTGAATAAAAGCAATTAAGTAGCCAAAAGTTTTATACTATATTATTTTTGTATTAATACTTTTTTGTTCAATGATTTAAGTTTACCAGTAGTTGAAAAATCAATAAACTTAATTGCATTAAAGTCAATATGAACACATATTTCTGTAAGGATGGTTAAATGAATAACAGCAGTATGATTAGAGAAAAAATTAGCATCGGACATAAAGTCAAAATGGCCACTATGGAACATCTGGTTTTTACTGTCGTTGCAGAAAATGCGGACGGTACATTTAGTATTGAAACACAGCTCGATCAGCAGAATGTGCTCAGTTACGGCAATATTTCTAAAGAGATGCTACGACGTGAAATCGTTTCTTAATCCTGTTTAATTAAGTCTTATTTAATTTCGTCCTATTTAACTTGTGTGAGGCTGGTTTTATTTTTAAGCAGTAGATACTTAAAAAAGAATATCTGCAAATGGATTTGCATTGAGTCTTAATTCACATAATTACCTTATTATTTAAAAATGGCATACTTTTAAATGAATGCGAGTGTATTTTTTGTAATCATATTTTTTGAGTAATTATTCTATAAAAACTGCAATAAATTAAAAAGATAGCAGATACAGCCTGTTAAATAGACTGATATATATTTTCTTGAATGATGCTGAAATCACTATAAATAATAATGATGACTTTATTGCCGATTTGGACATTCTATTTCGTAGAAAAACGATATAATAATGACTTAATACTATTGTCTATCAAAGAGTCTAGAGAACGCGATGTCCCCATTAGATCAAATTGCTCCAGCATTAGATGACCAGTCTGAATTAACCATGTCGGTTTTAATGACTCCAGATATGGCAAACTTTTCAGGTAATGTTCACGGTGGAACAATTTTAAAATTGTTGGATCAGGTCGCATACGCATGTGCCAGCCGTTATTCGGGTAGTTACGTGGTAACTTTATCGGTCGATAAAGTCAATTTTAAAGAACCGATTCATGTCGGTGAACTGGTGACTTTCCTTGCCAGCGTAAACCATGTCGGGCGTACCTCTATGGAGATCGGAATTCGTGTAGAGGCGCAGAATATTCAAAAGCGTACGATTCGCCATACCAATAGCTGCTATTTCACCATGGTTGCGGTGGATGAAAATGGTAAGCCACAACAAATCCCAGCGCTAAATTTAGATAATGACTGGAAACGCTGCCGTTTTGAAGCGGCTGAACACCGCAAAGTCGCTCGTTTGCAAGAAAGTCATCATCCATCATGCAGTATTTATAAAAAAACCTCACAATGCTAATGATGTATTGATTAAAAAAGATCGCTTTTAAGCGGTCTTTTTTTTGCTATGAAAATATGCTTTTGATCTATACAGCAGTACTAAATCGGCATAATATAAAACGATACGTATCGTTTCGTTTTTGGTGAGGCCATGACTGAAGTAGAGGTTGAGAAAACTTCACGCCGTAAACAATGTATTTTGAAAGCAGTGACTGCTGCTTTAGAAGAATATGATTACAGCCATTTAACTGTAGAAGACATTGCGGCACGGGCAGGGGTCGGGAAATCGACGATTTACCGCTGGTGGAAGCATAAGTCTGACTTGGTCTTTGATGCTTTCAAAGCGCAAACCGCTTCAGTATTTGAACTGGATTTTGAGCAAAGTCTGGAATTGAATCTCAATCAGCAACTTTTAAAGTTAGCACATGCGTTGAATCATCCGGTGGGCCGAGCCTTGCTGGTGGTGATGGCTGAGCATCGTGAAGCTGCGGGTGAATTTTTTAAACAGTATTTATTACCGCGCCGTGAGCAAACCCGTAAGCTGATTCAAATCGCAATTGAACGGCATGAAATTATTGCTGATTATCCTTTTGAGCTGATGCTGGATGCGCTGTATGGGCCGATCCATTATCAAATTATTTTCTTCAATCGCATGCCCGATGAAACCTATATTCAAAGTTTGGTACATCTGCTCATGCAACCTGTTCTTGTTCAAAAGTCGCCATAGCTACCCTTAAGTTGATCATTATGACTACCCCGAACACCGAGCGCTTATGGAATCGCTCTTTCATTTTATGTCTGTTCAATAACCTGTTTTTATTTACTTATTATTATGCGCTCCTGACTATTTTACCCATCTATATCATGAAAAATTTAGGTGGAACGGTTAAAGAAGCCGGTTTGGCACTGACATTATTTCTGATCTCTTCAATTGCAGTTCGCCCATTTTCTGGACTCATTGTCGAAAAATTAGGTAAAAAAATATCCTTTCGCGGATCCGAATTTTTATTTGTCCTGTTTGCTTTTAGCTATTTATTTGCCGACAGCATGTGGGCTTTATTGGTGATTCGTTTTATCCACGGTATTTGGTTTAGTATATTGACCACGGTGACCGTGCCGATTGCCAATGATTTTATTCCAGATCATCGTAAAGGTGAGGGCATGGGCTATTTTGTCATGTCCACCAACCTTGCAGTGGTATTTGGACCCTTAATTGCCTTAACCGTGCTGCAATTTACTGACTTTATTAGCCTGTTTGCAATATTGACCGCAGTGATTTGTCTGGGCTTTATTTTCTGTTTAATGGTTCCGATACAAGAAAATAAACTCGATAAATTAACAGAAAAAGTAGAAGAAAAACGGTTGGGGTTGCATGACATTATTGAAATGCGTGCCGTGCCGATTGGCTTTGTGGCATTACTAACCGCATTTGCCTATTCCAGCATTATGAGCTTTATTACTGCGTATAGTGAATCGAAGGATTTACTGGCCTATACCAGTTTATTTTTTATTGTCTTTGCCATTTCCATGATTGTGGTGCGGCCTTGGGTCGGGAAAATTTATGACCGTAAAGGGGCCAGCGCCGTCATTTATCCTTCATTTATTTTCTTTGCTTTAGGCTTGGTGGTGGTGAGCTTTGTCTCAAACCAATGGATTCTTTGGCTATCTGCTATATTTATTGGAATTGGCTATGGCTCATTATTTCCATGCTTTCAAACTGTGGCGATTCAGTCGGTGCCCAAGCAGCGAATGGGACATGCCATCTCGACCTTCTTCACCTTATTTGATTTAGGCATGGCTCTGGGTTCAGTGATTCTGGGGCTGATCATTGCCTATTATGGTTATCAAATGACTTATCTATTCTGTGCTGTGATTACTGTAGCGACGTTATGTGTCTATAAATACACAGTTTCAGCATCACTTAAACAACCCAAATAAAGAGGTACGGCCGTGGAATTACGTCATTTACGCTATTTTGTTGCAGTGGCAGAAGAGCTGAATTTTACTAAAGCTGCACTACGTATGTGCACGGTACAGCCATCTTTAAGCCAGCAAATTAAAGACCTTGAACAGGAAGTTGGAGTTCAGCTATTGGTTCGATCGAATCGCAAAGTCGAACTGACAGAAGAAGGTAAAGCATTTTTAAAAGAGGCATTGCTAAGTCTGGAACATGCTGAAAAGGCCATTCAGGATGCACGCCAAATTGCCAATTTGAATAAAGACCAGCTGAATATCGGTTTTGTGCCTGTGGCTGAAATGAAAATTTTCCCCTATATCATGCCGAATATTCGGGTGCATTTTCCAGAAATTAAAATTAACTTTCATAGTATGACCGATGCTGATCAATTCAAGGCTTTAAAGAAAGGCGATATTGATATTGCATTTACCCGTTATGTTGATGAGTCTAGTGAAATTGAGCATGTACAAATTTTTAGCGAGCCTCTGGCTTTAATTGTTCCGAAAGATTCCCCGATTGCCGAGCAGCGTCACGTCAGCATCAAGAGCTTTAACAACCAGGATTTTATTATCAGTGATGAAATTGCATCACCTCAGTTGTATAAAATTATTACCGACTTTTTTAAGCAAGCCAAATTGAATGTCAAAGTGGTACAGCAATCGACCAATATTTTATTGAATGTCAATTTAGTCGGAATGGGCGTGGGTTGGAGTTTGGTGCCTGCCTATGTGATCCCTCTCTTGGGCGATAAAATTGTGGTCAAAAATACCCTTGAGCCTTTACCTATGATTGACCTGCACGTCAGTTACCGTAAAGGCCAAAAAAATCAAGTGATTGAACTGATTTTAAAAATCTTGAAAGAACAATTTTATATGGGCTTCTTTTAAAAAATTATCTCTATTACACGATGCTTTTCATTCAGTAAAAGCATCGTAGTCAATTCATGCCTCACATAACAACCATCAATACCTCATCTAAAACGATTTATACTTAAAGTCTAAAATAACAAGATAGGCCAAAAAAATGATGAAGTTGTATAACAATGCCCAGTCTCGTGGCATGACTTTATTTCCTTTATTAAAAGAACTTGAGATTGAAGACCAGATTGAACAGATTCATATTCCTTATGAAAAAATGCATCAAGCCGAATATTTAAAGGTTAATCCGATGGGGAAAGTGCCTTGTCTGGTCGATGAAGGGATCGTGATTTCAGAAGTGGCGGCAATATTTACCTATCTGGCAGATAAATATAGTGAAAAAGGTTTTTCACCCGCACTGGATGATCCCAAACGTGGTGCATATTTGAAATGGATGTTCTTTTGTCATGGCCCTTTGACCGAATATATGGACTTAAAGAGTCTTGAGGTGTCTAAAGAACAAATTGAAAAGAGAAAAATGGGCTTGGCTTTTGGTCATGAGGAAACGTTATTCGCTTTCCTAAAACAGGGCATGCAACAGGCTAATCCGTATTTGCTGGGCGAGAAAATTTCAGCAGCAGATTTATATTTGGCTTATTGGCTAGTTTTTGCCATCTCTTTCAAAATTTTGCCTTATCAAGATGAGTTCAAGCCTTTTATTCAACTCATCGGAAGCCGGGATTCAATGAAAGATGTACCGTGGTTTCAAAAAATAAATGCTTAACTCTTAATGTCATTTGAACAGGAAAAAAAGCAGAATCAAAAAGACCACGCTTTGCGTGGTCAGGCCTCTGAATATGATTCAGTGAATGTGTTTTTTATAGCTGTATTATTTTACATGCAGCTTTTTGAATAGCTGTTGGCTGACATGGTCTAAAGTTTGTGGAATCGCAAGCGCGGCCACAAAACGGTCAGGGCGTAGAATGACCACCGAATCCGAGGTTTTACCAAACCAGGTACGGATGTCAGTACCAATATCGCCAAGGGTAATCACGCCATCAAATTTCTTACGATTTTCATTGCCAAACTGAACTTCAGGAATGACCTGAATAAATTTAACGCCTAAATTTTTCCAGACTTGCATGGTGGTGTCACTGAGTCCCCATTGTGGATCCACACCCCAGGCAATAATGGCGAAGTCGTTGCCAATCACGTCATCCAGTAAAACCTTTTCACCAGACTCAAGTTTCACATGCGGCTGAATGAACATTTTACCGACTGGAGATTCCTTTTTACCATCTGCTAGCAATGCACCATCATTATATTTCGGCATCGGTTTGAAACGCATTTCAAGCAAATACTGTTTAATCGGCTTGATGTAATTCAATGCGTAGGCAATGCCGTCACGAACAAAACCTTGCCATTTTTTCGGTGGCGCAAGCACGTGACCTGCCATCACAGAAAGATCAATCATCGCCTTGGCATGGTCTTTACGTTCAATCTGGTAAGAATCCAATAAATCTGCAGTCGCTTTACCTTGTACCACCAGCGCAACTTTCCATCCCAAGTTGAATGCATCACGCATACCGCTGTTATAACCCTGACCTTGCCATACCGGCATAATATGCGCTGCATCACCAGCTAGCAAAATCCGGTCGACACGGAATTTATCGGCAATACGTGCATTATGCGTATAGACACGCTGACGGATCACATCAATATTTTCAGCATTCGGTAAGACTTTAGACAGCAATTTTGCGATGTTTTCTGGTTTGCTGAGTTCTTCCTGAGTTTCACCCGGCATGACCATGAATTCGAAACGACGGATACCATGCGGAAGTGCCGCAGACACATATGGACGTACCGGGTCACAGCACAAGTAAATGTGTGGAGTCGCTAAAGGATCATTTTCAATGTCGATGACGATCCATTGATTCGGTGCAGTTTTACCATCAAAAGCAATGTTTAAAGTACGACGTACAATTGAGTTGCCACCGTCACAGGCAATTAAATATTTTGCCTGAACCGTTTCTTGTTTCTGGTTTTTATCTTGAATCTTAAGCGTTACGCCATTTGCATCCTGGCTAAACTCATTTAGCTGACGTGAAAAAAGCACTTCAGTTTTTTCGTATTGTTTTAAACCTTGCAGCAAGACATTGTCTACTTGAGGCTGAATAAATGCATTACGACGTGAGAAACCAAATTCACGGGTAAGTGGCTGAATATCTGCGAAACAGCGACCTTTAGGGGTCAAGAAACGCATTGCATGGTTGGGTGTCGTATGCGGCAAGACTTGATCGACCAGACCAAGTGATTGAATGGTACGCAAAGATTCATCATCAATACCAATGGCGCGTGGGTAGTCAATCAAACTATCCAGCTGTTCGATAATAGTGACCTGAACACCTTGTTTGCTTAAATAGTTCGCAATCGTTAAACCAACAGGGCCTGCGCCCAAGATTGCCACTTCAGTGGTGTAATTTGTTTTGTTGCTCATAGCGAATGTCCATTCAATCAATTCACATCTAAGTGTATTAACGGTGAAATTGAGGGTCTAAACAAGCTATGCCATAGTAGATATGTTGAATGAAAAGAAAACAGCTCAAATGGTATAAATATTTTAAGATATTGAAAAATAATAAATCTATAGATATTTAACTATACAATTTTTTCAATCAATGATCATTTTTTTCTATCATTCAACCAAATCTTTGTTAAAGTGAAAAAAGCTGAACTATTTAAATAGTTCAGCTTTAATTGCTAAATCATTCCTGTGCTTAGCTCAGGTGGAGTGAATAATTCAGCATTGGGTTTTACCGTGTTATTACGAAAATTTATTTCACTTGGTCGATTGGGTGGACTTCGTCGTTTTGGTGGTTTTTTCTTCCGTGGTTTTGTCTGAAGCCGGTTGATTCGTTGTTGCTTGATCTGCAGTGCTATCAGCGCTGCTCGCTGGCTGTTCCTGAGTCGAAACAACTACTTTCTCTTCTTTGGTTTGTTTTTCAGTTGCAGCAAAGGTAGTTGCAGCAGCAAGGGTAAAAACAGAAGCAAGTAATATTTGAGTTAATTTCATTTTGGCATCCTTTATTCTTTAAAAAGTTATTCGATCCATATTTATCATCACATAAATATGGACAGCGCTCATGCTAAAGAGCCTGGAGCAGGGGAGCAACCCAAGCAACAAAGTGAAACAGAACCGTTAACCGGAAAAATACAACCAAGCGCTAATTGTTTATTTACTGTAAGAAATGGTCTAAAAACTGAAGAAAAAATGTATATGAATATTTCTGTATCAGCTTTTTTAAAAGTTTATTGTTTACCAAGAACAAACAAAACCGGTCTCAATCATCATTCTCGAAACTTTATAGCTTGAGATTAAATGTAAATAAATCTTTCAAATAAGGCGCTGTATTTCCTCAATTTGGCCTTTTAATAAAGTAAAAATAAATGAATGATACTGAGTTTAAATTTCATATTTGTTTGAATTAACTCAATAAAATTTAATAAAAGCGTTGGCTAAGTCTTTTTAAATAATGTGAATATGTTGCCATGAATTCAGGAAGAAATTAAAGTGAGCAATATGCAGATGTTTCAGAGGGTTTGTTCTGGGCACTGCATGGATTGATTTTCACCCAATGAATAGCGAGTAAGTTTTGAAACTGATTTCTCCCACGCAAGCTGTCCCTACGCATATCATTTCTGGATTTTTAGGGGCTGGAAAAACCACCTTGCTCAAGCATTTGCTCAGTCAGAAACCAGAAAGTGAAGTGTGGGCAGTGCTAATGAACGAGTTTGGGCAAATCGGGGTAGATCAGCAGATGTTACCGCAAACCCAGGGCTATCAAGTCAAAGAGCTATTGGGCGGCTGTCTGTGCTGTAGCAGTCAATTACCGATGCAAATTGCCTTGTCGCGATTATTGTCTGAAACCAAACCGGACCGGTTATTTATCGAACCGACCGGTTTGGGACATCCTGCGCAATTACTGGAACAACTGACCGAACCGCATTGGCAACAGAGTATTGCCATGCGTGCCTTAGTCTCGGTGGTGGATGGTTCACGTTTGCATGATGCTGATTGGAGCAAACAGAATCTGTATGCAGATCAGTTAAAAGCTGCGCAGAAGATTGTGGTTTCTCATGCAGATACTATGGATTTTGCTGATGAGCAAGCTCTAGCCGCATTAAAAACTGAATATCAAGCCTATCAGCAAACCTGGCTGATGAGTGGGCAAGAACAAATTTCCCTTCAGCAAATTGATCTGCCTTATGTAGGCACTGAACGCAAGATTCAGCCCTTACTAAAAATTCAAAAAAAATTTTCGACAGAGCAAAGCCTGCCTGAAATTAAACAGTTGCCTTATCACTATGTCGAGACTACTCAAGGCTATAGTGTGGCGGGATGGAAATTCCCTAAACGCTGGCAATTTGATTTTTATCCTCTTTTAGATTTGCTTTGTGAACAAAAGAATTGGCTGCGGATTAAAGGAATTTTTAATACCAATCAGGGTTGGAAAACTTTTAATTTTAATCCGGAACAATTTAACTATCAGTCTTCAGAAGAGGGCATTGATAACCGCATTGAAATCATTGTGCAAGATCAGCGAGACTGGCTGGTTTTTGAAACAGCACTGATGAACTGCCGCATAGATCAGTAACATTTTAAAAAAGAATAATCATACGCTGAAATGTTTGGGGTGATTCAGCTGTTCATCAAGAACATAAAGCAAAGCCCTCATGTGGGGGCTTTTCTTATATTAGTACATCAGCGACTGAAGCGTCGTTTGCGGAGACTGACAGGTTTAGTATGTGTTGTACGTGAGCATGGTCAATGGCTTTTTCCCCATTTGCAATCACTACTGCCGCGACTCGGTTACCGATCAGGTTGGTATATGAAATAACAAGCCAAGTCCAATACCCAGAATTAGGACCAATACCACTTGCAGAAAGAGGTTCTATTTTAGTTTTTGCATTATAAAAGCTAACAGTGAATAGAATGAGCTACCAGTTATGCCAGAACTTAGCCCAACTGTTCTAAAGGCTTTAAATCAAGTATGCTAAGCGCCAAATTTGAGGACTCTTTTATGGCGCTTAAAGCAACGATTTATAAGGCTGATTTGAATATTGCCAATATGGATGATCATCAATATGCTGATTATCAACTGACCATGGCGCAACATCCATCTGAAACGATTGAACGATTGATGGTACGTATTTTGGCCTATGCGCGTTTTGCTGATGAAGCTTTAGAATTTACCAAAGATTTATTTGAAACCGATGAACCGGCTTTGTGGGAAAAAGACTTAACCGGTCAATTGGTTAAATGGATTGAAGTGGGTAGTCCAGATGAAGATAAAGTCAAAAAAGCCAGCGCGCGCTGCAAACAGGTCGCAGTAGTGACTTATGGTTCGTCAGTAGATGAATGGTACAAGCGCAACAGCAAATTAAAAACCTTAAGCAATGTTAAAGTGTGGAAGCTCTCTACAGCAACCACCAATGCACTGCCACAGTTATGCGAACGCACCATGCAATTACAGTTAAACGTCATGGATGGTGAATGGACGCTGATTGGCGAGCATGCGCAAGTCTTGGTTGAATGGGAACAGTTACAGTAAATATAAACCGGATGCGGGTTTCGGCTTGCATCCTGCTGACAAAATTGCGTATACCTGAAAAGAATAAAAATGAATAAAGGGAAAATATATGCATCCGGATCTCTATCGTTTGCTAATTGCCCTGGGCATTGGTGCAATTATTGGTGCAGAGCGTGAATATCGCAGTAAATCGGCCGGTCTCAGAACCATGATCATGGTCAGTCTGAGTTCATGTTTGTTTACCATTTTGTCTGTAAAAATTGGGCTCGACAGCCATGACCGGATTGCAGCTAATATCCTGACAGGCTTGGGTTTTGTCGGGGCAGGGGTGATTTTTAAAGATGAAAACCGTATTTCCGGAATCACTACAGCAACCACCATCTGGATGACGGCTGCATTAGGCATGGCTGCTGGTGCAGGCTATGAACTGTTAAGCCTGTTTGCCACCTTCATTGTTTTAATTGTTCTTATCTTTTTGATTTATGTACAGGAAGGTATAGAAGCCCTGAGCCAGGCACGCACTTACCGGATTATTTGTCCTTATCAACAGAAAACCTTAGAACAATATGAAGAATTATTTAAAACTTATAACATGAAGGTGGTTCGCAGTGTGCAGCATAAAACCGAGCACCGAATGAGTGGACGCTGGATTTTAATTGGCTCTGCTGAAAACCATAAAAAATTGACCACTTATTTACTTAATGATTCAAATATTCAAGAGCTGAGTTTTTAAATGCTAAAAACCTTAAATCATCAAGAACTCAATGCAATCCGGTTTATAATGGCCATTGAAAATTGAGTACTCAGTTCAGGTAAATGACGATGACAAACGAATTAGAAATTATTGATTTAAAAGTAGGTGAAGGTAAGGAAGCCGTTAAAGGCGCGCTGATTACCACACATTACACAGGCTGGTTGGAAGACGGAACCAAGTTTGATTCCTCTATTGACCGTGGCAATTATTTTGAAACCGTGATTGGGACTGGCCGTGTGATTAAGGGCTGGGATCAAGGCATTATGGGCATGAAAGTGGGCGGTAAACGTAAATTGCTGGTTCCTGCACATTTGGCTTATGGTGAACGGAAAATGGGCAAAATCATTCCTGCCAACTCAAACCTTATTTTTGAAATTGAATTGTTTGATGTCAAAACACGTGATTAAAACTCATTAATCTCTGTTTAAAAAATATTCTGCAAGATACAAGGATAGATCTTGCAAATACATGAAAAATTATTTGAGTTTTATTTTTTTATCGCTACATTAAGAAAGAGGTAAACATAATTTAAGGGTGATTAACTTTTTGGATAAAATCCATAATTCAATATATTTTTTAAAATTTTTTCTTTCGGCATGTTTATGCATATTTGCGTGGCAAACACCTGCATGGGCACAAAATGCTGCTGCGTCTGAATCTTCTTCTTTACAACAAAAATTAATTAATAACGTTCAATTTACTGAAAAGACCAGTACTCCCTTGCAGGGCGTGTGGCAATATTATCCTGAACAATTCATCACTCAGCCCAGTTCTGTCCTGAAATCGACCAGCGTGAGTTTGCCGACTTCTTTTAAAGAACTCACAGGTACCAATGAAACTTACGGTACCTTCATTGCTCATTTTAAAGTACCCAAAGAATATCTTGGACGAAATATCGCGATATTTATCCCCAATCAATACAGTGCCTACCGTTTGTATTTAAATGGAGATTATGTCCTGCGCCTGGGTTTAATCGGCAAGAATGCAAAAAATCATCAAACAGAAAATGCACCTCGAATTGCTTTTATTGTACCAAAGACAGAAGATCTGATGGTTACCCTGCAAGTTTCAAATTTTAAACATCTCCATGGGGGGATAGAGAACCCTATAAGGATTGGTACTGCGAAAACCATTACTCGTCAGTTCGAACAACTGATGATGAGCATAGGCTTGGTCTGTGGTGCGGTATTCGGTTTAGGTATCTTTACCTTAATGTTCTCAATTTCTCAAGGAAAAATCCGGCGCAGTAGTATTCGGGTTTTTGTGTTTGGTCTTTTTATCTTATTCTTGGCTTTACATAATTTATTTTCAGCGCCGTATGCCTATACGACATTTACAGACATCAGCTGGTTATGGGGAGAGCGCTTAGAATATCTATTTACCAATTTGGCGATTGCATTTTTCTTAAGTTATATGTATTTGCTCAATCGGCGTTATTTGAATTTGATCGTATATGCGATTGCCCTCATCCTAGTCACAATGAATATTGTGATGATTTTTTTTACAACTCCTGAAGTATTTCAGCGTCTAGCATTTTATAGTTCCATATTTAGTCTGGTGGTCATTTTAAACTTTGCCCATGGTTTTTATTTAACCCTAAAATATAAAGAAAAGTATTCCAGCATTAATTTATGGGCAGTAATTCTGTTATGCGCCACTTTTTTTCATGACTTTCTATTGAATTTGAATTTGATTGAGTCCTTTAACCTGACTTTTATTTCAACCAGTTTCTATGCCTTGCTGATCATGTTTCAGCAGTCAAAAAATTATGCTCAGCATACGCGTCATATCGAAGAATTGAATAATAATTTACTTGAACTGAATAGCTCTTTAGACCGAAAAGTACAAGAGCGGACCTTGCAATTGCATAAGTTAAATGAACAGTTGGAATTACAAATTCAAGTGGATGCACTGACCGGGGCATTTAACCGTCGTGCATTAAATGATGAAATTCAGCGTTTATTTACCCTGACAAAAAACCACAGTAATAGTACCTTGGCATTTGCCATGTTAGATGTGGATTATTTTAAAAATTATAATGATTACTACGGTCACTTGAAAGGTGACGCGATTTTGCAAGATTTGGTCAAGATTATACAACAAGCCTTGCCGCCTTCAGCTTATGTGGCACGCTATGGCGGGGAAGAGTTTGCAGTCATTCTGCATAATGTTCCCAGTGAAGTGGTCTTAAAGTTATTGCAGCAGGTGTTAATTGCAGTCAGACAGGCACAACTGGAACATCTAAATAGACCCGATGAAAAACAATATGTGACCTTAAGCATGGGAGTCTCCTGGATGGATCGAAATCATCCCTATGCCGATATTCATGAACTCATGAAGGCTGCCGATGTTCAGCTTTATGCCGCTAAAGGCGCCGGTCGGGACCAGTATCAAGCCATTCGAGCTTAGCGATAAAAACTAAATAGACTGAATAAAATTTAAAATAAACTCTAACTTTAAACACATAATATTTTAAAAATTGTATGAATTTTATTCAAATTGTTTTATAAATATAAAAATAACAACTATTTACTCGTGAGAGTGACGCTATGATAAAAATACTTGTGTGGTTGTGTCTTTTGATTGGGTGCATTGGGCTTTGGAAAATATTTTTAAAATTTTATATTAATCAACATTATCAGCAATTCAAAATCAAGCAGTTAGCCGATATGGATAAAACTGCCGCTATATCCACCAAGCCATTGTCAAGCTATGAAGCACGTATCGATGAAGTAGAGGAATATGAACAGCAATTATTTGATGGGGTGTGCCAAATATTTTTTGAGCGCGAATTGACTGAACGAAATTTGAGTCAGGCGATTGTGGTTCAAGAAGATGTATTAAGGAAAATGCCAGCCAAAACCCAAACCCAGATTCGTAAGCTGGATTTAGGCGAATGGTCTATTTACTGGACTTTCTATGACCAGTCTTTGGAATATTATGTAGGACGTTACGGGGTGTTTTATACCCATGTCGACCGTTTTGGGGAAGAGCATAAATTTGAAATGAAAGATGAGCATAGCCACGTTTGATCAAAATGATGCACTTGAGTGCCACATATTTTAGCTAAAGGATGAAGTGCTATATATCTCTGGCAGTATGTAATTGCCTTAAAATGGGTTACTTTACCTGATCAAGATAGAGCAGGCCATCATTCAGGTAATCCATTAAAATCACTCCTTCAAAATCGGCTAGCAATTCCTGGCTAAAATTTTAGCTTTATTTCCTGTAGGTTGTATTTTAAACAATGGATAGAACGCCATTTCTAAATACGGAAAAATAGCGTGAATTTTTTAAAATATTCTTCGATTAATACAGGGCTTCAACCGAAAAATACCAGCTAAACAGCCTTTGATCCCATAGCTAAAAACCGTAGCGCACTTATGAATCTGTTCAAAATACAGCTTAAAAATGCCCGGTTTCTAGCTTCTGATTTAAATCCAACATGGCAAACTCGTTTTTATTGGATTTAGAGGATTCACTTTTAGATGACTAATTTTAAAATTATTATTTTTTAAATTATTGGTTTTTAAATCATTGACCTTTAAATTCGGGTGCGCGCCGTTGCAGCATTGCCATGACACCTTCCTGTACATCTTGAGTATTTAACAGTGGGGTGAGGTGTTGTTGTAAATTGGAAAATGCGGTTTCTGCCCCATGTTCAACGGCCTCCTTGGCAGAGGCAAGCGTGGCTTGTACCGCCAGTGGCGCGGCTTGTGCAATACGCTCCGCCAATTCAACCGCTCGCTTAAGTGGAGGTTCAGTGGTGATTTCATTGATCAGATTTAAGTCGAGTGCGGTTTGTGCATCGAACGTATCTCCAGTGAGTAAGTAGCGCATGGCTTTAGACCAGCCCGCTGCCTGTACAAAACGCACCGTTGCACCACCAAACGGTAAAATGCCACGCTGAACTTCCATTTGTGCAAACTGGCTATTGTCCTGTGCAATTACGATATCGGCATTCAGCATCAACTCGATGCCTGCGGTATAGCAAAAACCCTGTACTGCAACAATGACCGGCTTTTTTCGCTGACGTCCGCTGGTTCCCCATGGATTGATCTGATGTTCATCGTAGCTAAATATGCCACTGCTCAATTTAGGTTGTAACTCAACCAAATCCAGGCCTGCAGTAAAGTGATCCCCATGAGCGAAAATCACAGCACAGCGTAATTCGGGATGGTTTTCATAGTCGGTTAAGGCCAGGGATAAATCATGAATCAGATGGCTATCAAAGGCATTTCTTTTTGTCGCCCGGTCGAGTCCAATCAACAACAGCGACCCACGGATTTCCCGGCTGACTTTTCCTTGTTGTAGTGACATTTTTACTCTCCCAGTGAGATTGCTTTTTATACTTCTAAACGAGCATTAGAAAACTGTCAAATCTATGCAGGCTACTTTTTAATTTGTATTGAAATGAAAGATCATAGTCCTAAAAATTTTTAGTATCCGTCAGATTGGGTAGCTGAATTGGTACAATTTATCTTGCGTTAAGCGCTATTTTTTCCATAATAGCAGCACTCTTTACCTGCCTGTTTATTGCTATGTCACCTTTAGAAATTATTGCCGTCATTATCAGTCTTATTGGGGTGACATTGACCATTAAACGGAATATGTGGTGTTGGTGGTTTAATTTCGCAGCCTTTGTTTTATATGCTTATTTATTTTATGAATTTAAGCTGTATGGCGAAACCATCTTGCAGTTCTTTTTTATGGGGGTGAACTTTTATGGTTTCTATCACTGGTTGAAGGGCAAACAGCAAGATCATGAAATCCGGATTGAACCGATTTCCAGTAAAATCGTGATTTTCCAGATGCTACTTGCAGCAGTGGGCGGTTTGATTTTCGGTTTAACTTTAAAACATTTTACCGATGCGGCTGTACCGATGCTGGATTCACAATTGGCGGCTTTTAGTTTACTGGCCACCTATTGGACGAGCCGTAAACATATTGCGACCTGGATCTTGTGGATTTTTGTCGATATCGTTTATGTGGGTATGTTTATTTATAAAGATTTATTCCTGACTGCGGGATTGTATGCCGCTTTTGTCGGTCTGGCCGCTTTTGGCTGGTGGCAATGGGAACAGGTGAAAAAGAAACAGGCGATCACTCATTTTAAAGGTGTATAAATATCTTTCGATAACGTGCTTGGATTGCTCATATGCTGATTGATTTTGTTCAACATCAATTAAAGCAATTTGATGAAATGGCATCACGGATTCAAGCTGTGCCTGAAGACTATATCAACTTCAATTCAGTTTCAGATTTTTATAAAGCCGAGTGGCTAAATGATTTTCCCAAGGGCAGCACATGGACAGCGACAGGTTTGGATGATGGTGCTGAACAATTCTATGCCGTCATTGAATATAGAAACCATTTCCTGAGTATTTCCTGCTGCGAGAAAGTTGAAATACGCTGTGGCGTATATGATCAGTAGTTCGCTATATGCGGTCAATGACAGCTTCACTAAAATTCAATTAAATAAACAGCGACCAAATGCACTAGATTAGTGATCATGGAATGGTTTATAAGTATTCAAAACTACCAATAAAAAAATAAAGGATAGAGAGATGGCACATCGTTTTACTGTAAATTCTACAATTCAGGGAGTTTCAATTGATGAATTTAAACGAATTGCATCAAATACAGCTTTGCACGAAGCCGTGTGTAGACGTATACCCGGTGAAAAATTAGAAATTATTGAATCTAAAATTCAGGGCAATACCTATACTTTACGCCGTGCCTATAATTTAGATGTGAAAATTCCGGATATTGCCAAAAAACTGCTTAAAGATGCATTTCGTTTGAAGCGAACCGATATCACCAATTTAGAAGCTTTAACTTCGACCATAGAATTGGGTGCAAATCTACCTTTGCAGGCGAACTGTGAACGTTTCGTGACAGGGGATGATAAGCAAATTCACATTACTTTAAATTGGCAGGTTCAGATTAAAGTTCCTTTGGTTGCGGGTATGCTAGAAAAGCATGCTGAAGGGGAAATTCGCAAATTCAGTGATGTGGAAATCCAGATTGTTGAAGATGAATTAAAGAAAAACCTCTCTGCTTGAAGATGATAAAAAAGCCCTTTTAATAAAGGGCTTTTTTGATTATTAAGGATTAATCTTTTATGCTGTTCTGCGCTGTAGGAATTGCAGATACTGCTAAATCCTGTTTTTCAAATTTGGCTCTATATAGCATCGCAGTAAAGAACGAGACCAGGCACACCACCCAAATGTAATACATTGCACCAATATTGCTATATAGGCTTAACCATTGCACTAATGGCAAAGTAATACCGCCGGCTATGGCATAGGCCACGTTATAGGAAAATGAAATACCCGAGAAGCGGATTTGAGCCGGGAACATTTTCACCATACTGTAAGATACCATGCCTACCGTTCCTGAAAATAATCCAAGCAACATGTAAAGCATGAACACGGTGGATGGAGCGACATGTCCCAAGCTATTATAGAAAACACCCGCAATGATCGCGACAGCGAGCGAGCCGAATAAAATCACTTTGCCTGCGCCAAAACGGTCAGCCAACAGTCCTGCCAGAATACAACCCAGCATTTGCATGACAATTGCCGCACTTTGCATTTTAAAGGCATCGGCGCGTTCAAAACCAAATGCACCGACCAACAGGTTCGGCATCGCTAAAATCAGCACCACTACACAGCCAGTCAGGAACCAGGTAAATAACATTCCAATCACGACAGCCGTTTTATGTTCTGCTAAAACCTGTTTTACTGGCATTTCCTTGGAAAGTTCTTTACGGGCCTGCATGGCTTTAAATACCGGGGTTTCTTTTAAATAGCTACGCAAATACAGGGCGACTAAACCAAAAATACCGCCGGCAATAAAGGGAATGCGCCATGCCCAGTCATGAATTTCTGTGTCTGAAAACTTGATGGAAATAAACAAGGACATCAATGCACCAAGCAATATCCCTAAAGATAGACCTGCGGTGAGTAAGCCATTAGCAAAACCAATTTTCTTTTCCGGAACGTGCTCAGAAACAAAAGTCCAGGCCGCAGGAATTTCCCCACCAATGGCAATACCTTGGACTACACGCATCAGCAATAACAATAATGGCGCGGCATAACCAATGCTTTCAAAGGTTGGCATCACACCAATCATTAAGGTCGGCAGCGCCATCAGTAAAATCGACAGGCTGAATAGGCGTTTACGTCCAATCAGGTCACCAAAATGTGCCATGACCACACCACCGAGTGGGCGGAAGAAATAACCTGCGGCAAAAATACCGTAGGTGTTCAGCATTGCCCAAAAGGGACTTAAGCCAGTTGGGAAAAACAGCTCCGAAATAATTTTGGCGTAAAAGACATAAATGACAAAGTCATAGAATTCGAGTGCGCCACCGAGGGAGGAAAGTCCAAGGGTGCGTTTGTCTTCACTGCTTAGACGTGCAGGCGCTTCCGTGCTGGTTGTATTGGTCATTGCATGTACAAATAGTGGTAAGGTTTTGATTTTAATCAATTGCTATCTATATAAAAAATCAATCTTTCTTTTGAGTGCAACAACTTAAATTTATGAATAAGCACGTGTGATCTGTGTGGATATTAGAGTCTTACAAAGTAAGGCAAAAGAGAGAGAATGATGCCGATTGTTGTGAGTATCGCGGTATTTTCTACAAAATAGGGAAAGATCATCAGGACCAAGCCACACATCAAGGGCACAGTGACTTTCTGCTTTTTTCCATACGGAAAATAGCCTAATCCTATAGAGCTGAAAAGAACACCAAGAAGGAGCTGGGCTGTGGTCATTATTTTATATTTATAAAGGATTTGAGCTGATTATAACCAGATAAAATTAAAATGGGCTTAAAAGATTGTGTTTAAGGGTCACTAGTCCCAATTTGCAGGAAAGATGAAATACAAGGATTAAAATTGCATAGGATAGATCTGTTTTTAGCGTTAAAATTTCTACAGAATTTGTGGTTTAAAACAATGTGTGATTAAAAAACAGATTTAACTTTATATCCAAGCCAGGGAAGAACTTATGAGTACCATTTTAGCTGTAGCCCAGCGTGGCGAAACTATATTGAGCTTAGCCGCGGCTGAAGTGGCCAAGTCTGAGCTGAATAGCGAATGGTTAAATCAACTTGCTGAAGCCATGCATGACACCATGACGGAACGTAATGGGGTAGGTATTGCTGCTCCTCAGGTTTATATCTCTAAACGGGTGATTATTGTCGCTTCACGTCCTAACCTACGTTATCCCGATGCGCCAGAAATGGATGCGGTGGTGATGGTGAATCCTGAAATTTTAGAGAAATCTGAAGCAACTGTTCTGGGTGAAGAGGGCTGTTTAAGTGTTCCCGATGAGCGTGGACAAGTGGCTCGGGCGGAAACGATTAAAGTGCGTTATTTAACTTTGCAAGGCGAACAAGTGGAAACGGTCTATACTGGTTTTCCTGCAAGGATTGTGCAACATGAAGTCGATCATTTGGATGGAATACTGTTTATTCAGCGAATATAAATCTCAATTGTTTGATTTTTGTGCTATAAATATAAGGCAATAAAAAACTTAGAAATTATAAATATAGTAATTAAGTCTATGAACTTGTTTAAAAAAATATATGCACTGGTTTTGCATTATTGGGGCAGATTTAGGTTTCATATCCATGAATCAGATAATTTAATTATTAACTGGCCTAATTTTGATAAAGGGGTTTTACTCCTGATTTTTGGCGCGTTATGTCAGGTCAGTGCGATTAAATGGTATCTGTTCAGTTATTTCTCGGAAGAGGATAGGATTTGGATTAATCCTGACTTTTTCTTGATCCGTATTGTCAGTGTATTGGTGACTTTAACCATTTTTGTGGTTATGATTGCGGTTAGCTTCAGATATAAAAGAAATAGAAAGTTCCGTAAATTTATTTCTTATTTTTCACCGATGTTTTTTGGTGGTGCCATGATTTATGCGGGCTATACCATCGGGATTTATAGTCCTGCGACTATTGCCGGATTTGTCAATATTGTCCTGATTGGTCTGGTCTTTTATTCACGAAAAATTATTTATAGTATTGCGATTCCCGCTCTTATTTTTACCATCGTTATTAGCTACTTAACTTTTAACGGGGTGATTCGTTATGCGCCTTTGTTTAGTGACGCACTGACAAATGGGGAGTTTTATCATAATGAATTCTGGATCGGAAGTATGGCGGAAGTCTATCTGCCGATCTTGCTGGTTTCGATTTTGTTTTTTGAAATTTTACTTTCACAATGGCGTCGGCGTGAAAGAAATATTAAAAGAATGAGCCAAACCGATGTCCTGACCAATGTATTTAATCGTCGTTATATTGGTGAACAACTCACCACTTTAGAACGCAAGAAAAAAACGGCTTATGCGGTCATTTTACTGGATCTGGATCATTTCAAACTCATTAATGATCAATATGGTCATGAAGTTGGAGATATCGTTTTGCAACGCGTTGCAGCAATTTTATCTGCCACGACACGGGAACAGGATATCGTTGGGCGTTTTGGTGGTGAAGAATTTATTCTGATTTTAAAAGAGCAAAATTTACAGCAAGCGATTGAGATTGCAGAACGTTGCCGTAAAATAATTGAGCAGGAGGACATTCAGTTAGAAACAAAAGAGATTTTAAAGATGAGTGCAAGTTTTGGTGTGGCACTCTCTCAAAGCACTTTAAATAAAGAACAGACCATTCGTCTGGCCGATCGGGCTTTATATCTGGCTAAACGGCAGGGCAGAAATCAGGTCAGAAATTATCTGGAATTGGTGAATCATACCCCTTCACCGATTTATTGATTGGGAATGTTGTTTGAATTCGTTGATAGAGATATCAAACTTTAGGGTGTTATTCAGGTGATTTCTAAATATTTATTTAAAATTAAAAATGCTTCCAGGCCTTTTTTTCTTGTATTACGTTTTAAAGCAATCGCCGTCATCAAATTTTAGGTTTAGCATTTTCTCGGAAAAACCCTTTATTAAATTTCATTGTGGATTTTTATTGTCCTGCCATAAATTTAATCATTGAGTGTTGAGACGATGGTCTACACATTATGAATAAAGGCTTAAAATCTGAGCAGATGACAATCCAGGGTATTATTTTAGGCTAAAAAAAGCATCGAATTAATCCGATGCTTTTTGCAGGCTTGTCCTGTAGGGGCTATTTAATATGTTCTGCAATATCGCTAAAGATCACACCTAGCCCATGCGCACCTGCATCAGGGTAACCCAAGCTTCGGTCACCGACTGTGCCTGCACGACCCATGCGTGCAACGATGTCTTTGGTAGATTCCGCACCTTGAACAGCAGCTTGTGCGCCTAATACAAAGTTTTCTTTAAAGCTTTTATTTGTATTTGTTGACCATGCATCGGCACAAGGAACCAAGGCATCGATTAATGTTTTATCGCCAACCACTGCACCTCGACCAAATGAACGCTCGCCCGTGATTTGAATGCCTTTTACCGCATCTTGCAGCATCGTCGCAAAATCGGCAACCGATAGTGTTTCTTTGTCTTTAATTGACTTGCTTGCTGCACGGAAGGCTGAGCCCCAAATTGGACCTGAAGCACCACCACAATGTTCCATAATGATCATGGAGCAGTTGAGTAAAAAGTCATCCATGTGTTCAGCTTGCAAAAGCTCGTCCCATTGACGTTTAAGCTGTTTAAAGCCTTTGGCCACACTCATCCCAAAGTCGCCATCACCTGCATGGGCATCGAGCTCACAAAATGGCACTTCATTTTTAATGATGCAGGCACTCATCACATCGATTACATAGCGCATATTTTCAATCGTAAATTGTTCATTCACAATTTCGGCATGTTCTGCATGTGTTTCAATATCTACATTTAATGTACCTTCCACCTTTGAATTGTCTCTTGCAAATTCAATGGGAAGGGTGGCCGAACCATCCATTTTAAATGCTGGCGTATTTGCTTCTGCATCTAAATAGGTTTTAAGTTCATCATCCAAAGCAAGTAAAGATACTGATGCACCTGCCATGTCGATACTGGTCATATAGTTACCGACAAAGGTACGGTAAATCTGAATGCCTTTTTTCGCTAGCTGTTGGCACACATCTTGGTTGAACAGATACAGCTCTTGCGTCGGGGTTGCACCAAAGCCGTTAATGAGCACCGCAACTTCTGTTAAATCAGGACGATCTAAAAATAAGTCATCGACAATGCGCTGCGCTAACTCATTCGATGGCAGGATTTTTTCACGGCGGATACCCGGTTCACCGTGAATGCCCACGCCATATTCCATTTCATCATCAGCCAAGGTAAAGGTGGGGGTTCCTTTGGCAGGCACGGTACATGAATTAAAGGCAAAACCTAAGCTAGTGACATTGTCCGCTGCTTTTTGCGCGATTTCTTTGACACGTGCTAGGTCATAGCCTTTTGATGCAGCTGCGCCAGCGATTTTATGGACAAATACTGTGCCGGCAACACCACGACGGCCTACCGTGTATAAGCTGTCTTTGACTGCAATATCATCGGCAACTTTGACGTAATCGACTTTGATACCCTCATCGACAGCAAGTGCAGCACCATTCTGGAAATTCATCATATCGCCAGAATAGTTTTTGATGATCATCAGGACGCCTTTTTCAGTCGCAACTTGCTGTAAGGCTTTATAGACCTGAATTTGAGAAGGGGAAGCAAAGACATCACCGCAAACCGCGGCATCCAGCATGCCTTGTCCCACAAATCCTGCATGTGCAGGCTCATGACCGCTGCCACCGCCACTGATTAAGGCCACGTTTTGGTGTTTTGTTTTACGTGAAATAATTTTAGATGATTCATTGAATGCGAGTTCTGGGTGTGCCAGAACAAAGCCTTTGCACATTTCGACAACGATGTTTTCAGCACCGTTCATTAATTTTTTCATTGAAACACCAACGAGCATGTATAGGGGAGAAGAATAAATATTTCGTATTATATAATCATTTAGTTTGATAAAGGTTATCTAAAAAATAAGGTTTGAAACTGTTAAAAATCGGATTTGTGGTTGATGGGTTACAAAAGGGGATAATTTTGATGTATAAATCCTATATGAAAGAATTCCCCCTAAGTCCCCCTTTTGATAAAGGGGGACTTGCCATGTGATTAAAAGATTTACGTGACAGTTCCTCCCTTTTTTAAAGGGAGGTTAGGAGGGATTAAAAACATAAAAATAGAAGCATAAAAATGAAACCCTACAATAAGAACTTAAAACAAGCCTCACGCGATTTACGCAACAACATCACAGAAGCTGAGAAGCTGCTTTGGGCACGGCTGCGCGGCAAGCAAATTTTAGGTTTGCAGTTCTACAGGCACAAACCAATTTTAAATTTCATCGTGGATTTTTACTGTCCAGCAGCCAATTTGGTAATGGAGTGTGATGGCAGCCAGCATTTTACCGATGAAGGTTTAGAAGCTGATCGAGTAAGGGATCAGGCATTGGCTGAGTTAGGTTTGAGGGTGTTGAGGTTTGATAATCAGCTGATTTTGAATGAAACGGATGTGGTGGCTCAAGTAATTTATGACGTGATTACTCAGTTATTAGAATCCCCTAAGTTCCCCTTTGATAAAGGGGGAATTTCCGCGAATTTAATAGCGGCATAAAATTCGCGTAGTTCCTCTCTTTTTAAAGGGAGGCTAGGAGGGATTGAATATTTTAAAGATTATCAATTTGTTTAAATTCTTCATCAATTTGGTTTAAAGAATAATGTAATGTATAGGTATAAAAGTTATTGTCTCGCTTTGTATAGTGTGCAAAGAATATAGGGTTATCTAAAGTACTTTTAGAGTAACTTAAGTCTACATCAGATACTTCATAACAATCAGGTTCTCGCCGAATAATTTCAGCAAGTTTTTGTAAATATGGCGAAAATTTTTCATATCCTATTTTTGAAATTTTTAATTCAAGTATGTGTTCAGCAATAGGAGAAATAAAATATTTATATTTTTGTGTTGTTGGATATTTATCATTTATAGGTTTTGCTTCAAGCTCAAAAGAATTAGGTTTTAAATGCATTCGAAAATATTTAATCTGACGACCTTGTAAGCTTTTCATCATTTTTTCAATATGATCGTTAGACATTTTTAGGCCAAAATATATAGATTTTATAGCTCTGTAGTCATAATTTTGTAAGCCATAGCTTTCTGTAATAATTCTAATTTCATTTTCATATTCCCATCTTTTAGATTTATAGCCAAGCATAGTTTTAATGAGTAGATCGGGGTCTTCTTTAGAAAGAATATGTTTAAAACTCAAATTTGGAACGTTATTAGTATAAATTACATCAAAATATCCATGAGCAGGTCTCTGATTTTTTAGTAATTTTTCTAATTCATACTCAATGCAGAAACCTTGATGACTATTGGCATAATGTGCCCATAGAAGTTCATCGGTGTAGCTTTTGCTTAATGAAAAAATTCCTAATTTTTGATCTTTCATATCAATAATATTTTGAAATGACTGATGTAATACTTGTGTAGAGTTAGCATGTTGTGGAAAAATTAATTTTAATGTTTGAAGTTCTTTTTCATAATTTTGGACAGAAATCAGGCCTTCACAGGGATCATTTAATTGTTGCGTATGTGATGCCCAAAATTGATCTCTTTCTAAGGATTGAAGATCTCTTTCAAATGAACCACCTCGATATTTATAGACAAGCATATTTGTAATTTTAATTGAAGCTAGAGAGTAATCTTTATATCAAATAATTTATTTAATAGTAATCCCTCCCAACATCCCTTTAAAAAACGGATGAGCTGTCACGTAATTCATTTAGGGTCTGTTGACATTTGTTGCTTAAAAAAATAGCGAGGTAGTAAAATTAAATCGCCAAACCCAATTTTACTCTCGCTATGCCTCGTACAATGCTGAATAA
>NZ_JBRATK010000015.1:0-70500 GCF_052712855.1 Acinetobacter sp. F16
GTGACATGTTGGAAAATTTAATTTTAGAAGGGAGATATAAGATATTTTAATTGAATAGATGAGAAGAATGAAATATGTACATCAAATGAGGACACACCCTAGTTCCATCCAGCCCAACCAAAATGTTTTTTATCAAATTTTTCTCAGCGGCATTCAATCAACTATTCATAAGTGAATAATCAGACTTTATATTCTCGACTTTTCCATTTAAAAAAATCTGGACTTGTTGATGTTGTTATAGAAAATCAAACTTGTTCTTAATTTTCTGTAAAAAATAAATTTAAAAAAATTAATATTATTTTTATGAAGCTTAATTTTATGTTTTTACTGAATATTTTTATAAATTTTCACTAAACAAATCATGAAATTATTAATGTTTAAATTTTAAGCTCTTTCCCTTCTCAATTTTATTGTGTATTCTTCGCCTAATAAATGCGAAATTTACGCATTTTAAACACATTGATTCGTGTTAATGAATAAAAAGTAAAGGGATTAAAAATGAAATTGAAAACTCTTACGTGGGCTATTTTATTAATTGGTGTACCTACCACTGGGGCATTTGCCGCAGCACTGGATCGTTCGGGACAGTCGATCGCTGCTTTCCTGCAACCCAATAATTACTTTGAAGCAGGTCTTTCTGTACTTGATGCCGATGTTTCTGGAAATATGCGAGATGGCTGGAATATGCCTTCGAATGACACCGCCAAGTCCGGTGCAGATATCTCAAATTCACACTTAGGGGATATGGCTGAAAGTTTTCATTTTGCAAATTTTGCCTTGAAGTATCAGGTCAATGAAAATGTCTCTTTGGGTTTAATATATGATCAGCCTTTTGGTGCAAAGGCAGCTTATTCTGCTAATGATCCTAAACATCAAGTCAGTCCTACAATTTTTCCTGCATTTGGCGGGGATGACGTGCTCAAGACTGGAGCATTTCATAATGATGGTGAAGGGACCAGTGTTGAAGTAAATACACAAAGCCTGTCTTTCATTATGGGTTATCAGCCGAATGAAAACTGGAATATTTATGCCGGCCCTGTTTACCAAACTGTAAAAGGTGATGTCAGTTTACGTGGTTCAGTTTATGGACCATTTGGCGGCATCATGTGCTCGGATAAAATTGGGACAGTGTTTTGTAGCACCTTTAAAGATAAAGATACGGGTCAGCCAATCAAGGGATATGATGCTTCTATTCCCGAAGAAAGCGAGTTCGGTTATTTAGCGGGTGTAGCATTTCAAATTCCAGAAATTGCTTTAAAAGCATCACTGACCTATCGCTCGGAAATTGATTATAAAGTAGATGTAAACGAAAGAATGCCTCAGCCCAATAGTGTCTTTATTGAATCAGGCGTTCCTGAATTTAGCCGTGACTATGTTTATACATCAGGCAAAACAGAAATCACCACTCCTCAATCTGTCAATCTGGATTTTCAATCAGGAATTATGGAAAACACCTTGGCATTCGTCAATGTACGCTGGGTAGATTGGTCCAAATTCAGTATTCGTCCGCATAAGTTTGGTCAATTGGCTTCAGGCTTAACCCAGGCAGTCGCTGGAACACCACGCGGTTTTGACCTGATTGCGTATGACAAAGACCAGATTTCAGCAACATTTGGTGTTGCGCGCAAGCTGAATGATAAATTCGCTTTATCTCTACTGGGTGGATGGGACTCAGGTGCGGGTAATCCGACCTCTACTTTAGGACCGACAGAAGGTTACTGGAGTGCGGGTTTAGGTGGTCAGTATAGCCCTACTCCTGCGACTTTTATTCAGGCCGGTGCACGCTACTTCTGGATGGGTGATGCACAAGCCCAGTCTGCAAGCTGGTTTGGAACTGAACGCTATGATGCTGATTTTAAAGACAACACCGCAATCGGCTATAGCTTGAAAATTGGTTATAAATTTTAATTCATAAGCACACTGCATAACACAGTTTGAAAGTATCGCGATTAAGAGTCATCTACATGCTCTCTTACTCCATTTAATATCTTATACATTTATATTGAAATTGATGACTGTTTGATCCATTTCAAAAATATATAAATGTATAAGCGCGATCTTTCCCTTTCCCCACTTAATTCCTTGAGTGGGTTTTTTTTATCTTTTGAAGCTATTTAATCCGACAGTTAAAATCCATCTGGGTCTCTACAATATTGTCCTTATAACCCAGACTCTGAATAAAAGCGTTTCGATCCTGCAACAGTTTTTGATCCTGCTCCGTTAAGCGCGCCTTATTATCAACTGCCATCCGATAGATATCATTAATGATATTTTGATAAATTCCACACACTTCCTGACGCTTGGTCTTTTTCAACGTTCGTCCAGTCCAGCTTCGCTCAAAATCATCCGCCTTTAAGGTTTTACCCCACGCTTCAATCTGCTGGTTCATACGCTGCTGCATATTTTTTAAGCCTTGTTGAATTTCCGCTTGGGTCAGCGGCTCTACTTTTTCAGGCACACTCTCTGCTGTCGGATTGGCAAAAATAGATACAGAAGCAGTCACTGCCACGATCTTCATTAGGCCACTTAAAATACTTTGAAGTTTTACTGTTTTTATCAAGTTCGACATATGGCTGATCTTATTTCTATGTTTTACTTTTTATAACTAAAATTCATCTATTTATGAAGGAAAAATCAATCGAACTTACATAAAAAAACCACCCGAAGGTGGTTTTCATACATCTTGAACGACTTACTTTAATTCTTGAAAGTCTTGCTGACGCCATGCTTCATACAAAATCACAGCGGTCGCATTGGACAAGTTTAAACTGCGTGAAGTTGCTGCCATTGGCAAACGAATCCAGTGTTCTTTAGGGAACATCATCCGCACATTTTCAGGCAAACCACGTGTTTCAGGTCCCATCAACAATGCAACCGGACGGTTTAAATTTGACGTATGCGGGGTTTCAAAACCTTTGGTGGTTAAAGGATAAATCGCATCATTTTCAATGCCCTGCTCTTTTAAATGAGCAACGCATTCTTCAAAGTTTTCCCAAACTTTCATATGTGCCCATTCATGATAATCCAGACCTGCACGTCTGAGCTTTTTGTCATCCAGCTCAAAACCAAGCGGTTTTACCAAGTGCAACTGTGCACCGGTATTGGCACATAAACGAATGATATTCCCAGTATTACTTGGAATTTCAGGCTCATATAAAACAACATGAATCACAGGATTTCTCTACTCTTTCAATGCAACACGGCTTGAATTAGCCTTGCCACTGTAACTGATCGCGCAAACTTACCACTTCACCAATAATGGTCAGGGTAGGCGCTTGAATTTGATGTTCTGTCACTTTCGATGCAATATCTGCCAAAGTCCCCACCACCACTTTCTGGTCTGGTGTTGTACCTTTAGAAATAAGTGCCACCGGCATATTAGGACGCTGGCCATGTGCAATCAGTTGTGCACATATTTTTTCCAGTCCGACCAAGCCCATATACAACACCAGGGTCTGGTTTTCATAAACCAGTTCATTCCACGGTAATTCAGGTGAACCTTCTTTCAAATGTCCAGTCAGGAAACGGACACTTTGCGCATAATCACGGTGCGTTAAAGGAATGCCGGCATAAGCTGAACAGCCCGATGCTGCGGTAATTCCTGGCACGACCTGAAAAGCCACACCCGCAGCGAAAAGTTCTTGAATCTCTTCACCACCACGACCAAAGATAAATGGATCACCGCCTTTTAAACGGCAAACTCGCTTACCTTGCGCTGCGTATTCCACCAACAAAGCATTAATGCCATCTTGAGGAACGCTATGATTGGAACGCGCCTTGCCGACATAGATTTTTTCTGCATCACGGCGACACAAATCCAAAATCGGTGGCGACACCAGACGGTCGTAAATGATTACATCAGCTTGTTGCATCAGGCGTAAAGCTTTCAAGGTCAACAATTCCGGATCACCCGGACCTGCACCGACCAGATAAACTTCACCTTTCGGTTTTTTCCATTCAGTTAACGCTTGTTCAATTAAACGGTTAGCTTGCGCAATATTGTCATTAAACACCTGTTCCTTGAGTGGACTTGCATATAAGTCTTCCCAAAAAATACGGCGCTCATCTGGATTTTCAATTTTAGCTTTGACTGCAGCACGCCATTTTCCGGAAAAATCTGCCAACTTGCCCATGCCATGTGGAATGGCCGCTTCAAACTGAGTCCGGATTTGACGGGATAAAACCGGTGACGTGCCATTGGTGGCAATCGAAACCACCAGTGGTGAACGGTCAATAATGGCTGGAACCATAAAACGGCAATGCGGTGGATCATCGACACTATTCACCAATATTTTTTCAGCTTCGCACGCTTCAAAAACTTGGATATTGGTGGCTTTATCATTGGTTGCCGCAATGACTAAACGATAATTTCGTAATGGAATATCTCGACTAAAAGCTGATTGGACATATTGCCCTTGGCAAGCTTTAACAATCTCAAGAAGATTGGCTTCAATTTCCGGTGCGATCACGTGAATGACTGCACCCGCTTTTGCCAAAAGTACCGCTTTGCGATAAGCAATATGTCCACCACCGACAATCAGACAAGGTTGCTGTTGCAACTTTAAAGAGATTGGAAAGATATCCACGAATTACCTCAGTATTTTTAAATCTGACTGTCTTAAGCAATTTTCATGCACAAAACTGTGCTATTTGACGATTTATTGATCAATCCAGAGATTAATCAATAAATTCTGCACCACCCATATATGGACGAAGCACTTCAGGAACTTCAATAGAACCGTCTGCACGTTGATAATTTTCCATTACCGCAAGCAAGGTACGACCGACTGCCAAACCTGAACCGTTCAAGGTATGCACAAATTCAGTTTTCTTTTGGTCTACACGGTAACGTGCTTTCATACGGCGTGCTTGGAAGTCGCCCATGCATGAACAGCTTGAAATTTCACGATAAGTATTTTGGCTTGGAACCCAAACTTCCAGATCGTAAGTCTTGATAGCGCCAAAGCCCATATCGCCACCACACAGGATGATTTTACGGTATGGAAGACCCAAGGCTTGCAAAATACCTTCCGCATGACCGGTCAATTCTTCTAAAGCCTGCATAGAATCTTCAGGTTTTACAATTTGCACCATCTCAACTTTGTCGAACTGGTGTTGACGAATCAGACCACGGGTATCACGGCCATACGAACCCGCTTCACTACGGAAACATGGCGTATGCGCTGCATATTTCAGCGGCAGACGGTCTGGATCAACAATTTCATCACGCACGAAATTGGTCACTGGCACTTCCGCAGTCGGAATCAGATAAAGCTCTTTTTCGCCTTGAAGCTTGAACAGGTCTTCTTCAAATTTAGGCAACTGACCTGTACCACGTAAAGAATCTGCATTGACCAAATACGGGACATAGGCTTCGGTATAACCATTTTTCAAGGTATGGGTATCGAGCATGAATTGGGTAATTGCACGTTGCAGACGCGCCAATGGCCCTTTGAGAACACTGAAACGCGTACCAGTCAATTTGGTCGCAGTTTCAAATTCCAAACCACCCATCCATTCACCCAGGTCAGTATGATCTTTGATTTCAAAATCAAATTGACGCGGTGTGCCCCATTTTAAAATTTCAACATTATCATCTTCATCTTTACCTTCAGGTACAGATTCATGCGGCATGTTTGGAATGGTTAAAGACTTGGTTTCAATTTCATTTTGCAATTCAGCAAGCGCAACTTCAGCTGCCTTGATTTCATCACCAATCGCAGCCATACGTGCCATGATTTCAGATGCATCGCCACCAGATTTTTTAATTTGGCCAACTTGTTTAGCACCCGAATTGCGCTCTGCTTGCAAAGCTTCAGTTTTCGATTGAAGCTCTTTACGGCGAGCTTCAAGTGAAGCCCACTCTTCTACATTAAGCTGTACACCACGTTTTGCTAAGGCTAAATTTACAGCCTCAATATTATTTCTGATTAATTTCGGGTCGATCATAGCCAATCTTTTGCAAAGAAAAAAACTGGCTATAGTGTAAGCGCTAAACGCTAAAAAAGACAGTGACCGAGCTTACAGCTGTGCCTTATTAAAGCAAATTTAACCGAATTAACTCAAAATCAGGGTGTCGGATAGTGCGGCAAACTTGGCAAATATTGCGCTTTAACCAGTTTACTGAGCGCAACATAGGGTAAGGTCAGTTCAGTCATGCCTTCTGCATATGAAGCCAGTTCATATAAAGGATAAACAAACACAATGCCGTTCGCGCCGTAGTAAAAATTATCACTTAACTTGAGCTGGCTACGCTCAATAGTATGTTGATCTAACCAGATGCTATTTGAGTCATACAAAGCATTCAATACTTGCTGTTCTGCACCCTTCACCAGAATGTCTTGTAGCGCCAAGCGTTTTTTATTTTTCAAATCAAAATTCACAAATTCCTGATGATGCATGCCATGTGCTGCACCAGATGAATAATTGTAAGTCTGAATGGCAAATGTCGCCCGGTCATATTGCTGACCAATAAAACGCACATAGGTCGAGCTTTGACTTAAGTTAGGCTCAGCACCTTCAGCAGTATTAATTTTTTGATTGGGTGCAGTTGAAAAAGCAATCGGGTCGGCTGTTTTAATTCGATCGATAAAGTAATCATCAATCCATTTCAGATTGGTCTCTACGCTCTGAATGTCATATTGCATACAGCCATTTGCATCGCAAGCTTCTGGCTTGGTCAGTTTGACCGGAACAACTTTGGCTTGAATTAATGCAATGGATTCCGGCTTTTCCTGCTGCTTTGTCGTTGCGGTCTGTTCACTTTTCGGTACCGCCCGTTCCTGACATCCCGTCATGACCAGTGCCGCCAAAGAAACAGGAACTGCCCAGAGCCATTGTTTATTCGTGCAAATTTCCATTTTATTTTTACAACCTAAGACCTTTGATCATGCTCCTGCACTATACAAAGCTCGCTCACTGAATGAAATTTGAAATATGTATCTTTAAAAATATATAGCCTGATAGCGATGAATAAAAAATAGAAAGATCTCAGGATTTTAAGATAAATCGACCCAATTTCCATGAAAGCCCAATGGCACATGCACACCAAGTAAAATTTCAGCCTGAGGCTGAATATTTAAACCTTGAGCTTTTAAAATCACCACTTTCGAGCTTTCTTGATGGATGTGATGTACATAACACAACAAGTGACCCTCCCCCTCAGCCGCATCCGCTGATTCAGGAATAAACACCACTTCTCCCGTCACCCATTGATCACCAAATTCATAGGTGTTTTTTTCACGCGTTCGCAGGTCATGACAAATCAAATGATTGGCTTTGGTCATAGTCGCAGGATCAAAACTGACACTATAAATATAACGATGCTGCTCACCGGTATATCGTTCATCAATTCTTGGAAATTCTTGCGCCTGTGCATCCAGCACCTGCCGGTCCACAGCATTTTGCTTCGGATCAATTGTCCAGCGTTGCAATTGTGTATTCTGCTGCTCAAATGGACCTTGATGGGATTTTTTAAACATGTGGCGATGAACCACGACATCCAGAATAATTTGCTGCTGATCATTTCGATAAGCATTTGCAGCATGAAAAATAAAACAAGGGTCCATCGCAATCCACTGTACTTCATCGGCATGGCCATATTTGGGCAAAATCCCGATGCGTGCCGCATGCTTTTCATTCCATTCATAAGGCAATGGATTGCCTTTAAGGAGTTGCTTGAAAGAAAACGTGACAGGCAAATCAAAAATTAAAACGTCTTGCTTGGTAATGGCGCAGTCATGAATCATCGGGCCATGCTGTACAGGAATTTTAGTCCAATGCACCAGACAACCCTGCTCATCAATCACTTCATAATAGGCATGTTTGATATCCAGCGCATCATAGCAAACCGCATGTAAATGCCCTGTGTTATTGTCTTTATGCGGATGTGCAGTAAAAGGCAGATCAGCATCCGTATTAAAAAAACGGTGTTCTTCCGTATTCAGGTTTAAATCTAAACGCGCCGGCAAAGTGCCCGCTTCCACACTCGCCCAAATTTTATTGGCATGATAAAAAGCATTGGTATTCACCACATCACCGGGACCACGGCGAAATCCGGCTTTAACTGCCTTGTTCTTTTGCTTCTGTACAGCATCCGTTTCAATATAATGACTTTTAAACCAAACGGCTTGGCCCTGTTCAATTTTTAGAGCATGCAGCATTCCATCGCCGGTGAACCAATGATAGCAATCCGGATTTTCAACATGGATGGGATTTGGCCCTATTCTTAACAATAGTCCGGTGAGGTGCTGCGGAATTTCCCCAATGACTTTAAATTCGCGCTTTTCCACCTCATTGACCGGACCAAATATCCCATGTAAATAAGGATTTTCTGCCTTGGCTTGAGAGAGGTTTTTAGCTGAATCTTTTGATCTTCTTTGCAGCCAATTCACTCCTAAACCCATGACTTTTTGACGGTAAGTATTAAATTTTGATTTAAATGGTGTGAACCGCGGATAATCCACGGATGGGGTCACTACATTATTATTTGCCATGTTATTGTTTGCCACGTTTAGTTCTCCTGAACTTTTTTTGCTTTTGTCTTTGTTGCTTTTGTTTTTTGTCTTAAGCGGCAGTGATCTGGGTTATCTTGCCCTTCACTTCTTATCATTCATTTTATATTTTTAAGCATTGTGAGCTGCATTTATTGTGCAGTTTAGCGCTATTTTTGCATAGGGTTACTTTGCCTATAAACGCATCACTATATTTCTAGCAGAATATAAACCAAAAAAGCAGTCACGTATGACTGCTTTTAAATAAACTTTTTGGCTTAATTAATGATAAATCAATTCATTATTGATCAATAATATCGGTGCCTTTAGGTGGGGTAAAATTAAAGGTAGAGGCTGGAATTGAAGGATTCACTTTTACATTATTGAATCGAACATAGGTCGTTTGACCGAGTGAATCTTCCAAGATCATCAAACTTGGTGCCTTGTTTACCCCAAAACTAATGGTCAAGCTTTGAAATGCCCCATCACGGTCTTTAGGCAGCAAGGTGTAATAGGTCTTGCCTTTATCCGGTTGAGTCACACGATATGACTTCATGATTTGACTGGTATTTCCCGACAATAACAAAGCTGGTGTATTTGCCACTTGATCATCCAGGCTTTGACGGACCGCCTGTTGCAAGTCAGGATCATAAATCCAGACGGTTTTACCTGAAGTCACAATGGTTTGTTTTGATGGAGTCGTAGTTTCCCAGAAAAATTTACCAGGACGGGCAACTTTCATCACACCTTTAAAGGTTTGATTCATATGTTGTCCAGTGAGGCCTTTTTTCTGAGCCACTTTACTGCCAGAAGACGCTTTTGTGGTCTGTTCAAAATTCGCTGACAAACTTCGGATATTACTTAACTGTTTCACCAAATTATTGGTTGCTTGTTGCTCCGACGCTGCAACAGGCGCAGCAAAAACAGTAGTACTTATTACCGGTGCAAGCGTTGCGGCACCGAATGTCATAGCACATAGGGTTTTACGAAGCATTTTCATCTCATCACCTTTTTATTTGCTGTATCGCAATTTCTTCAATGTCCCATCTTAAACCAATTTTTATTGCTAATAATTGAGAAAATAAGAAGTTTTGTATTGTTATTAATGCTCAATGTAGATTTTTCTACATCATGATGAAGAACCCAGATTGGTTTTGACGAATTTACAGGCATAAAAAAACCCACATCAAATGTGGGCTTTTTTCTATTTAAGCTTACGCTTCAACAGATACGTAGCGACGACCGAATTGGCCTTTCACTTCGAATTTGATCACGCCGTCAGCGGTAGCAAATAAAGTATGGTCACGGCCCATACCTACGTTTGTACCAGCGTGGAATTCTGTACCACGTTGACGAACAATAATGTTACCAGCAGTCACAGATTGACCACCGTACATTTTAACACCTAACATTTTAGGGTTCGAGTCACGACCGTTACGTGTCGAACCACCAGCTTTTTTAGTAGCCATGTTTCATAATCCTCGTAATTAGCCTGAAATAGCAGTAATTTTCAACTCGGTAAACCATTGACGGTGACCTTGTTGTTTACGGTAATGTTTACGACGACGCATTTTAACAATACGGATTTTGTCGTGACGACCGTGGCTAACTACTTCAGCAGTTACTGTAGCACCAGCAACAACTGGAGCACCAATTTGAATGCTTTCGCCGTTTACAAGCATTAATACGTCATCAAACGTAATAGTTGTACCAGTTTCAGCTTTCAACAATTCTACTTTAAGGGTTTCACCCTCAATAACACGGTGCTGTTTACCACCGCTTTGGATTACTGCGTACATAATGTACTCCAAACATGCCCGTGTCGTCGTGCCGATAAAGGAATATACCGATCTTAATACGAGCGCCACTGGGGTATATACAAGGGCAAACATATTAAGTGATAATAAATCAAACGACAAGCCATTTCAGTGTTTTTTTGCGCTGATCGAATGTTTATTTTATAAACGATCAAAATCTAGAAAATAAATTACTTTTACATCGCAATTTTACATTTTATAAAATCAAATAGATTTTTAAAATCAATTCGCTACTATAGACTACGCAATGTCCGCTCAGTCACCTATGAGATGGGCTGTTAGCATAGGCGCTCGCTTAAAACCATTTGCCTAGTCAGGATTTAAGCAACTATATTAATATCTTAGCTATATCATCCGATATAGTTGTTACACTATAGAATAAGCAATTCAATTTTTAGAGGTTTCTCTTCATATGGCCATCGACTTTAAGCAGGATATTCTCGCTCCAGTTGCTTCAGACTTTGCTGCGATGGACACGTTTATTAATGAAGGGATTACTTCAAAAGTTGCCTTAGTCATGGCAGTAAGTAAACACGTGGTCGAAGCAGGCGGTAAACGTATGCGCCCGATTATGTGTTTACTGGCGGCAAAAGCCTGTGGCGCGACCGACCTGGAAAGTCATCGTAAACTCGCAGCCATTATTGAAATGCTGCACACTGCAACGCTGGTACATGATGATGTGGTCGATGAATCAGGCTTACGTCGTGGTCGTCCAACCGCCAATGCCACCTGGAATAATCAAACTGCCGTTCTGGTCGGTGATTTTCTGATTTCACGTGCTTTCGATTTATTGGTCGATTTAAACGATATGACCTTGCTTAAAGATTTCTCGACCGGAACCTGTGAAATTGCTGAGGGTGAAGTTTTACAGCTGCAAGCACAGCATCAGCCTGAAACTTCAGAACAGACTTATCTTGATATTATTCATGGCAAAACTTCACGTTTGTTTGAGCTGGCGACTGAAGGTGCTGCCATTTTATCTGGCACCCCGCAATACCGTGAACCCCTGCGCATTTTTGCCGGTCACTTTGGTAATGCCTTTCAAATTATTGATGATATTTTAGACTACACCTCTGATGCTGAAACATTAGGTAAAAATATTGGTGATGATTTAATGGAAGGGAAACCCACTTTGCCATTAATCTCTGCACTGCAAAAAACTACCGATGAAGAACATGAAATTGTTCGCCGTAGCATCGCAACCGGTGGTACAGCACAATTAGAACGTGTCATTGCCATTGTGCAAAATAGTGGCGCGCTGGATTATTGCCGCCAACGTGCAACAGAAGAAACTGAATCTGCGCTGCAAGCTCTAGATGCGCTGCCTCATAGTGAATATCGCCAAGCCCTGATTAACCTGACCCAACTTGCCTTAAATCGGATTCAATAATGGATTCTGAAAAAAATAGACTTAACCCTCGCCTATGCATATAAATTTTAATGATCTATTTTTAAAAATGCAGGAACAGCTTGAATCTAATCAAGCTGTTTTTGATGACTTACTGTTAATTGAGCTGGTTAACCGGATTCGACCAGACGACTCAACCAATACCGAAGAAATCAACTGTAAATTTCGTGCACTCATACAAGCACTGCTGATTACCCCCAATGCTGTATCGACTTTACAAAATTTTGTCTTAAAACTGATTAGCCAATATAAACAGACCAGTCTGTATGCCGATACTGGTATTTTATCGCTCGATGGTTTTTGGAATCAGCTTGCACAACGCGTAGGCGCGCATTTTTTACCCCTGATTAATGACAAAAGCCAACTGCAGGATTTAGTGCGTCGCGTGTTTTATCAACGTAGTGATAAATACTGGTTGGACAGCATTTCCAGTGAGGATTGGCAAAAGCTATTTGCCCTACTTAATCAAGGTCATAGTAACCAAGCTGAAAAACTTAAAATCAACAGTGAGCTGATTAAAGCCATTACCGTTCTGTCTTACCGGATTAGCGGGATTGGACTGTATCCGGAATTTATCAACGCACAGCCCGACTTAACCGAATACGAATCGCCTTTTCTGGTACAGAACCGGGAAATTGTCGAATTCATTCAGCATTATAAAAAACTGCATCAAAATACCGACCCTCTGGCAGTCATGCTCCCACCCGATGCTTCACAAGCTCTGGTGATGATTGAGCAATGCCGAAATGTCGTTTTAAAAATTCGTCGTGCCATCAAGCGTATTGGCGTAAGTATCAGCCTGAATTATTTATTATCGCTTCTGGAACAGTGTCTCGATCGGATCGAACTATTAATTAACTTAATTGTTGAACAAGACAAAATTCGTTATGAATCGCTCAGTGCGTTACTGGTCGATATTACTTCCGCCATTTATAGCGAACGCAGTGTTCGTTCTTTACTTGCCAATAACAGTGAATTAGTTGCTTTACAAGTAACCGAAAATGCCAGTAAAACCGGCGAACATTATGTAAGTACCGACAAAAAAGGTTTCTGGTCGATGTACAAGGCAGCAGCAGGTGCTGGCGTCATTATTGCCACCATGTCGACCTTGAAAATATTGACAGCACGTCTGGTCATGGCCCCCTTGATGCAGGCGTTTATGTTTAGCATGAACTATTCACTTGGTTTCATGCTGATTCACGTACTCCATTTCACTGTCGCGACCAAACAGCCGGCCATGACAGCAGCCGCGCTTGCAGCCACGGTACAGCATCAAAAAGGTTCTAAAACTGCACAAATTGCGGAACTTGCCGCACTGATCATTAATATTATCCGGACCCAGTTTATTGCTATTCTTGGCAATATCTCCATTGCCATTCCTACCGCTGCAGTGATTGCCCTGCTCTGGCAATACGGAATGGATGAGCCATTGCTGACCCATGCCAAGGCGACCACGACCCTAAACTCACTCAATCCGTTTACTTCACTGGCCATTCCCCATGCTGCCATTGCTGGGGTTTGCCTGTTTTTCTCGGGTCTGATTGCAGGTTATTTCGACAATATGGCGGTATACCGTAAGGTCGGTCCGCGTCTGAAAGCGCATGCCCACTTAAAACTGTTATTGGGTCAAGAACGCTTAAATCATTTTGCTGCCTATATTGAGCGGAATTTAGGGGCTTTGGCCGGGAACTTCTTATTCGGGATTATGCTTGGAAGCATGGGAACCATTGGTTTTATTTTGGGTCTTCCGCTGGATATCCGGCATATTGCCTTTGCCTCAGCCAATTTTATTCAAGGCTTGATCGATATTAATGGCAGCGCTGAAATTGGTCTGATTTTTGTATCCTTTTTAGGGGTGTTGTTAATTGGCCTGACCAACTTGTTTGTGAGTTTTAGTCTGACCATTATTGTAGCACTACGCGCGCGCAGGGTTCGATTTGAGCAGTGGAAGCCGCTGGCCAAACTGGTGCTCACCCATTTCTTAACCCGTCCAAGTGACTTTTTTTGGCCGCCGAAAATTCCATTAGAGGTGGATGAATCCTCAACATCACAAAAATCGGCTTATAAGTGATTGGTTATTTTTGTTTTACTTCACGTTAAAAAATCGGTAAAAAGAAATTAGCATAATTTACACATACTTGAAATAAAGTGTACTGATGAGTACACTTTAACCATTAATAGTCATGCTCCAATCGGCTAAGATAACAAAGGTTCCTTACATGCCGTACCTATTGCTTGGTGTAGGATTTTTCTTATTTATTTTCAGTGTATTAATACTTTTTATCCCATCACTTCATCACTTCGATCTGGTGATGGTTGAATGGATGAGCCAGCATCGTACAGTGCAATTAAATACGATATCTATCACACTTTCTGTTATGGGCGGCATGCCATTTGTGCTATTTTTAACCACAATCTGGTGTTTACACCAAGCATGGTGTAAAAAATATACAAATATTGTTTTTACAAGTTTAGGGCTTATAGGAAGCATTGCCACGGTTTGGCTGCTCAAATATATAATTTCAAGACCCCGTCCACCCGAAATGTATCATCTGGTCAACAGCTATGGTGCTTCATTTCCCAGTGCGCATAGTATTTATGCCGCCACCCTGGGCTGTCTTGCAATTTACCTCAGTCAAAAACATCCACAGCACACACTGATTTGTCTGTGTGCTTTTATATGGTTGTTAATTATGGGAATTTCAAGGGTTTACCTTGGTGTACATTTCCCCTCTGATGTCTTGGCTGGTTGGAGCATAAGTTTTATTTGGATCACACTACTTTATATGCTGTATGCCAAATTCAGTAGGGCGAAAACAAATTAATTTTTAGATAAAAATCTAATCGAGGTGGAACAATGATGTCTGCAAAGCTATGGGCACCCGCCCTTACCGCTTGCGCATTAGCAACAAGTATTGCACTTGTTGGTTGTAGCAAAGATCCTAAGGATGCGCAGCAAGCTGCAGCAGCCCAACAAATGCCACCGACTGAAGTCGGTGTCATTGTTGCTCAACCACAAAGCGTAGAGCAATCGGTTGAACTTTCAGGCCGTACCACGGCATTTGAAATTTCTGAAGTCCGTCCACAAACCAGTGGTGTGATTCAAAAACGTCTATTCACTGAAGGCAGTTATGTCCGTGAAGGTCAGGCGCTTTATCAAATTGATTCCAGCACCAACCGTGCGAATGTCGATAATGCCCGTGCCGCGATTGCAAGCGCTGAAGCAAACCTGAATGTTTTGCGTGTGAAAGAAGGTCGTTACCGTCAATTGGTCGGTTCAAATGCCATTTCAAAACAAGAATATGACGACATCGCTGCACAAGTAAAACTGGCTGAAGCCACTTTGAGCGCGAACCGTGCAGTCTTGAAAAATGCCGAAATTAATTTGGGTTACTCAACTGTACGCGCGCCAATTTCTGGTCAGACTAATCGCTCAACAGTGACTGTCGGTGCTTTAGTGACTGCAAGCCAGGCAGAACCTTTAGTGACTGTTCAGCGTCTGGATCCAATCTATATCGACATTAACCAGTCTAGTGCTGAATTATTGCGTTTACGTCAGCAATTGAGCCAAGGCAGTTTAGACAGCAGTAACAATACCAAAGTCAAACTTAAGCTTGAAGATGGTAGCGACTACCCTGTGGAAGGTCGTCTTGCATTCTCTGATGCCAGTGTTAATCCGGAAACCGGTACTGTAACTTTACGTGCCGTGTTCCCGAACCCGAACCATTTATTGCTTCCGGGCATGTATGCCACTGCTAAAATTGTACAAGGTGTGATTCCAAACGCCATCTTGATTCCTCAAGCAGCGATTACCCGCACTCCAACCGGTCAGGCGATTGCGATGATCGTGAATGCCAAAGGCGCTGTTGAAACACGCCCTGTAGAAACTGCTGGCGTTCAAGGTAAAGACTGGATTGTGACCAAAGGTTTACAGACGGGTGAAAAAGTGATTGTTGATGGTATTGCCAAGGTGAAAGAAGGCGCAACTGTCGTTGCCAAACCTTACCAGCCTCAAGCTGCGCCTCAGGGTGCCGGTCAACCTGCCGCACAAGCCAATAAAGCAGCTCAGCCTGCGCAGCAAGCACAACCCAAAACTGAACAAAAATCTACTTCAAATACATAAGGGGTAGACTAGATGGCTCAATTTTTTATTCATCGCCCGATTTTTGCATGGGTGATTGCATTGGTGATTATGCTGGCGGGTATTTTAACCATCAGCAAAATGCCGATTGCACAATATCCGACCATTGCTCCGCCAACAGTCAGCATTTCCGCGACTTATCCTGGTGCATCTGCTGAAACCGTAGAAAATACAGTGACCCAGATCATTGAGCAGCAAATGAATGGTCTAGATGGCTTGCGTTATATCTCGTCAAATAGTGCGGGTAACGGTCAGGCATCTATCGCTTTGAACTTTGAACAAGGTATTGATCCTGATATTGCCCAAGTTCAAGTCCAAAACAAATTACAGTCAGCAACGGCGCTACTCCCTGAAGATGTACAACGTCAGGGGCTTCGCGTAACCAAATCTGGTGCAAGCTTCTTGCAGGTTTTGGCTTTCTACTCACCGAATGGTGAATTGACCGATGCCGACATTAAAGATTATGTGAACTCGAATATTTCTGAACCGCTCAGCCGTGTGGCTGGTGTCGGTGAAGTACAGGTATTTGGTGGTTCATATGCCATGCGTATCTGGTTAGATCCTGCAAAACTCAGCAGTTATCAGCTGACTCCAAGTGATGTCGTGGCTGCCTTGCGTACTCAAAACGCGCAAGTTGCTGTGGGTCAATTGGGCGGTGCGCCAGCGGTTGAAGGTCAAGTCCTGAATGCCACTGTAAATGCACAAAGCCTTTTGCAAACGCCTGAACAGTTCAAAAACATTTTCTTGAAGAATGCCGGTTCTGGTGCAAAAGTGACCATTGGTGATATTGCCAAAGTCGAATTAGGCTCGGACAACTATCAGTTCACCTCGAAATTCAACGGCAAGCCTGCCGGTGGTGTAGCGATTAAACTGGCCACGGGTGCAAATGCATTAGACACCGCGACTGCGGTAGAAGAACGTTTAGTACAGTTACGTAAAAACTATCCAACAGGGTTAAAAGATCAGCTAGCGTTTGATACCACACCGTTTATCAAACTCTCCATTGAAAGTGTAGTTCACACTTTAGTGGAAGCGATTATTCTGGTATTCCTGGTCATGTTCCTGTTCTTGCAGAACTGGCGTGCGACCCTGATTCCAACCATGGCTGTGCCGGTGGTTGTACTCGGTACATTCGCGATTATTAACCTGTTTGGCTTCTCCATTAACACGCTCACGATGTTTGCCATGGTTCTTGCCATTGGTCTACTGGTGGATGACGCGATTGTCGTGGTCGAAAACGTTGAACGTATTATGGGAGAAGAGCATCTAGAGCCGGTTGAAGCGACTGAAAAGTCGATGAATCAGATCTCTGGTGCATTGATTGGTATTACCACGGTATTGTCTGCAGTATTCGTCCCAATGGCGTTCTTTAGCGGAACCACCGGGGTGATTTACCGTCAGTTCTCGATTACCCTGGTGACTGCAATGGTTCTGTCACTGATTGTGGCATTAACATTCACCCCTGCACTTTGTGCGACCTTGTTGAAACAGCATGACAAGAATAAACCACAAAGCAACAGTGTGCCTGCCCGCTTCTTCCGCTGGTTCAACGCACGCTTTGAACGTACTGCTGAAGGCTACCAGAAATGGGTCGGAAAACTGCTGATTCACAAAATCATTGCCGGTGCGATTTATGCGGTCGTGATTGTCGGTCTATTGTTCTTGTTCAAAAGCTTGCCAAGTTCATTCTTGCCGGATGAAGACCAAGGCGTAGTCATGACTCTGGTTCAGCTTCCACCGAATGCCACCCTAAACCGTACTGAGAAAGTTATTGATCAAATGACTGGCTTCTTTATGGAAGGTGAAAAAGCCAATGTCGATTCTGTATTTAGTGTCGCAGGCTTCTCGTTTACCGGTGTCGGTCAAAATGCCGGTCTGGCTTTCATCAAATTGAAAGACTGGAGCGAACGTACTTCTCCTGAATCGCAAATCGGTGCCATTATCCAGCGTGGCATGGCCTTGAACGTCATTGCTAAAGATGCGTCTTATGTGATGCCGTTGCAGCTTCCTGCAATGCCGGAACTGGGTGTTTCTGCCGGCTTTAACTTGCAGTTAAAAGATGCTGCAGGTAATGGTCACGAAACGCTTCTGAATGCACGTAACATGATCTTGGGTATGGCTGCACAGGACAAACGTCTTGCCGGTGTCCGTCCAAATGGTCAGGAAGATACGCCACAGTACAAAATCTATGTAGATAACGAAAAAGCCAGCGCTATGGGCGTCAGCATTTCTGAAATTAACAGCACCATGAGTATTGCTTGGGGTGGTTCATACATTAATGACTTTGTCGACCGTGGTCGTATTAAGAAAGTTTATGTTCAAGCCGTTCCTGATGCCCGTATGATGCCGGAAGATCTCAATAAATGGTACGTACGCAGCAACACTGGTCAAATGGTTCCGTTCTCGGCCTTTGCTACAGGTGAATGGACTTACGGTTCGCCACGTCTTGAGCGTTATAACGGTATTTCATCGGTTAACATTCAAGGTACGCCTGCTCCGGGTGTCAGCTCGGGTGATGCGATGCTTGCCATGGAAGAAATCATTGCCAAATTGCCTGAAATGGGGATCGCTGGCCTTGACTACGAGTGGACAGGTTTATCGTTGGAAGAACGTGAATCTGGCTCGCAAACGCTTGGTCTGTATGGGCTTTCAATGCTGATTGTATTCCTGTGTCTTGCGGCATTGTACGAGAGCTGGTCAATTCCATTCTCAGTCATGCTGGTGATTCCACTGGGTATTGTCGGTGCAATTGGCTTGACTTTCTTGGGTATGGTTCTTTTAAAAGATCCAAACCTGTCGAATAACATTTACTTCCAGGTTGCGATTATTGCCGTCATTGGTTTGGCTGCAAAAAATGCGATCCTGATTGTAGAGTTCGCTAAGGAACTGCAGGAAGATAAAGGCGAGCCTTTACTTGAAGCGACCCTTCACGCAGCAAAAATGCGTTTACGTCCAATCATCATGACCACTTTAGCCTTCGGTTTTGGTGTACTTCCGCTTGCCCTTTCATCAGGTGCCGGCGCAGGTAGCCAACACTCGGTCGGTTATGGTGTACTCGGTGGCGTAATCAGTTCGACTTTATTGGGTATCTTCTTTATTCCTGTGTTCTATGTCTGGATTCGAAGTATCTTTAAATTTAAACCTAAAAAACCAAATAATCAGGAGCAAGCATCGTGATGCAAAAGGTATGGTCTATTTCAGGTCGTAGCATTGCGGTATCTGCACTTGCGCTTGCTTTGACAGCCTGTCAAAGCATGCGTGGCCCAGAGCCCGTAGCTCAAGCGAATATTCCAGAACAAGGCTATTTAACTGCCAGTTCTGGTCCTTCAATTGCTGAACAAGGTTATAAAGACTTTTTTGCAGATCAACGCTTATTGCAAGTGCTTGATCTGGCATTAGCCAATAACCGTGATTTGCGTACTTCGACATTGAATATTCAACGTGCGCAGCAACAGTATCAAATTACCCAGAACAACCAGCTGCCAACCATTGGTGCCAGCGGCAGTGTACTGCGTCAAGACACGCTCAACACCGGCGCCATGACCAGCTACAATGTGGGTTTGGGCGTCACTGCCTACGAGCTGGATTTTTGGGGTCGTGTGCGTAGCTTAAAAGACAATGCTTTGGATACTTATTTAGCAACGTCAAGTGCACGTGATGCCACTCAAATTGCGCTAGTGGGTCAGGTTGCGCAAGCATGGTTGAACTACTCGTTCGCCAATGCAAATTTAAGACTTGCAGATCAGACACTAAAAGCTCAACTTGAGTCTTATAACCTCAACAAGAAACGTTTTGATGTCGGGATCGACAGTGAAGTTCCTGTTCGTCAGGCACAGATTTCTGTAGAAACCGCGCGTAACGATGTTGCCAATTACAAGACCCAGATTGCTCAAGCACAAAACTTGCTTAACCTGCTTGTAGGTCAAGCAGTTCCTGCAAACTTGTTGCCGACTCAACGTGTAACGCGTATTACCACCAACAATGCACTCACTGCAGGATTACCAAGTGACTTGCTCACCAACCGTCCTGATGTACGTGCTGCGGAATACCAATTGTCTGCAGCCGGCGCCAATATTGCTGCGGCTAAGGCACGCTTGTTCCCGACCATCAGTTTGACCGGTAATGCAGGCTATGCGTCAACCAGCTTAAGCGACCTGTTTAAATCAGGTGGATTTGTCTGGTCAATTGGTCCAAGTATTGATCTTCCAATTTTCGATTGGGGTACACGTCAAGCCAACATCAAGATTTCAGAAACAGATCAGCAAATTGCGTTGTCTGACTATGAAAAATCGATTCAGTCCGCTTTCCGCGAAGTGAATGATGCCTTGGCAGTACGTCAAAACATTGGTGACCGTTTAGCGGCGCAGCGCCGTCTGGTTGATGCAACCAATACCACTTACCGACTTTCTAATGCCCGCTTCCGCGCCGGTATTGACAGTTACTTGACGGTACTGGATGCGCAACGTGCGTCTTATGCGGCTGAACAAGGTTTATTGTTGCTTGAACAAGCTAATATGAATAACCAGGTTGAAGTCTATAAAACACTCGGTGGTGGCATTAAAGCCAACACCAGTGATGCCGTTTTACAGCCAGCATCTACTGCTGAACGTAAAGCTGCAAACAGCGCTCAATAACTTTAAGCGTTAATTTTAAGCGTTATTAAAAAGCCTGCTCTATGCAGGCTTTTTTATTGCTTTTTAAGGCTCGATTTCCTATCTTCAGTACAAGCTTCTTTATTTGAATATCAAACATGCTTTTAAGTAATCTAGAATCTGTGCCGGGACATACTATTCTCCGCCAAATTGATGTGGTGTATGGCAGTACCGTGCGTAGCAAACATGTTGGACGTGACTTGCTGGCCGGCTTAAAAAATATAGTCGGTGGTGAGCTGACGGCCTATACCGAACTGCTTGAAGAATCCCGTCAGGAAGCCATGAGCCGTATGATTGAAAAAGCTCAATCTATGGGTGCAAATGCTGTAGTGGGTATTCGTTTTTCAACTTCAAATATTGCCCAGGGCGCTTCTGAACTTTTTGTTTATGGCACTGCCGTGGTGGTTGAAGCAAATGCACAAAAACTGCCTGATCCCTTCCCGACTCAAGGCTAAGCTATGGATGCCTTGATATTTAAAATAGCCATCTTTGTAATTTTATTTGCGGTGGGCTGGGGCTTTGGCCGATATACCGAAAGAAAGCATTTAAATGAACTGAATCGACAGGAACAGCGTCTGGCTTATATCACACTGGATAATAGCCGCTTTAAAATCTCTCCACATCTGGGACAAATGATCAGTAGTAATGTAGTCATTTCACATGATTACTTTAAATATGTGATTGCCAATATCGAAAACTTTTTTGGTGGGCGTTTAACCCGTTATGAAAGTGTGGTTGAACGTGCCCGACGTGAAGCCATTGTGCGTTTAAAACTGGAAGCGGAAAAAATGGGCGCGACCCATATTATGGGCTTGCGTTTAAGTACCACTGAACTGGGCATGCAAGGCGGGATGGTCGAAGTCTTTGCTTATGGCACGGCGATTCAATCGTAAATCCTCCCCAGCCCTCCTTTCATAAAGGAGGGAGAAAAGCATAGTCCCTCTTTAATAAAGAGGGATTTAGGGAGATTGTTTGTCACTTTCCCCTTCTATACTCAAAATATATTGCGAGTGTATTCATCTTTAAAAAAGGATGGAGCTTTGCTTACTTCACCTTCATCTTGCGAATCATTTTATACAGTGTAGATGGTGACAAACGCGAAACTAGAACGCCCAGTTTTTCTTTAGTACCACCAACCACAATATATTCTTCATCAGCAAGCAGAGACTTGACTACAGTTTTCGCAAATTCCTCCGGTTGTAAGCCGTTTTCAATCGCTTCATCCTGATGACCCTGTGCTTTACCTTCGCCATTTAAGGCATTAAATGAAACATTGGTTTTCACAAAGCCCGGGAAAATGACCGAAACGCCTACGCCTTCATCCGCCACTTCAGCACGTAAGCTGTTGGCCCACATATGAATCGCTGCTTTCGCTGCCGAATACGAGGCACGGTATTGCGTACCCAATAACCCTGCGACACTGGAAACAAAGGCAATTCGACCTGATTTTTGTTTCAGGAAAGTTGGTAAAACGGTTTTGGTCAGAAACACTTGCGAGAAATAATCCACTTCCATGATGGCGCGTTCAGTTTGCATGGTGGTATCGGCAATCAAGGCACGCTGACTCAGTCCGGCATTATTGATCAACCAATCAATACGCCCCTTTTGATCTAACACCTGTTCATAAGCATGACGAACTTGAGTTTCATCGGTAATGTCGGCAACAACAGAAATATGCTGATCGGGATTGGCTAAACTTTGGCGAACATTTTCCAGTTCATCCTTACGACGGGCAGTAAGTACAACCTGCGCCCCTTGTAAGGCACACTCTTGCGCAAGTGCCTTACCCAAACCTGAAGATGCCCCTGTAATCCATACCACTTTATTGTTTAAACTGCCCTGCTTCGCCATATTGTTGTTCCTAATTACACTTACGATTAATAATGCGTTGAGACTTAATGTATGAATATCTTAATACATGGATAGCTTATTAATGTTTTTGCTCATGATTTAAAAACCTCAGAAAATGATCAAAATAACGATAGGTCATTTGCGAATCATACTGGGTACCCAGTTTTTCCAAACGCTTATAGCCCATCTGTGTAGTCAAATGAATCACGCCATTTAAAGTTTTATCCACCACCACATTGAATTTCAATATGTTTTTGGGTTCACGGACCAGACTGGTCACGCCTTGATCGATCATCTGGGTAAATGCTTTCAAGCCTGGCGAAACATAATGGGTATTGCCGTTTTTGAGCTGCTCTACACATTCCAGCAATTCCACCACCAGGACATGATCGACACTATAAGAAATATAATTCTGACCATTTTCCTCATAGGCCTTATCTTTCAAATAATTCACCATCGGGATCAAGCGGTCATTGCCAAAGAAAGAAACCGACCATGGCATATATTTGCGTACGGTATCTAAAATTTGCTGCACCATTTTTTCAGATTCCTGATCGGCTGTAGTCGACAATCGCGCAATTTCACCAAAAACCTGATCGACAACTTCACAGGAAATATCTGCCAGCACCTCGCCTAAAGGCTTGGCTAAACTTTGCGTTTCTCCCTGATTCAATTGCTGATGAATCTGCTGAAAGCGCTGATGGGTTTCTCGGGTTAATTTTAAAGAAACTAAATAGCTCATAGCGATAACATCCTTTTTAGAATTGTATTGCGATCATTCGCGCTGTTTTTATTTAACTCTTATCATAAGTTCTTATTCAGTGTATGCCAATTGCATAAAGTTTGCATTTGGTGAAGCTGCCTCATTCGGTAATTTTTTTGCTACAATAGTCCTAATTTTTTATTCACTTTTGATCTGTTCTGACTATGACTGATTCTGCGCAAAATATTGCTACGACATACGATCCTACCGAGATCGAGAAAAAATGGTACAAGACCTGGGAAGAGAACGGCTACTTTAAGCCATCTCAAAAAGGCGACTCATTCTGTATCATGATTCCGCCACCAAACGTCACTGGTAACTTGCACATGGGTCATGGTTTTAACAATGCCATTATGGATGCCTTAACCCGTTACAACCGTATGTCTGGTAAAAACACCTTGTGGCAACCGGGGACTGACCATGCGGGTATCGCAACCCAGATGGTGGTTGAACGTCAATTGGCAGCACAAGAAATCAGCCGTCATGACTTGGGCCGTGAAAAGTTCATTGAAAAAGTCTGGGAATGGAAAGAACAGTCTGGCGGTAACATCACCCGTCAAATCCGTCGCCTCGGTTCGTCTGTAGACTGGTCACGTGAACGTTTCACCATGGATGACGGTCTTTCAAACGCTGTAAAAGAAGTCTTCGTACGTTTACATAAAGAAGGCCTGATTTACCGCGGTAAACGCCTGGTTAACTGGGATCCTAAACTCCAAACTGCCCTGTCTGACCTTGAAGTTGAATCAGTAGAAGAAAAAGGTTCACTTTGGCATTTCAAATATTTCTTTGAAGATAAAGACCTTCGTACCAAAGATGGCAATGACTTCTTGGTTGTTGCTACAACGCGTCCTGAAACGTTGCTTGGTGACTCGGCTGTTGCAGTACACCCTGAAGATGAACGCTATGCACATCTTGTCGGTAAAAACATCGTTCTGCCAATTTCAGGCCGTTTGGTCCCTGTTGTTGCCGATGAATATGTTGAAAAAGACTTCGGTACAGGCTGTGTAAAAATCACTCCTGCACACGACTTTAATGACTATGAAGTAGGTAAACGTTGCAACTTGCCAATCATTAACATCTTCAACAAAAACGCTGAAGTGTTGGCTGAGTTTGAATACATTGCCAAAGCTGGCGAACAGATTTCTAAAACCATTGCTGCACCTGCGGACTATATTGGTTTAGAGCGTTTTGCTGCACGTAAAAAACTGGTTGAACAAGCCGAGGCTGAAGGCTGGCTAGATCAAATTCAACCATACGACTTGAAAGCACCTCGCGGTGACCGTTCAGGCGTGATCGTTGAACCATTATTGACTGACCAGTGGTACGTGAAAATTGCACCACTTGCTGAGCCTGCCATTAAAGCGGTAAAAGATGGCGACATCAAATTTGTTCCAGAACAGTACAGCAATATGTACATGGCCTGGATGAACAACATTCAAGACTGGTGTATCTCACGTCAACTCTGGTGGGGTCACCGCATTCCGGCTTGGTACGATGTAGATGGCAACATTTACGTGGGTCGTTCTGAAGCTGAAGTACGCGAAGAAAATGGCATTGCGGCTGATGTAGAACTGAATCAAGACGAAGACGTTTTGGATACCTGGTTCTCGTCTGGTCTTTGGACATTCTCAACTTTAGGTTGGACTGGCGACGCGAAAAAAGATGCAGAAAACTACTTCCTCAATACCTTCCACCCGACTGATGTATTGGTGACAGGTTTTGACATCATCTTCTTCTGGGTGGCCCGCATGATCATGATGACCATGCACTTCATGAAAAATGAAGACGGCACGCCACAAGTTCCGTTCAAAACTGTGTATGTTCATGGTTTGGTGCGTGATGGTGAAGGTCAGAAAATGTCTAAATCTAAAGGCAACGTGCTTGATCCTTTAGACCTGATTGATGGTGTAGATTTAGAGACTTTGGTACAAAAACGTACTACAGGACTCATGAATCCGAAACAGGCGGCGAAGATTGAAAAATCAACCCGCAAAGAATTTCCGGAAGGCATCCAGTCTTACGGTACAGATGCAGTTCGTTTCACCTTCTGTGCACTTGCCAACACTGGTCGTGACATCAAGTTCGACATGAAACGTGTTGAAGGCTACCGTAACTTCTGTAACAAAATCTGGAATGGTACCCGTTTCGTTCTGATGAATGTTGAAGGTCAAACTGTAGGTCAAACTGCACGTCCAGACCTTTGGGAATTGCCTGAACAATGGATCGTGAGCCGTTTGCAAAAAGCGGAACAAGCGGTTCAACAAGCATTTGCAACCTATCGTTTAGACTTGGCTGCGCAAGCGATTTACGAGTTCATCTGGAATGAATACTGTGACTGGTATGTCGAGTTAACCAAACCAGTTCTGAACGATGAAAATGTCTCTGAAGAGCGTAAAGCGGAAGTTCGTCGTGTTCTTCTTGCGGTAATGGAAGCATCTTTACGTCTTGCACATCCAATCATGCCGTACTTGACTGAAGAAATTTGGCAAACCCTTGCACCAATGATTGGTTTGGGCGGTGAAACCATTATGACTGCGGCTTACCCTGTTGCGGATCAAGCATTGATTAACGACCAAGCTGAAGCAGATATGCAATGGCTACAAGGTTTGATTGGTGCGGTACGTAACATCCGTGGTGAAATGGGATTGGGTAATGCGCGTTTACTTCCAGTGTTGATGCAAAACATTACTGATGCGGAAGTTGCGCAAATTTCACGTATCGAGCCTTTGTTTAAAGCATTGGCGAAAGTGGAAAGCATCACTTACCTGGCAGATGGCGAACAACCACCATTATCATCTTCATCTGTAGTCGGTCATGCCTCTGTATTTGTTCCAATGAAGGGTTTAATTGACCCTAAAGCGGAATTGGGCCGTTTGCAGAAAGACTTTGATAAAGTTCAAAAGCAGCATGACCAAATTGCAGGGAAACTTGCCAATGAAGGTTTTGTGGCAAAGGCACCTGCGGCTGTAGTTGAAGGTGAGAAAGTGAAACTTGCTGAATTTGCTGATCAGTTAGTTAAAATTCAAGCGAATATGGATCAGATTGCAGCGCTTTAATTATTAGCAATTTAATCTAATTCAATGTATAAAGGGCTGATTATTCAGCCCTTTATAATTTTATGACTTTAGAAAAAGAAAGTTGGTGTGTTCGTTCTATAAAATATTTAGAGAACAACTATCATCATTTATATAAAAACTTTGAAGCCCTAATTCTTTTTATGCTGAGTGCATATTGTCTCGCCGATTTTACAACTTTAAAAAACGATATTACTGCATTTGTCAGTTCAATCAGTAGTGATCATATTGATAGTTGGTTAATGTTTAAAAATATTCTTTATTCTTATCCATTTTATTTAATTATATTATTGCTTGCTATATCAATTTTTATTACCCGCAAAGTAAGCAATGAAACTAAAACTATTGAAGAAGAAAATCAAAATTTGAAAAAACAAATTCAATTAAAAGAAACAGAACTAATTAACACTAAAATGCAATTAAATGAAGCTGAAGAAGCTATAGATATTTTAAAAGATAGCAATCTAGAAACATCATTTGAAATAGGCAGTAAATTTATTGCATATCTTTTTCAAAAATGGGGCTTAACATCTAGAGAGTGTATAAATTTATATTTAGAGGTCGAAGGTCATTTTGTTTTGAGTGCTAGATATGCTTTAGATGCTAAATTCACAGAAATTCATCGAAAACAATTTCCAATTGATCAAGGTATCATTGGTGATTGTTGGCGCTTGAAAAGAAGATTCATCAAAAATTATCTAAATAACAACCAACAATATATTCGTGAATGTATTAAACACAATTTTACTGAACAAGAAGTTAAATCGTTTACAATGAAGAGTAAAAGTATTATTGGTTTTCCTATTTATAGAGATGAGTTTGAAGTTTGTGGTGTACTAATCGTCGAATCTACACAGCTTAATTGGGACTTTGATGAACACTCTAAATTAACTGACGAATATCGAATACTTTTTAGACAATTTCTTTTACACTATGAAAAAACTATAAATGCTTGTCAAAGGGAGGCTGCATAATGAATCACTCTCTAAATGATCTAATCAAATATTTTTGTAGTGCCTACCCTCATTCTCAAGAGCTTTCTAAAGCTCGTTTGACCAAAATGATTTACCTAGCAGATTGGGAAAATTACAAAGATAGTCAAAAACAAATTTCAAATATTGCTTGGTATTTCGATAATTTTGGTCCTTACGTGACAGATGTTATAAATATCGCTTATGAAGATCCAGAAGTAAGAGTTGTTTCAACTAGAACAATTTATGGAACAGACAAAACTCTGATTGAATATAAAGGTCAAAAACCTATATTGGATGAATCAGTTAAAAATGTCCTCGATAAAGTAATTGAGGGTACAAAATCTCTATCTTGGAAAAGTTTTATTGACTATGTATATGCAACACCACCTATAAAGCAGTCTGCAAGATATAATTACTTAGATTTTTCTAAATTTATTTAACCCTCACCCCAGCCCTCTCCCATAGGGAGAGGGAGCATCTATTGTGAATTCAATTTTCATTTGATACGTAATGAAGTTCCCTCTCCTTGTAGGAGAGGGTTAGGGAGAGGTGCTTTTGATTTTAAAACCCTCATCCCCCGCCTTCTCCCAGAGGGAGAAGGCGCTTCCATTACTTATCACCTTTTAATTTTAGGCAAATTTCCCACAAATCCTCCAACACCTCATCCGTTTTATTCAACACCTCATGATTCCAGTACCGTACAACCTTTAAATCCAAAGCCTCTAAAAACTTCGTCCGTTCTGCATCGTATGCAATAGCATCATCTGTACCATGATGACTACCATCAAGCTCGATTACTAAACCAATTTCATGACAGTAAAAATCCGCAATATACGGCGCAATCACATGCTGACGGCGAAACTTCAGATTCATAATTTGCTTGGCACGAATTAATTGCCACATGAGCTGTTCAGCATCGGTAGCAAAGTGGCGCAAGGATTTGGCGAAGATTAAAAGTTGGGGATCTATTTTCATTCTTATTTCCCTCTCCCTAGCCCTCTCCCATAGGGAGAGGGAACTTTCATTGTGATTCTAATTTTTGTCGGTAAATTCTCAAATTGAAATTCTAGCTTAAATTAAATCAATAATGGATTTTCCCTCTCCTTTCAGGAGATGAGCATCCTCAAAATATATTTTGACTGCGCAAGGGAGAGGTGCCTTTAAAATTATAAAGCCCCATGCTCCAACAACATCTCCAAACCTTTTACCCGGCTCATATATTTAAGCCGTTCCTTTTCCCATTTCAGTTGCTGTTTAATGGCTGCAGTGTCGGCATCAATTTGCTTATATAAATCAGTAATCTGAACCTTTCCTTTGGACTTTTGCACAGCAATTTGGGCATTCTCTGACCAAACCAGTGAATCAATAATGTCATCTATTCGGCTATCGAGCTGCTGACTTTGTGCATCAAGTGCCAATTTATAAAACTTGATTTGATCTGTAGTTAAACCTTTTTGTGTTGTTCCTCTATTTTGCTCAATCTGTATTTGCAATTTGAGTAAATAAAACAAATCCTGCTTCTCATAAGCAGCATTGGCATGTTGCAACATTTCTGTTTTTTCAAGTTTCTTGCTTTCGTCTTGTTCACGGTCAGGGTGAATCACCGCAGCAATTTTTAAATACACGGTTTTCAGCGACTGCTCTGCCATTTTCTGTGCTTGCTCTCGTTTCTCCTGCTGCTTTTTAAGTTTGGCTTGTTCACGTTGCTGTTCGTGCTTTGTATTATCCCAATCACCGAAGGGATCAAATGCTGTTTCATCAGCATCTGATTCAGCACTTTCAAACTTAAAATCTGTTTCAGCTAAAGACTTTTTCTTGGCTTTTTTCGCGTTTGTATGTTCTGCATATTGCCGGTAGAAGGTATCAATTTCTTCGACGGTATTGGCTTGTTGCTCGGACAAGGCTTTAGAGTCTTTTAAGTACGCTGCAAGATGTTGGATTTTTTCATCAAGCAGCATGACTTCAGCTTTTGAAAATTCACCGCCATGTAAATGTTTCCATAACTGTTCAAGCTGCTGAAACAATACAGTGTGCAATTCGTTATACACCGGCACCAAGGTTTGACGCGCGTATTGTTGAATGTCGTTTTGGGCTTTTTCCCATGCTGCCAAGTCTACTTTTTGCTGTTCAATTTTTTCTATCAGACGATTGAGCTTTTTCTGCTGGGGCGAAAGCTCTGCGTCTGGCTGAACCGTGGTTTTTAAATTGAAAGACATAGCGAAGAAAAAAGCAAAAGAAAAACTATAGCAATATTCCTGATTCAATGACAGACAAGTGTATGGCAAGCAAAGTATAGGATTTGCTGGAAAGATGATGCCTGATACGCAGCACCTGCTATAACAACGCTTCAGCTCAGATTATCTTATGCCGCATTCCGCGTGTGAAATTTAAAACTACAAATTGGTTTATTGGCTTATTCAACTTTTTATTTTTTCATACTGGTTATTTTCAATTAACTAAGTTACTCAAATAGTGGCAGTTCTTTACCGAACTATAAACATACATCCTGCTCTACTGGTGCATAGTATAAAAAGAATCATGAAGCAATTATAGAAAGGAACAGCATACATGGATTGGGCCAGTATCTTTATTCATGACACCACGTGGACATTTGCCGCAGAAATCACCATACGTGTAATTCTCATGTTTATCATGATTATGATCTTTCTGCGCTTAACCGGGAAACGGGGTATTCGGCAACTTTCCATTTTCGAACTGGCGATTATTTTATCTCTCGGTTCCATTGCCGGTGACCCGATGTTTACTGAAGATCTGCCGCTAATCCAGGCGCTGCTGATCATGAGTATTGTCATTATCCTGTATCGCCTGACCACCTGGCTGATGATGAAATACCAACCCTTTGAAGACTTGATCGAAGGAAAGTCGCTTTATATTGTAGAAGATGGGGTACTGGTTCTGGATAAGATTAAACGCGGCAAAATGTCGCATGATGAATTCTTTGCTGAAATGCGTCAGCAAGGCATTGAGCATTTAGGTCAGGTACGTGCCGGCTTACTGGAAACTGACGGTAAATTTAGTATTTTATTGTTCAAACCCGATGAAATACGCTATGGCCTGCCGCTTTTCCCCAAACAGTATCAGCAAACCACGCAAGTAGAACCGGACACCTGTTATGCCTGCATGTATTGCGGCCATGTCGATTATATTTCCAAGCCGGATCAGCAATGTTCACGTTGTAAATGTTGCCGCTGGGCCAAAGCGCTGAATAGTCAGATGTTAAGCTAAATTGTCATAGCTTCTGAATATTTTTATCTTTCGTTCAAATCAAACTGCCTTAAACTTTAGTCGCAAGTCAAAATGAGGAACGCACTCTGGCATGTTTCCTGCTGTAGTTAAAGTCGCTTGCTATACCGGGTTTTGGCTAAAAAAATGGTTATTTCCTAAACATTTATCATTAACAAATTCTGCATAAATTTTGCTTGAGCAATACTAGATAACTCGCTTAAGATGAAATTGATGCAGTCTTGCATGAATAATTACAACAGCATCATTTGTGCATAACTTGATAGATGGATCAGTCCAAGACCATAAGCAAATGATCAATAAAATACACAAAAGGAGTTTTGTACATGACCTCTAAACGCACCCTGACTTCGCTACTCTGCGCAAGCGCCTTTATGTTTGGCTTAACGGCTTGTAGCGACAATAAAGCTCCTGCTTCAAATGACCAGCCTGCAAGCGGTGCAGATACGGCATCTTCAGGCACCCTCGATAAAATCAAGAAATCTGGCACCATCGTGTTGGGCTATCGCGATTCTTCTATTCCATTCTCTTATATTGCCGACAATCCGAATCAACCGGTCGGTTATGCGCATGACCTGCAATTAAAAGTGGTTGAAGCGGTTAAACAAAAACTGAATATGCCGGACCTGAAAATTCGCTATAACCTGGTGACCAGCCAAAACCGTATTCCTTTGGTTTCAAATGGCACCGTTGATTTGGAATGTGGTTCAACCACCAACAACAAGGAACGTCAGCAACAGGTCGATTTTTCTGTCGGTTTCTTTGAGGTTGGTTCGCGTCTGCTTACCGCTAAAGATTCAGGGGTGAAAGATTTCACCGATCTTAAAGGCAAAAAACTGGTCACTACTGCCGGAACAACATCCGAGCGTTATATTCGTCAACATCAGCAAGAGCTTGGCATTGGTGAAATTATTTCTGCCAAAGACCATGCAGAATCATTCCTTATGCTACAAAACGGACGTGCCGCTGCCTTTATGATGGATGACATCTTGCTTGCCGGTGAAAAATCTAAAGCTTCGGATCCGAACAAGTGGGAAATTGTCGGTACCCCACCCATTCAAGAAATTTATGGCTGTATGCTGCGTAAAGGCGACACAGGCTTTAAACAAGTGGTCGATGATGCGATTAAAGCCGCTTATAGTTCGGGTGAAGTTAACAAAATGTATGAGAAATGGTTCCAGCAACCTATTCCACCAAAAAATATCAATTTAAACTTTAAAATGTCAGATCAGCTTAAAGCGTTAATTGCTACTCCACACGATCGCGATCAATAAACTTTAAAACAACATACTTTCAAAGTCAGGTAAAAGAGATTTTTACCTGACTTTTCAGTGGAGTCACTATGAATTATAGTTGGAATTGGAGTGTTTTGTGGCAATCCACAGGGGTCGGTGACAGTACCTATTTGCAATGGGTTTTAATTGGTCTGGGCTGGCTGTTGGTGATTGCGCTTGTTGCATGGACTATTGCCATGGTTTTGGGCAGTATTCTGGGCATCATGCGAACCTTGCCAAGCAAAACTGCCCGTGCTATCGGAACGGCTTATGTCACCATTTTCCGAAATGTACCGTTGCTGATTCAATTATTTATCTGGTTTTATGTGGTTCCCAACTTTTTACCGTCAGTCATTCGCAATTGGTGGATTAATGACTTGGGTGCCAATACCACGGCGCTGATTTCTGCCAGTGTCGGTTTAGGTTTATTTACCGCTGCACGGGTCTGTGAACAGGTACGTACAGGCATTGAAGCCTTGCCGGTTGGACAGGTAAATGCCGGTTATGCCATGGGTTTCAGTACCGCTCAACTTTACCGCCACGTCATTTTACCGCAGTCTTTTCGTACCATTTTGCCACCACTCAGTTCAGAGCTGACCAACTGTGTCAAAAATACTTCAGTCGCTTCACTGGTCGGTGTTGCGGAAATTATTTCCCAAATGAAAACCATCAGTGAATATACGCAAAATACCATCGAGATTTATACCATTGTGACCGTGATTTTCATTGTGATTAACGTCTGTTTAATCTCGGCAATGACCTTGCTGGAAAGACGCTTGCATGTACCCGGTTTAATTGCAGGAGGCAAATAATGGAATGGCTCTCTGCATTTTTAAATGACTTACAACTCTCTGGCCCTGCTTTATGGCATGGTTTCAGCATCACCTTAAAAGTGGTCTGTATTGCCACAGTCGGTGGTATTTTAATTGGCACGATACTGGCTTTAATGCGTTTATCTTCCATTAAAGTTTTTAACTTTATTGCACAAGGTTATGTGAACCTGTTCCGCTCCATTCCTCTGCTGTTGGTGCTGATGTGGTTCTACTTTGCGGTACCTTTTATTTATACTGCAGCAACGGGAAATTACCTGACCATTGATACCGCGCTGGTCTCAAGTATTGTGGCTTTTATGCTGTTTGAAGCCGCCTACTTTTCTGAAATTGTGCGTGCCGGTATTCAGTCCATTCCGCGTGGACAATCCGCAGCGGCTTCTGCTTTAGGCATGAGTTATGGGCAATCGATGCGACTGATTATCTTGCCGCAAGCCTTTCGCAAAATGACCCCGCTACTGCTGCAACAAACCATTATTTTATTCCAGGATTCCACCATGGTCTATGCCATCGGTTTACTGGACTTTTTCAGAACCAATTATGTTCGTGGTGACCTGATGTCGCTGCTGACCCAGTACATTTTATTTGCAGGTTTGGTGTATTTCACCATTAGTCTTTTGGCCACTTATGCTGTTAAAAAATTACAAAGAAGGTTACGCGTATGAATGATAACAAAGTGATGATCGACATTCAGAACGTGAGTAAATGGTACGACAAATTTCAGGTACTCACAGATTGCACGACGCAAATTCGCCAAGGTGAAGTGGTGGTGGTCTGTGGTCCTTCGGGTTCGGGGAAATCAACCTTAATTAAAACGGTCAATGGTTTGGAAGCCTTTCAGCAAGGCAATATCACGGTCGACGGAATTTCGATTAAAGATCCGAAAACCAATTTAAACCTATTGCGCAGTCGCGTCGGTATGGTATTTCAGCATTTTGAATTGTTTCCGCATTTGACCATTACTGAAAACTTGACCATTGCCCAGATTAAAGTTTTGGGACGTTCTGAAGCAGAAGCCAAGAAAAAAGGTCTGGCGTATTTAGACCGGGTTGGACTCAGTGCGCAGGCCGATAAATTCCCTGCACAACTGTCAGGTGGACAACAACAGCGTGTGGCGATTGCACGTGCCTTAAGCATGGACCCGATTGCTATGCTGTTTGATGAACCGACCTCGGCACTTGACCCTGAAATGATTACCGAAGTATTGGACGTGATGGTGGGGCTGGCCAAAGAAGGCATGACCATGATGTGTGTCACGCATGAAATGGGCTTTGCCCGTCAGGTCGCAAATCGTGTAATTTTTATGGATCAGGGCAAAATTGTTGAAGACTGTACCAAGGATGAATTCTTTAATACCCAGCGTGGTGAACGTGCCCAGCAATTCCTGAATAAAATCTTGCACTAAATATATCAACATTTAAAAAAGCAGATCATATGATCTGCTTTTTTATTGGGATGCAATTATTCAAGAACCAGGCGTGCATTGGTCGGTTGCACAGGACGGTTATTCGGGTGTTCCATCAGACTTGAAAATGCCTGAATCTGCTGTTTCGATGCTTGTTGAATATCTTTAAGTACAATCCAGCGTACCCCTTCTGAACACGGCGGCGTGGTTAAAGAACCATTGAAACGATAGTAATCTAACTTTTCAGGTAAGAATGCAGCAGCTAAATCCTGATGTTTCAGCTGTACGACATTGCCTGGTTTTTTTGGTAATTCTTTCCAGAGCTGTTTCAGCTTTTTATTTTCCTGACCTTCTTCAAACATTACAGCGATAACCGCTAACTCGCCTTGTTCAGTGGCATGCACCAAATGCATTTCCATGGCAAAGCTTTTTCCTTTAATGGTGTTTTCGCTTGGACTATGTAAATGAAATTGTTTCAGATGAAAGACTTTGTGCTCTAAATCAAGAGTACTGCCCTGAGCAAAATTGATTTGCACGGTACGATTATTATTGATAATGGTGTCCGCTTTTGAGCTGTAATTCAATTTTAAAGCAGGCAGTGTTGCAGATACGGTTTGATCAATATTAATCGGCGCTTGATTCACCCCTTCGCAGGCTTGATATTCAGGCTTGATTTTGCCCCATTGTGCTGGTGCAGTCTGTGCAGCATAGCCCCAGTCAAATTGAGTTCCTTCTGCTGCAAAGGTATTAAAACCAACCAGTGCCAGTAATCCGAGCATACTCCGTTTCATCTTTAACCCTTAAAATCAATATAAAATGAGCACTTATCTTCTAGGGTTAAAACTGCGATATCAAAACCAAAACTACCATTTCGTTATGGATTTTGTATCCCATATTGATTAATTATTCATCTTATATAGGTTTAAGATATCCAGTTCCCCCTACTTCATGGATATCTAGCTCACACTGCATTTAAATTTAGAATGAGTATAAATTTTTCAAAACGCACCATCATTGATGATAAAAACAGCTAAAACTGCTTCATCAAACTGCATTGCTTACCTTACTTTTAAATTATCTTGAAATTATTTTTAATATTTTAGCTCAATAACATTGCCACTATTCAGTGCCATGGGAAAATGCCGAAAAAACAGACAAAATCATAAGTTCTAAATTTAATTTAGTAATCATATATTTATATATACTCTAAATTAAATATTTCGCCTCAAATTGGTGCATAAAATGCATTTAAAAATCATGCTTTGCTTTATATCGAGTCTTGAGCCTTTTTTTAAATGAATAATCAATATTTTCCTTTTCCAAAACCCTTCCTCAAATTTTATGCCTCGATATACTGATCTTCTTTTTGTGAAAAACAGCACTAAAATGGGGCTAAAATATGCAGAATATTGATTTACTCTTTCTCCTTCTTGGTGCAGTTTTAGTTTTAGCCATGCATGCAGGTTTTGCATTTTTGGAGCTGGGCACAGTACGCCATAAAAACCAGGTCAATGCACTGAGTAAAATTCTGACTGACTTCTCTATTTCAGCCATCGCGTATTTTTTTGTTGGCTATTACATTGCTTATGGACAACATTTTTTCCATATTGGCACAACTTTAGCCGCAGATCATGGCTATAACCTGATGCGCTGTTTCTTCCTGCTGACCTTTGCTGCGGCTATTCCTGCCATTATTTCTGGCGGTATTGCTGAACGTGCAAAAATGCGTTCCCAAGCCATCGCCACCTTATTATTGGTCGCCTTGATCTATCCTTTCTTTGAAGGCATTGCATGGAATGGCAACTTGGGATTGCAACAATGGTTAGAAAGCACATTTGGTGCAAGTTTTCACGACTTTGCCGGTTCTGTCGTGGTGCATGCCATGGGCGGATGGATCGCTTTAGTTGCCGTCATCTTACTGGGAGCGCGTCATGGGCGTTATAAAAAAGATGGCCGTGTGAGCGCACATCCACCCTCTTCCATTCCTTTTCTGGCTTTGGGTTCATGGATCTTAATCGTGGGCTGGTTTGGCTTTAACGTGATGAGCGCGCAACGTTTGGATGCTATTTCCGGTCTGGTGGCGATTAACTCACTCATGGCGATGGTCGGTGGAACCGTTGCTGCCAACTTCATGGGCAAAAATGACCCGGGCTTTTTACATAATGGTCCTTTGGCGGGCTTAGTGGCCATCTGTGCAGGTTCTGATGTGGTGCATCCGGTTGGAGCGCTTATTATTGGAGCAGTTGCAGGCATGATCTTCGTGAAACTCTTTACCTATACCCAAAATAAACTTAAAGTCGATGACGTACTCGGTGTTTGGCCATTACACGGCGTATGCGGCACATTTGGCGGCTTGGCCGTGGGTGTTTTCGGACAACAATGGTTAGGCGGACTCGGCAATGTGTCCATGATTTCGCAAATGATTGGTACACTACTGGCAATCTCGATTGCACTTGCTGGCGGCTTTCTGGTTTACGGTGCACTTAAAATCACCATGGGCATCCGTTTATCCCAAGAAGATGAATTTCGTGGTGCAGACTTGTCTATCCATAAAATTTCAGCCAATTCAGAAGAAACTATTTTTTAAACCTTATTCTTTAACCTGTTCTTTAAACCTAATTACGATTTTCAGCGCGACTCGAAAGAGTCGCTTTTTTTTATCTGTGTAAATGTCACTTTTATGTCTAATAATAGATAAGGGACAATGAGCATTATAAATATTGTTTAATTTCAGCTAAATTTTGAATCGTATGTTTTGGCTGCTGACCGTCAACCTCATGAAAACCTTTAAGCCATAAAGCCTGCATGCCCGCTAGGGTCGCGCCTTGTATATCATTGACTGGATGATCGCCAATAAAAAGACAATGTTGCGGCTTAACATCCAATTGCCGGCTGGTATGCAGAAAAATTTCCGGATTCGGTTTGCTCATCCCGACCAGTTCAGAACTGATAATTTCATCAAAATAATGGCTAAAACCCAAGCCTTGCAAAATGGTTAAACGGGTGGCATGTCCCCCATTGGAAACCACTGCCAGTTTATAACCCTGCTGTTTTAATTCTGCTAATAAGCTATTCGCGCCTGGCATGGCCACCGCAGATAATCCAAATTGCTGAAACCAGAATTGAGTGAGTTCTTCAAAATCAGGCAGACTGTTCCAGTTCAGTTCGTGCTGTAGCGCATAAGCCACAGAAGCTGCAATACTCGGATGAGTGAGTAACTCTTTTTTAGGGTAGCCCCCATTATCAATACGGCGAATAATCGACTGAATCTGGCTGATCTCAGCATGCTGTAATTGCTGCTGATAGGTGTTCGCCAAATGTTGGTATGCGCCAAGATACTTTGATCACGATGGGTTAAGGTATTATCCAGATCAAATAAAACAGCACGAATCGTCATTTTAATACCTCACAAATCTTGTGGGCTAATGTAGCACCGAAGACATTCTGGATTATGCTGTTTCCTGAATATGCTTATCAAGATTTAGCACAAAGTTATTGGCAAATTTGCATAATCATATCCCCACAATCTTCCAAGGTTCATATACAGATTCGGCCATCACTTAAGTCTAGATTAAGCTTTTGCTGTTTTAATAACGCAAATAAAATCAGTCGATCTTTTTTATGCACGACAAGCAACGCTTCCTCCTCTACCAAGGCTGCTTCCTGGTCATCAGTTTTTGTATGCTTTGGGTCTTTTTTCCGGTCGGTGGATCACTAGACCTTGCCCTGATTCATCCTTGGGTGAGTGAATCAGGACAATTCTTACTACGTGATAACTGGTATTTAGCCGAACTGAATCACCGCTATGTGAAAGATCTGATCATTTTGGTCTATGCCAGTTTTTTTATACTCTGGCTGGCATCATTCAAAGTTAAAAAGTTAAAACCGCTACGTTGGACCTATGGCTATTTCTTTTGCATGGTGATTCTCTCGACCTCGATGGTTGGGTTGCTAAAATCTCAATCCGCCCACGCCTGCCCTTGGAATATCACTATTCCAACATCTCAGGGCTTTTTCTGGGATTTTTCCGCCAGCAAAGGACATTGTTTCCCGGGTGGTCATGCCTCTACCGGTTTTGCGCTCATGGCAGGCTATACCGTCTTTCGCCTATCCAATAAAAAGCGCGCCTACTTTTTTCTGGTCTCGGGCTGTATTTTGGGGTTTGCCATGGGCTGGGCACAGATGATGCGCGGAGCGCATTTTCTCAGTCATAATCTATGGACGGGATGGATTATCTGGATGGTAAATGTGGTATTTTATTTAGTTAATTATAAGCGTTTTACAAGGAATCCAGCTTCTCAAGAATGATGGATTTTTTAAATTGGTCTGGTCAGCGGCAATTGCACATTCACCTGTAAACCGCCCAGACTGGCACTTGTTGAAAAAGAAATGCTACCGCCTAACCGTTCCGTGGCTTTATCGACTATAGAAAGACCTAAACCGCTACCCATTTCTAAATGATGATGAATCCGATAAAAACGTTTCAAAATCTGCTGGTGTAACTGGGGAGCAATCCCCGGGCCACTATCTTCAACTTGAACCATGGCAAAACCGGCTTGTTCAAATACAGAAACATTTATCACCCCTTGATTCGGCGTATATTTAATCGCGTTATCAATCAGGTTAAAGATAATCGAATGCACCGCTGATTCCTGACTATGCAATACCACATCTTCCTGACGCTCCATCCCCAAATCAATTTCTTTTTGCATGGCTAAGTGAATTAACTGCTCTACGCAATTGGCTGCGACCTGATTCAGTAAAAATTGCTGCTTGCTTTCCACCTCCAGAATTGAAGCATCCTGTTTGGCCAGATTAAGTAACTGGCTGACCAGATGTTGAATCCGAATTAACCCCTTACTTAAATTTTGTAAATTGTGATCTTCTGGAAACTGTTTTAACAGGATCTGCATTTGTAAGTTTAATGCAGTAATCGGCGTGCGTAATTCATGTGCGGCATCGGCAATAAACTGTCGCTGTTCCTGTTGCGAAGATGAAATACGCTCAAATAAATAATTCATTTCCGTAATGGTCGGTACAATTTCAGCAGGATAATCATTGAGTTGTATTGCTCTTAATTCGTCTGAGTCGCGCTGTGCCAATTCAGCTTTAAAGTCATCCAGTGGCTGTAAACTTCGACTGATAATCCAGCTTAAGCCCCAAATCACAAAAGGCATAAACAACAAATAGGGAATAAACATACTGCCGGCAAGCTCGAGTGCCAAACGCTGCCGAGTCGCTTGCTGCTGGCTGACCTGAACCTGATAGTCTTTTAAAGGTAAAACATAAGTATGCCAAATATCTTGGGTGGTTTTGTGGGTGTAAAATCCTGCTTTCTGAACCGGATGTAGCAGCAAATTTATAGCATGGGTTTTATGTTCTTGACGTGCATAAGACCAGACATCCACAAACAGATCTTCTTCATGATAATGCTTGGAGGGATCAAACTGGCTTTTTACCGGTTCCGGATCATGTGCCGCGACGCGCTCTGCTAAATTTTTCATCTGCGCATCTAAAACTTCATTAATTTCTTCCAGCGCAATCCGATAAGCTGAAAAAATCAACAAGCAGCCCAAGGCAATACTAAAAACAGAAATATAGATAATCAGGCGTTTTTTTAATGAATACTGTGACTGCACCAGTTAAGCCCTTAGAGTTGTCCGAGTCGATAGCCTAGCCCACGAATGGTGCGAATAAAATCTTTACCCAGTTTGGCACGTAAATGATGCACATAGACCTCAATGGTATTGCTGCTTACTTCGCTATCCAGATCATATAACTTATCTTCTAAATTGGCTTTAGAAAAAATCTTGTTTGGATGACTGACCAAAGGAGTCAAAATTGCCCATTCACGATTGGAGAGATCAATATATTGCCCTTTGAATTTGGCAATATGCTGCTCGACATCCAAGACCAAATCACCATAACGTAAAATTTGCTGGCTCTCTTGAAGTGCAGATTCAGCTCCACTACGGCGTAACAAAGCGTGAATACGTGCTAATAATTCATCAAACTCATAAGGCTTAATCAAGTAGTCATCTGCACCATTGTTCAATCCGTCCACACGGTTTTGCAACTGGTCACGCGCGGAAATAATCAGCACCGGTAAAGTTGGCCACTGCTGACGCATCTGTTTCAGTACCTGCATACCGTCCATCATCGGTAAGCCCAGATCGAGTAGAACAATATCAAATTTTTCTTGTGCTAATCTCTTTAAACCATCAATGCCATTATTGACCCACTCCACATCAAATTGCTGGTATTTCAGCAACGTCATGCTGGATTCAGCAATCATAAAATCATCTTCAATCATTAATATTTTAGTCATGCTTTACTCACACTTTCTTTTTTGATTCACACTGCTGCAACATATTATTTTGTTCATCAATGACTTGGGTTTTAACATCCAGCAAACCAAGCAGACTTGGAAACAAGTTATCTTGACTCAATTCTTTGCTTTTTTGCTTGGCTAAGCAAGTAATTTGTGCAGAATTGTGTTGGGTCCACTCCGGTGAAAACCACATCAACATTGGAATATGGGTTTGTTGAGTGGGTGCAATCGCATACGGTGAGCCATGTAAATATAAACCATGTTCCCCTGTCGACTCACCATGATCGGATAAATACCAGAATCCAGTTTGATGAGTGTTATTGCCTTTTAACACCTGAATGAGTGAGCTTAAAACATGGTCGGTATAGACAATCGAATTATCATAACTGTTCAATAATTCTGTGCTGCTACAGCCTTGAATCGCATTGCTATCACAGCTAGGTTTAAACGGTTGGAATTTCTCTGTTGAACGCTGGTAATAAGCCGGGCCATGACTACCCATTTGATGAAGTACAATTAAACGCGGTGTCTGGTCATTTTCAGGAATCGCTGCAAGATAAGCCTTTAAACTATCCACCAAAATTTCATCATAACAATCCCCATCTTTGGCACACCATTTGTCTTTTAACTGTTGTGGAATTTGATACTGTTCCACTCGGTTACAGGTGCCTTTACAGCCTGAATTGTTGTCCATCCACGTCACTTTATAACCTGCTCGCTGTGCAATATCGAGTAGCCCTTCGCGGTGACTGGCCAGCTGTGCATCATAATCTGAACGAGGCATCCCGGAGAACATACAAGGTACTGAAACTGCTGTTGCCGTACCGCATGAACTGACCTGATTAAAATTGATAATATCCAGTTTAGAGAGTTCAGGATTGGTGTTTTTAGCATAACCATTTAAAGAAAAACTTTCTGCACGTGCCGTTTCACCTACCACCAAGACCATCAATTTTGGTTTATTCTGCTTAGCCGCGGGCTGAAGCAAATGGGCATCTTCGCCATAAGTCACTAAAGGCAAATTCTGTGCGGGTTTAGATTTATGATAATAAGAGAGTGTGGATGAGATGGTATTTTGTGGAGAAATCATCCCTTTTAAATCGCGATGTTCACGAAAGATGGCTGCATAATCGACATAGAAGAGGAATAACAATCCGCCCACCAATAACAATGAAATAATGCTATTAATGATTTTTTTAGTGGCTTTCGATAAGAAAACTTCAGGCTTGATCCGAACCAAAGCAACCAAAACAAGCGGACAGATCACAAAGACCACCGTCCACAGTACAAAGCGTAAAGATAATAAGCCCCGGACTTCACGCGCATCGGTTTGCAGCATATTCTGAACTTGTTCAGGTGAAATCACCACGCCCAGACTATTCACAAAATATGCAGTAAAACCGCCAATGAAAAGCAATACACAGGCAAAGATTTTTGCATTCCATGACCATTGCACGAGCTGAAAAATCAGATTATAGGCAGCCACAATAACCAATACAGTTGCGCTTAAAAACAAGTAGGCTTTAGGACCTTGATACGGAGTCAAGCTTTGTATTTGTTGAAAAAAAGCAAAGTTCAGCACCACACCTAACCAAATCGCCAGCAATAGATTAAACTGGCTTAATGAAATCGGCTTTATCTGATTACGTATTGGACTGATGATATTTGACATGATTACTGGCTAATCTATTTACTGATGCCTTAATCTAAAATGTCAAACTTAAAACTCACTTAATAAAAGAAAATAATAAAAAAAGGCGATGTTTACATCGCCCTTTAAGTCTAAATACGCATTAGAATTTGTATTCTATACCTGTACCTACCACAGGTTGTTTATCTTCTTTAGAACCTTGTTCAAGGGTTAATTGACCTGCATAACCGTATGCCTTAACTTGCTTGTTAAATGCATAGTCGAGTCCTGCAAGAATTTGTTTCGCTTCAAAGTCATTTGTATCGACTGCATTCGATTTAAATGCTGTAGTGTTTTGGCTATATTGCGCTTTTACAGTCCAGGCCTTTGCCGTTGGAAGATTATATTCAGCTCCCAATAACCATCCTTGAGCATCATCAATCGTATTTGCTAAAGCTGCTGTAACAGGGTTAGCACTTGGACGACCTACATCTGAACTCTGATAAAGGGCTCTTAATGACAAACCATTGTCTAAATTTAAACGACCAATTGCACGAATCGTATCGGCCTCAATGGTCTGGTTTAGAGCTACAGTATTTTCTGTAGAAGTCGCATTTAAGAAACCTTTACCATTGAAGCGGCTTGGGATGGCTTTGTCATAACCTAAACCGACTACAAACAGATTATCTGTATAGGTGACAGAAGTAGACCATGAATCCCCTAAACCACGACCGGCAACCTTGCTGCCCCCTTTAGTCGCTTTAATCGTATCGCCTTCACCTGTTGCCAATAATGCTTTGGCTTCTAATTTACCTGTACCAATTTTAAATGGAGGTGTCTCATAGACAAGAACATTATCAATACGGTTTTCACCGGCTAAGATACCGTTTACATCAGCTGAATTTTCAATGTAATTATTAAAGGTATCTACAGTTGCAGATAACTGTTTCACTGGCGTATCAATTTTACCGGCTTTTAAAGCCCCTAATTTTTCGTCTTTAAGGCCGACTAACAAGTTTCGTGGAACAAAGACATCTGTACCATTGTCACCATCATCCACATAAAAAGTAAATTCAGCTTGATATAAAGCACTTAGACGATCATTAAGTTTTTCTTCGCCTTTTAGACCAATAAATGAGTTATTTGAACTGAGTTCAACAATATCACGGTCAGATGTATTCGCATTATTTTCTGGTAGGTAATCTACAGTTGCATCCACTTCCCCGTAGAATGTTGGTGCTGCAAAAGTAGAGCCTGCAAATAGGCTTAAAGCAATCGCTGCTGCAATTTTGGTTTTCATTGTTAAATTCCCCTAAATTATTTTGTAACGGATGTTACTGTTTAGAAATATTTAAGAAAATGATTTAATTTTTATTTAGTTATCTTTTTTAATGTTTAGATTTTAAATAGATATTCAATTGAATTAAAAAGCTTTTATTAGATTACTCCAGTTTGCTTTTCCAGCGCACAATAGGAAATAAACAGATCACGGCAATCAGACTGATTAAAAGCAAATAGTCTGCATAGCCCAAAAAGTCACCCAATATTCCACTTAGGCTATATAGGCCCCCACTCACCGTCGCCATCAGCGCCACCTGAAAAGTAAAATCTGTTCCTGCCAGGTGTTTGCGACTGTATTGCATCACCAAAGTCAGCATTACCACCAGCAACATCGCTGAAATCATATCTTCAGCGGCATTAATCAAATAAATCATCCACGGTTTAACTGGCTGTTGTGCCTTATATTGAAAAGCCAGCCATGCGTATGCAGCCAAGCTAAAAATTTTCAAAACAGAAAAACAGAGCAGCGCATTGGCACGGGAAATATACTTCAGACTCAGTCCGGCGAGTCCCGCCCCGATTAAAGCTGCCAACGCCCCAAGCATGGTCACATAAATACCAATTTGGGAAAATGTCAGGCCTAGATCGACCATTAAAGGCTTTAGCAAAGGCCCGGATAAACCGTCGGCAATTTTAAAAGTGATCAGTACCCCTAACCATAAAGCCAGACTACGGCTCTGATAAAAATAGGCCAGATAACTTTTTACTTTGCTCCAGCTAAATGCCTCTTTGTCGGTCGTCTGCTGAATATGCTTGAATCGCGCAGGTTCTTTAAAGCATAAAACAGGCAATGTATTTAAAAGAACCAGTCCGGCCAAAACTAGAAAAGTGATTTGCCAGTCCAGCCAGTCCAGTGCCCATAAAATTGCTCCGCCCCCGACAATAAAACCCAGCCGTGAACCAATTACCTGAAAAGTATTGCCCCAATGCTGCTGTTCATTTTTAAGCATATTGACGGCTAAGCCATCGGTTGCAATATCCTGGGTGGCACCGACCAGATTCATGCTCAGTAAAGCCACAAAAAATGCCAATAGATACGCAGGTTGATTCAAAGCCTGGATCGGCAGGAATGATAAGCCGATGAGTACAACCACACTCAATAACTGGGCCGGAACAATCCAGCTCCGATAATGTCCAAAAGCTGAGTAGCCAAAACGATCAACTAAAGGCGCCCAGAAAATTTTAATCGACCACGGCAACATCAATAATCCAAAGCCGCCAATTTGTGCCAGTGATACGCCTTGTGCACGTAAAATTACCGGTAAAGCATGCGTCATGAAACCAACCGGTAAACCTTGCGCCCAATATAAAGAAAACAACAAGATATAGATGTTAGGTGTACGCGGCATAGTGTGCCCTTATGATCAAAAACCGGATTGATTATTTTTATCAAGCAAGCTGAATTGGAGTTAATATATTGCCAATGCATCTTATTTAACAAAAGCTTAACATAATTAAAATGCGATAAACTTCTGTCGGGGAGGTCAATAAAAACTATGTCAGCACATTTCCCAACATTGCCCGATCAAGTGCCGGCTCGCGGTAGCCGCTTAAGCCGAACGATATTCAAAAAAATATTTCTTGCCCAAGGCTGGAGTTTTGAAGGTGAATTTCCAAACTTGCCCAAAGCGATCGCAATTATTTCTCCACATACATCGAATATAGATGCTTGGCATGGTTTTACTGCATTGCTCGGACTGGGCATTAAAATTACCATTTTTGGCAAACACACCTTGTTTAAAACCCCGCTTAAACCGTTACTTGAATGGATTGGCGTGATTCCCGTCAATCGCAGTATTCAACAAGGTACAACTCAGCAAATTATCGACTTTATTCATACTCAAAATCAGATTTGGGTCGGTATGGCGCCTGAAGGAACGCGCAAACAGGCAAAATCGTTTAGAAGTGGTTTTTACCGTATTGCCGTGGGTGCCAATCTGCCGATTGTGATGTTTTCCTTTGATTACGCCCATAAAACCATTTACTGCTTAGGCGTGTTTCAACCCACCGGAAATTATGGACAGGATTTAGAACAGATTTTAAATCTGTATGCGGGAAAATTTTCGCCGAAAAATCCGGACTGGCTGGCCAAACCGTTACAAAATCGTATAAAAAATAGCTAGTCAAAATTATGTTTATCTGCTGTCATGTGCGCAACTTTTGTCTATTTGATGTCCAATTTTAATTATGAAGTTTGTGCAATATTCTTTCATGGGTCTTCTTGCGCTTAGCCTGATGGGCTGTGATAAAGCCACTAAAACGCCAACGCAAACAACAACCATAAAAGCACGTGAACCCGTAATTGCCATTGCTCTGGGGGGCGGTGGAGCCAAAGGTTTTGCCCATATTGGGGTATTGAAAGTTTTAGAATCGCATGGCATTAAACCGAAAATTGTCACAGGTACCAGTGCTGGTAGTTTTGTCGGCAGTATTTACGCCAGTGGCAAAACGCCCTACCAGCTGCAGCAAATCGCCCTGACCTTAAAAGAATCTGATATTCGTGATTTAACCTTAAACAGTCAAGGGGTTGTGCAAGGCCAAAAATTGCAAAACTATGTCAACAAGCACATTGCCAATAAACCGATTGAACAGTTCCCGATTCGTTTTGCGGCTGTTGCAACGCGCCTCGACACCGGTCGTAAAGCTGAATTTATTAAAGGCAATGCAGGTCAGGCAGTTCGTGCTTCATGCAGTATCCCAAATGTATTCGTCCCTGCAACCATTGGCGGGAAACAATATGTTGATGGTGGACTGGTAAGTCCGATTCCGGTAAAAACCGCGAAAGATATGGGTGCTGATATTGTGATCGCGGTGGATATTTCTGCACGTCCAGTCGGTGGCAGACCGCTGAATATGTGGGGCTTGCTCGATCAGACCATTAATATTATGGGACAGCAAAGTATCAATGAAGAACTCAGTCAAGCGACTGTGGTGATTCAGCCGAAAGTGGGACACTTGGGCACCCTGGATTTAAAAGCCAGCAATCAGTCCATTTTAGAAGGTGAAAAAGCCACCCAATTGAAAATTATTGCAATTGAAAAAGCCATTACCGATTTTAAAAAGTCGCCCGCTGCATTTAAAGCAGCACCCAAAGCCAAAATCTAAAAAAGATGCTTTTTTAATATTCAAAGACTTACTCATCTGCTAAATTGATATAGACGCTTGGTTATCTATATCAATTTTAACAATACACGAGTAGATGTATGGAATTTGTTTTCGAACCTTGGCATTGGTTTGTATTGGGTGTTTTGCTCATTCTTTCTGAATTGGTACTACCCGCTTTTGCTGCACTATGGTTTGGCATCGCTGCCATCATGGTGGGTGTTTTACTTTGGCTGTTCCCGATGATGGGCTTCACCACGCAACTCGTCACCTGGATTATCCTGTCGGTCCTGTGCACCTTACTCTGGTTTAAATTTATCAAACCACTTTCAACCGATAAAACCAAAGCCGGTTTATCCCGTGAGGCGACCATTGGTCAGGTTGGCATGGTCATTCAAACCCATATGGAACATGACCTGATTACAGTGCGTTTCCCCATGCCGGTTTTGGGTTCTGACGAATGGAACTGCCGTACCTTGGAACCGGTTCAGGTCGGTGACCGGGTACGCGTGATCGATATTCTCGGTAACGATCTTGTGGTCAAGCCACACCATTCACATAATGAAAATATATAAAGCGAGGAAATAACATGTCTGGTGGATCTATTATTGTTTTAGCCCTGCTGGTTTTTGCAGGTGTCACTATTTTTAAAGGTGTGCGCATTGTGCCCCAAGGGTATAAATGGATTGTACAACGTCTGGGTAAATACCATGGCACCCTGACACCGGGTCTGAGTTTTGTGATTCCTTATGTAGATGAAGTCGCTTATAAAGTCACCACCAAAGACATCGTGATGGATATCCCTTCTCAAGAAGTGATTACCCGTGATAACGCAGTTTTGTTGATGAATGCCATGGCATATATCAATATCACTACACCAGAAAAAGCGGTCTACGGCATTGAAAACTATACCTGGGCGATTCAAAACCTGGTACAAACTTCATTGCGTTCTATCGTTGGTGAAATGGATCTGGATGATGCCTTATCATCACGTGATCACATTAAGGCAAAACTGAAAGCGGCCATTTCTGATGATATTTCTGATTGGGGTATTACGCTAAAGACTGTTGAAATTCAAGATATTCAACCATCAAGCACCATGCAATCTGCGATGGAAGCACAAGCTGCGGCTGAACGTCAGCGCCGTGCCACCGTGACTAAGGCAGATGGTGAAAAACAGGCCGCTATTTTAGAAGCAGATGGCCGTTTGGAAGCTTCACGTCGTGATGCAGAAGCACAAGTAGTCTTGGCTGAATCATCACAACGTGCCATTGAGATGATTACTTCTGCGGTCGGTGATAAAGAAGTCCCTGTTGCTTACTTACTGGGTGAACAGTATGTTAAAGCCATGCAGGATATGGCGAAATCTAACAATGCCAAAACTGTGGTATTGCCTGCAGATATCATGAACACCATTCGTGGCGTGATGGGTCGTAATCCATAAAGATTTGCATTTTTCTATAAAATAGGCAGCATTGGCTGTCTATTTTTATTTCAGTTGCGAAAAACTCTGCAATCATTGTGAAATTATGATTAAATTTCGCGTTATTTTTTGAAATTATTTGTGCTTCTTTATCCAAGCCTTTGTTTCGATCTACTGTCCACCTTGTAAATGGATACCGTATGAGCTCCCTGAATCCGACCTTAATTACCTTTCTTTTTTATATTGTCGCCATGATTGTGATTGGCCTAATGGCTTATCGCGCGACAGCCAACTTCTCTGATTACATTTTGGGGGGTCGTCGTTTAGGTAGTTTCGTAACAGCGCTCTCTGCTGGTGCTTCAGATATGAGTGGCTGGTTGCTCATGGGACTTCCTGGCGCAATTTATCTTTCAGGTTTGTCTGAAATATGGATTGCCATTGGCTTGATTATTGGCGCATGGCTGAACTGGCGACTGGTGGCCGGACGTCTTCGTGTTCACACCGAAGTTCAGCACAATGCCTTGACCTTGCCAGACTATTTCTCCAACCGTTTTAACGATCAGAAGAAAATTCTGCGTATTGCTTCTGCTTTCATTATTTTGATTTTCTTTGCCATTTACTGTGCTTCAGGCATGGTTGCAGGCGCACGTCTGTTTGAAAGCATGTTTGACATGTCCTATAGCACGGCGCTTTGGGTCAGCGCAATTGCCACCATCAGTTATGTGTTTATTGGTGGCTTTTTAGCAGTCAGCTGGACCGACACCATTCAAGCAACCCTGATGATTTTTGCCTTGTTGCTGACGCCTGTGGTTGCAGTATTAAGCTTTGCCGATATGAACCAAGTGACTTTGGCGCTTGAAGCTGCCCGCCCACAGGCAACCGACGTGATTGGCAATTTAAGCTTTGTAGCGATTATTTCATTACTGGCTTGGGGCTTGGGTTACTTTGGTCAACCGCATATTCTGGTGCGTTTTATGGCTGCTGACTCAGTCAAGTCCATTCCCAATGCACGCCGTATTGGCATGACCTGGATGATTCTGTGCCTAGGCGGTGCAGTTGCTGCCGGTTTCTTTGGTATTGCTTACTTCCAGCAACACCCTGAACTTGCCGGTGCGGTAACCGCGAATCCGGAAACCGTGTTTATGGAACTGACCAAAATTCTGTTTAATCCATGGATTGCCGGAATCGTGTTGGCTGCCATTTTAGCCGCAGTGATGAGTACCTTAAGCTGCCAGTTACTGGTTTGCTCAAGTACCTTAACCGAAGACTTTTACAAATCATTCTTACGCAAAAATGCAACGCAAAAAGAATTGGTCTGGATTGGCCGTTTGATGGTATTGCTGATTGCCCTGCTTGCAATCTGGATGGCAGGTAATCCTGAATCTAAAGTCCTCGGCTTAGTGGCTTACGCTTGGGCTGGCTTCGGCGCTGCCTTCGGTCCACTGATTATTCTGTCATTGTTCTGGCGCCGCATGACGCTAAATGGCGCACTTGCCGGTATGCTGATGGGTGCGGTTGTGGTCATTCTCTGGAAAAATATGTTTAGTGCGACCGGGCTGTATGAAATCATTCCAGGTTTCATTTGCTCACTGATTGCCATTATCGTGGTCAGCTTAATGGGTAAAGCGCCAACCGAAGAAATCACCACACGCTTCGATGAAGGTGATCGTTTATATCAAGACTCTAAATAGTCTTTAGCAAATAATCTTTAGCGCATAAAAAAGAGGACGCCATGTCCTCTTTTTTAATTCAATTTTTCTAGATGATACTTTTACAAAAACTACTTTTCTAAAACCGACTTTTCTAAATCACACGCTTCTAAAGCCCAGTGTATTCAGCTTTTGCGCAACAATAAAAACTGTGAAATCTGATTCAGATCAGCTGCATTTTCAGCAAAAATTTCCAAAGCGCTAAAGGCCTGATCGTGCAATTCTTTGGCATAAGTCTGGGCCTTTTCCAAACCCATCAATGCAGGATAAGTCGATTTATCCACTTGCTGGTCTTTACCTGCAGTTTTCCCCAACACTTCGGTATCGGAAATAATATCCAGAATGTCATCTTGCACCTGAAAAGCCAGTCCAATCGCTTGCGCATATTCACGTAATTTAGGAATCGCCTGATCAGTGCCTCCAAACACGCATACCGCAGCCATCATCACCGCAGCAGAAATTAAAGCGCCGGTTTTATTACGGTGAATATTTTCCAAAGCCTCTTGATTGACATGCTTGCCTTCAGCCTGTAAATCCAGTACCTGACCGCAGACCATTTTTGAACTGGCTGTCGCCAAAATCTGCATCTGTTTTAACACAATCGATGGATCAACCGCAGGCCCTTGATCAAACAAACGGCTGCCTAATATTTCAAAGGCCATGGACTGTAAAATATCACCGGCAAGCAATGCTGTATCTTCCCCAAAAGCCACATGACAGGTCGGCTGGCCACGACGCAATAAATCATTATCCATACAGGGCAAGTCATCATGCGCCAGTGAATAGCAATGGATCATTTCAATGGCCACTGCCGCACGACGTACCGCAGCAAAATTTACATTGGGCTTTATGGCTGCTGTTGCATAGCAAAGCGCCGGACGTACACGTTTCCCACCGAGCATCACCGCATGATGCACAGCGCCTTTCAGCGGTTCCGGAATGGAAAATGCGTCTAATGCCGTCAATAAATCTTGTTGAATACGTTGCTGTGCTTGGGTTAATACATTTGCATGTACGTCAGTTAAAGATGACACATTCGCCTCGAATACTTTGCTTTGGTTCGTCGATTTAACCATCAGAAATCAATGATTGATCTAATATACAGCGCTCTTGTCATCATCGACAGAGAACTTGCGACTCATAATACTGCTTTCTCGCAAGTTTCTCTATCTTGTTTACTACTTCAGGCTATCTTCTGGAATACGAACCCCGCCTTCCATCAGCACGCGTGCGCTACGGCTCATCACCGCCTTCTTCACCTGCCATTGTCCATTTTCCTGAACCGCTTCTGCACCGACACGTAAGGTCCCTGAAGGATGACCAAAACGTACTGCTTCACGCGCTCCGCCACCCGCAGCCAGATTCACCAATGTTCCAGGAATTGCAGCGGCAGTACCAATGGCAACAGCGGCTGTGCCCATCATGGCATGGTGCAGTTTGCCCATCGACAAGGCACGAACCAGTAAATCCACATCTGTAGTTTGAATGTCTTTACCGCTTGACGATGTATAGGCTTTAGGTTTAGACACAAAGGCAATTTTCGGGGTGTGCTGGCGTTTTTCAGCTTCGGAAATGTCCTGGATCAAGCCCATATGTTTTGCCCCATAGGCACGAATGGTTTCAAAACGTGTCAGTGCCTGAGCATCGCCATTAATCGCATCTTGCAATTCAGTTCCTGCATAACCAATGTCTTCGGCATTTAAGAAAATGGTCGGAATACCGGCATTGATAAACGTGGCCTGGAAAGTACCAATATTGGGAACTTCAAAAGTATCGACCACATTTCCAGTCGGGAACATGGCACCGCCCTCTTCACCATCATCTGCAGGATCGAGGAATTCAATCTGAACTTCTGCTGCAGGGAAAGTCACGCCATCGAGTTCAAAGTCCCCGGTTTCCTGTACTTGTCCGTTTGTAATCGGTACATGCGCAATAATGGTTTTTTGAATATTCACTTGCCAGATTCGCACTGTACAGATGCCATTTTCAGGAATACGTTCCGCACTGACCAAGCCATTGGAAATCGCAAATGAGCCTACCGCAGCCGTTAAATTACCGCAGTTACCACTCCAGTCGACAAAAGGCTGATCAATTGCGACCTGTCCAAATAAATAATCCACATCATGATCAGGTTGTGAACTTTTCGCCAAGATCACGGTTTTACTGGTACTTGAACTTGCTCCACCCATACCATCAATTTGCTTGCCGTATGGATCTGGACTGCCAATCACACGCAATAACAGTTGATCACGAACTGTTCCAGGCTGCTGTGCGGCTTCCGGCAAGTCATCGAGTTTAAAGAAAACCCCTTTACTGGTACCACCGCGCATATAAGTTGCTGGAATCTTGATTTGTGGAGCAAAACTCATTTCATTAATCCTTAATACTTATCGTTGTTTTAAACAACATTCGGAAAATGTTGATCACTTTTATGATAATGCTTTTTTCACTAAAAACCTTCGCTACAGGACTTAAGTATAAAAAAGAAACGCTCAAATATTATTGATAAAAACCATTTATAACTTACAAGTCATTGTATTAATAAAATTAATCTATTGATTCATTTATCAATTATTTACAAATCATATCTTTCACTTATTCACATAATCATGACCATACTAGGGTTGTACTAGGCTAATACAAATCAATCCATTACAATCACTTCACTTATCCATTGTCGGGCTGATTACTTTGAATAGCGAGTCTTCTACACTTCAGCGTGGCTTAAAGAACCGTCATATCCAACTCATCGCCATGGGCGGAGCAATTGGTACAGGCTTATTCTTAGGTTCCGCACAGGTGATTCAATCTGCAGGTCCTTCCATCATTTTGGGTTATGCCATTGGTGGTTTGATTGCATTTTTAATCATGCGTCAACTGGGTGAAATGATTGTACATGAGCCTGTAGCAGGATCATTTAGTCATTTTGCCTTTAAATATTGGGGGAAATTTCCCGGCTTTTTAGCGGGTTGGAATTACTGGATTTTATATATTTTAGTGGCCATGACAGAGCTGACTGCAGTCGCCAAATATATTAATTACTGGTGGCCTTTTATTCCTGCATGGGCATCGGTACTGTTCTTTTTCGTTGTGATTACTTTGGTCAATCTCGGCAATGTGAAATTTTATGGTGAATCGGAATTCTGGCTTTCCATTATCAAAGTAACCGCTGTTATTTCCATGATTGTGTTTGGTGTGTATCTGCTGCTTACCGCAGATGCAGGCTCAACGTCTTCATTGAGCAATCTTTGGGAACATGGCGGATTCTTTCCGAATGGTTTTGAAGGCTTGTTCTATATGCTCGCCTTCCTCATGTTTGCTTTTGGCGGGATTGAGCTGATTGGTATGGCTGCAGCAGAAGCGAAAGATCCTGAAAAAACCATTCCTAAAGCCATTAACCAAGTGGTTTTCCGTATTCTGCTGTTCTATATCGGTTCATTGACCATTCTCTTAGCATTGGTGCCTTGGAATCAGCTTGATTTAGGTGGTCTGGATAAAAGTCCATTTGTGATGATTTTCAGCCAACTCGGTATTGGCTGGGCAGCTCACTTACTGAACTTCATTATTTTAACTGCTGCGCTGTCTGTTTATAACAGCGGTATGTATGCCAATAGCCGCATGCTTTATGGCCTAGCAAAGCAAGGAAATGCACCAAAAGTATTCCAAAATGTAAATAAACAAGGTGTTCCTATCCCTGCTGTTTTATTTTCAGCGCTATTAATTTTTGGCTGCGTACTCTTAAACTACTTTGTTCCAGAAGATGCCCTAAGCCATTTGATGTATGTGGTTGTGGGTGCATTAGTTCTTAACTGGGCAATGATCAGTTTGACGCACTTGAAATTTAAACAAGCTGTTAAGCAAGCGTCAATTCAAACCAAATTTCCTGCACTCTGGTCTCCACTGAGCAATTATTTAGTACTCATTTTCATTGCAACTGTACTTTATATTATGTGGACGCAAGGGTTTAAAGAATCTGTACTGATGATTCCGATCTGGATTGTAGTGATGTTTGGTTTATTTAAAGCACTCAAGATGAATAAATCTTAAGCAAAAACCATAAAGCTCAGTATTTAAAAAAGTTATTGTTTCGACAATAACTTTTTTTTTATCAGTATTTGCGTTAAATTAGCTGCGCATTGTGCCCTTAGCTTAACTGGATAGAGCAGTTGCCTCCTAAGTGACCGACGCGGGTTCGACTCCCGCAGGGCGCACCACCCCAATAGCAAAATATAAAATAATTTAGTTAAAAATAATTTATATTCATATAGATAAGATTAAAACATAGAAGAATATAGGTAAATATATAAGGATATAGTTGCAAAATATAAGGATATGATTGAGGATATATACAGTTCTACTCAATATGTATCCTTATTCAATCATGGCCAAAAAGACTATCCCTCTATCTGACTCCAAGTGCACCGGAGCAAAACCACAGGAAAAAGACTACTCTTTGTATGATGGCCATGGGCTTATTTTATTCATCCGAAAGAGTGGCTCAAAGGTATGGCGATTTAAATACAAAAGAGCCAACGGTAAAGACGGTTTAATGACTTTAGGCAACTTCCCTGCTTTAAGTTTAAAAACTGCCCGGGATAAGCGACGTGAATTAGAAGAACTAATTGCTAATGGCATAGATCCAATTGAATACGGCGAAGTACAAAAAGCTAAATTGAATAATGCATATAGTTTTGAGGTTATAGCTCGAGACTGGCATAAGGAATATAGCAATACTGGTCGCTGGATTGCACATACAGCTGAAAGAGCATTAAAGAACTTAGAAGACTATGTTTTTCCCATCATCGGGCAACAGTCGATAGATGCAGTGAAACCTAGAGACCTGGTTAAGGTTTTACGCTCCATTGAAGAATCTGGATATGCAGAGGTATTAAAGAAAACTCGCCAAAGATTTAGCAGCATATTTTCTTATGCGATATCACGCGGCCTCATAGAAGAAAATCCCGCTTACTTTCTAAAAGATGTTTTTGTCAAAACGAAAAAGTCTAAACACCACCCTCAATTACCATTAGAACAACTGCCTGAGCTTTTGCAAAGATTAGAAAATGATAAGGGTTACCCTATAACGAAGTTATGTACCGCATTTGCACTTCATACATTTGTCCGTTCAAGCGAGTTTCGTTTTGCACGTTGGAATGAGTTTGATCTTCAAAAAGGCATATGGACTATCCCCGGAGAAAGAGAGTTCACTCCAGGACAAAAGTTTTCTAATCGTGGTGCAAAAATGAAATTAGACCACTTAATACCACTTTCACCTCAAGCTATTATCTTGCTCAAAGAAATTCATAAATATAGCGGAATGACAAAAAATGTATTCCCAAAAAACGGTGACCCTCAAGGTTTTATTAGTGAATCTACAATAAACAAGACATTACGCCGTATTGGCTATGACACTAATACAGATATATGCGGACACGGCTTCAGGGGCATGGCATGTTCTGCCCTGGTACAAAGCACTTTATTCCAGAAGGAAGCTGTAGAGAAACAAATGAGTCATCAAGAGCGCGACCAAGTACGTTTAGCTTATACACATCAAGCAGAGTACTTGGAAGAGCGTAAAGCCATGCTCAACTGGTGGAGTGATTATCTAGAAGCAAATCGAGTTCAACACATCAGTCCATATGACTTTACTCAACAATTGCTTAGTGATGATGTAATCAATTTTAAATATGCAAAATTGGTGAAGTAATTCATTTTCAATCCGTAAAATCAATCTATTAAAACTTGAAATTAAAATGAATAAATCAAAAACTACTAATATTTTGCCTCGCTCTTTCAAATTGGAAAATTATGAGGGGATGGATAGATTATCTCCATTGGAGTGGTTATTTCAATTAGAAGCAAGATATCAATTACATGCCTCACTTGGGAGTTTTATAGACTGTAGTCATCGACTAACTAATGAAGAAAAAAAGAAATTTTTAGATTTAATAATAACTGACTATTTTAAAAATCCTTTTAAATTAGATAGACAGTACAAATTTTTCTCTCAAAACCACAAAGAAAATGTTGAAATTTTTGTATATGCGGAATATGAGAAATTACCCCAAATAGTTACTTCTGGCGCTATTAGACCTATGACAATAAAAGATTTCCATAGAACCAATCAGCAATATGGTGAACTTTTTCAGAATGATAGAAATGCGGAACCTTTTTTCAAAGAAGCAATCCAACGACATTCCTCTGTAGATTCTCTAAAGTTAATCCCTTTCTATATGGATTTATCATTTTCAGATGAAGTACTAGAAAAAGAATTTAAAAGAAACCTTGCAAGTTTGAGAGCTAATTTTAAGGATATTGAACCAACAAAAAATTTAACTAAATACAAGTTAGCCTACTGGGCATCTTATAAATTACTGGCCTACATTGATTTATATTTATGGTCTTGCATTCACGATATCAGTATAAAAAGACCAGTTTTAAGCAAAGCTTTATATCAAAATCAATCTGAATATGGCGAAGATACCTTAAGAAAAAGCGTTCTTCCAATCATGAATCGCTTATTCACTCCTAATGGAATTGAATTAGATGATTTAGAGAACCCAACGCACCTATTAGATGAACTTGCGATATTAGCACTATCAAATCTGGAAAATAATTAAGCAATTTCTTTCCGGATTTTTAGAGAACTAACTCAATCCACATTTTTTTATTTACTTCTTAGAAAATGCCTAAAATTCTTAACTAGTTAGGCATATCTATGACTATTCAACCAATCCGCATCCAATTCAAAACAGCTTGTGAATTACTAGATATCAGTCGCGAATCATTGCGCCATATCGTGCGTACTGATGCTAATTTTCCTCGACCAATCAAAACAGGAAGCACTAAGCAGGCTCCAGTCTATTTCGACTATGCAGAACTTTTAGAGTGGCATAACAGCCAGAAGCAAAGTCTTTCGACTTTGGAGGCTTAAACATGATGAAGCAGCACAAAGAATCTGCACTTTTTGCCAATGGCTTTTTGATTAATGCCAACGTGAACCCGATCTAGTGAGGGCAAGAACATGAATAACACTCAATTAAAACAAGTTTTAGGCCATCTCAAGCAAGGAGAAACCATTTCCCAAGCAGAGGCTATCGACCTTTTCGATTGCTACCGTTTAAGTGCAATCATCCAGCGTTTACGCAATACAGGTTATGACATTACGACCCATAACGAGCGAAATAAGTCAGGTATTGGCAGACATGCTCGTTATGAGCTTGTTAAGCAGGTGGCAGTATGAAAGATGTATTTTTAGGAATTATAAACGGCATATTTCTAGATACTTGCTTTGTTGTGCTTTGCTTAATTCTTGCAAGTATAAACAGTTCTGTTTATTCTAAGACCGTTCATCCACATGATGAATTAGCTTTGGTCGGCTATCAATTCTCAAACGGCGTACATTCCGCTCCCTGCGGTTTTTTTGTGCGTAATATCTCTATGCGTTCGCATGTTATGGCGAAGCTGGAGAGGGACACCTTCGGGTGTGCAGGTATCCGTTTGAGCCTGTCGACCAACCCTTTTCAGCTTTGCCACCCTCATTTGGTCGTGATTGGCAAAGCTCCTTTAAATTCAAACGGAATGCATACTCATGCCTAATCAAATTACTCCTAAATATCAATTAAAAAAAAGAATCCAAGCATGGATTAATGTAATGGCAGATAACAAACGCTATTGCTTTTATATCGCCGTTGGACTTGCAGATAGTGATATTGTCTATCCTCTAGGAAACTGGAATATTCCCTTTTACTCTATTGAGGAAGCTAACCAGTTTAAGAAAGAAGCTCAATTAAAATACCCTGATTGTAGTTTTGATTTTATTACAGGGACTTTGCATATTGACCAGGCAATGGAGGACGTTTCTTGCGTGTTCTGGGCTAAATGGCAAAAGAAACATAGTGAGCGTATTTCTTTCTTAAATAATAATGCGGGGTAGTCACAATGCCTGACTATGACCACCCCAAAGAAGAACTAATAACACCCAAAGCCATTTTAAACGAATGCACACAGCTTGTATCGTTTAATGATGCTTATTCATCACATGAATTAATACAGCGTTTTGGCAGCCCTGAGCAGCCGATCTATGTTGATGATGGCAGTGTGGATATAAACGGTGTTACTTATGAGCAGCCTTTGATTATGCCTATCTATGATGGGCAAATGGAGCTTGTTCAATGCGCTGTCATGCAAGACAACCGCCTTGTATCTGTCATGCCTGATGGATTGGCTAAAGGTTTTGCAAGGTATGGAGGTTTTCAGCATGACAAGCCTGTTATCATCACACACAGCCTAGAGGCATTTTTCAAGGTAGCCCAAACAGGTTACGCCGTGGCTTTGGTCATATTACCAAATCTATGTAATGCTCATCTAACAGAACTCAAGCCGTTTGATTTTGAGCAGATCCAGTTTGTGATTAACCAATTATCAAAGGAAGGTTATACACAGTTATATATGCCGGTCCGTCCTGAGCATATCCAGCTTGAATCATTCCAAAGCTTAGAAAAAAATACTGCGGTTAGATTACTGAACCAATATACAGAATACGGCGGAAGTTCATTCCTGACTGAGCTGTATAAGGATGATGATGTAGAAGAAGTTAAAGCTTTTATTCAGCTGGCGATTGAGCAATTGCCTGCAAATAAGCTATTACCCAAAGGCCATTTGGCCAAGCCATTCAAAATGGATGAAGGCGCATTTCTGCATATCATGGACGCTGGCCTATATCTGATTAAAGAAAAAAGAGATGAGGATGGACAGCTTAAACAGACCCGAACTTTTATCTGCCATTCAGCCATTATATTGGGCGAAGCGCGAAGCCTGAATAATGACAACTGGAAACGTGTTATCCAGTTTCATGACAAGGACAATACCTTACACCGGCTACTAATTCCCTATGAGCATTTTATGGGTGAAGCGCAGGAAGCCTTAAAAATTATTGCCAATCATGGCTTGATGCCACCGCGCCAGGCGTATAAGAAAAATGTATTCATCAACTACATTCAGGACTACCCGATAGAACAACGTTTCCGCTGTGTAGACCGTGCCGGATGGCATGGCTACTGCTTTGCCACACCCAATAAAACCTATGGCAACAGTGAAGATGAGGAATTACTTTTTCACAGTGACAACAAAAGCCCTTATACCGTATCCGGCACCTTTGAGGAATGGCAGGAACTTAGCCGGCTGATTGAACCGCATGCTTTAGGTGTATTGGCATTCGCATGCGCCTTTTCCGGGCAATTGGTTTTGCCCTTAGGGGTGGAAAGCGGCGGCTTTCATATCTATGGTTCATCGACCGATGGTAAGAGTACCATTACCAAGGCAGCCTGCAGTGTGTGGGGGAATCCTAAGCATATATCCAAATCATGGCGGACTACGGACAATGCTTTAGAAAATGAAGCCGAGTTAAGAAATGACAGTTTTTTAAATCTGGATGAACTACGCCAAGCTGTACCGAAAGCAGTATCGGATATTGTCTATATGCTGACAGGTGGACAAGGTAAAGCACGAAGTACCAAATCAGGTAAAAACCGAGATGCTAAGCAATTTAGCATTATGTATACCTCTACCGGCGAAGTAACACTTGAGGAGCATTTGCGCCGTGGCAATATCGAATTAGATGCCGGTCTTTTACTTCGTTTTGCCCATATTCCAAGTGATGCAGGTAAAGGCTACGGCGTATTTGATTGTATTAACTATGGTACAGCACCACAGGACATTGGTAACCGCATTAATGAATTGGCATCACAGCATTATGGTCATGCTGGTATCAAATGGCTGGAGTTTCTGACTAAGAACAAAGATGCTGTGATGCAAAAAGGCCAAGAGCTATTAGATAGCTTTATTGAGCAGCACACCCAGACGAAAAACGGACAGGCTAACCGTGTTTTACGCCGTTTTGCCTTGGTCGCAACTGCTGGAGAGTTAGCAACATTGGCAGGCATTACAGGTTGGCAGCAAGGACGCACATTTGAGGCTATAGCGCAGTGTTTTAATACTTGGCTTAGTAGTCTAGGCAACGGCGAGAACATGGAAGAAACAAAGATTCTAGAGCATATCAAGGCTTTCTTTGAATCCAATGGAGCGAGCCGCTTCGAAGACTTAACTGTAATTAGACAGGCAGACGGTGAAGTCATCCGGCAACGTATCCACAATCGTGTCGGCTACTACGACCCTATAGATAAGGTTTACCTTGTTTCCGCAACTATGTTTAAAAAGGAAATATCTATCGGTATGAATGAAGCGAACGTCAAAAAGGTATTGATTAAAAATGGATGGATAAAGGAGTTCATTGAAGGAGATAAAAAGCTGTACGTGAAGAGGTCTAGTAATACCCTACCCGATGGTACACGCCCCCGAATGATGCACTTTAGTATTGATTCCATGCAGAACACAGATATTGATATCTGAAAATATATTTTATCATGTGGACGTAGTGGACAAGGTGGACATATAGATATTTCTTGTAGTTAATACACTGTTATATATAAATATTCTTATGTCCACTTTATATAAATATATCTATTTTAATAGGTGGACATCAGGTGGACACGACTCAAGGTAAAAATACCCTGTCCACTTCATCTGTTTTTTATGTCCACTTTTTTTCTATGCAGGTTTATATGCAGGTGGGCTAAGTTAATTATTTAAAAACATATAGATAATTACTTATGTCCACCTTGTCCACTATGTCCACTTAAAAAAACACACATACATAAACCAACAGAATAAGAGAAATCAGGGAAGATGTGCTGAAGTTGCTGTGATAGCTTCTGAGTAAGACTTTTAATCTTTATGATAGCAATCAATTCACCCAATAGAAATAAACAACAGCCTCCGTCACTGGAGGATTCTTTATTACTTAGATTCCTGCTATGTAATTAGATAGCTAAACCTAGTTATAAGTTCGGCATAGCTAGCCTCTTTTGCCATAGTAGCCTCAAATAAGAACGCCGTATTTATAAATACGCTAGATCCCCGAATTAAACTTTAAGAAATAGCAAAAACTTAGCAAATACAACACAATAAAAATCTTATTAAACAAAGTAGAAATTATTAATATTTATTGGCAAAAACTACCAAAAAAAACACCTAAAATAAACCCATACTGAATCTACAAATCACCAATTAACCCTAAATCAAAATTTAACAATAAAAAACAAATACTTATGTATGTTTTTTTCTATTTTTTATAGCTGTTTTAGGGTTGTTTTTGCTGTTTCGCAAATTAACCCCATGAAGCAAATTGTCAAGCATATTTTTTAGTATGTTTGAATCGACAATGATTGGCAAAATATTACATTTTCAGCACATAAGACTAGTGATTTATCAATGTAAAAATAACGAATAAATTTGTGTATTTTGGAATTGAAAAAGCCCCCTATGCTTATTAGTAGGCATAGGGATTTTTCAGCAATGATAGAAGTTAAAAAATATGTAACAGCTCTATATGACACTTCCTTTCAGATTTAATTTTCGTAATATTATCTCGATCATTTTTATTGCTCCTCGCATGTTACAGAGGTAAATCTATTTAGAATAAAAACTAACTTCTGGATACCTATGAATATTGATAGACGAGTTCGAGCAAAAGAATTTATGGACCTTCTTGCTGTGGGTCGAACCAAGTTTTATAGACTGCTAAAGAAAGGCTATATTCCTGAACCGGTTAGAATTACGGAAAAAGATGTTTTTTGGTATGAGTCAGTGGTAAAAAAAGAAGTGGAAAAGTTTAAAGATAGACTTGAGTAGCCTCAATTATGTTTAAGCACAAATACATCATCACAGTAGAAAGCGACACTCTTCCTAAAATATGTTTGGGAGATAAAATTTACGGCACCACAGTAGTTGCCTTAGAAAAAGAGTAATATCCTGATCTGGTAGATGTAACCTGGCTTACTAAAGGCTTTCCGATGTCAAGAGATACCCTTTCTAGGCAATTAGAATTATTTAATATCGGCATTCCTGGGAAGAATCTTTATAATCCGAATATTGGGGTGCCTTTTTTAAAAAATAAAATTGAATATAAACCTGGGCGGAAAAGGAAAAACTAACAAATGAATAAACAGGCCCCGAAGCTTAATAATTATACAATGTTATGTATGCGATATGTCTCACCCGTAGTGCATCTAGATACTATTGTTCAAGACTTCTTTACGCATATGGATGTGAAAACCGCACGTAAGAAAGCTAATTTTCATGAACTACCTTTTCCAGCATTTAAAATTGAAAAATCAGCAAAAGCTCCATGGATGGTACGACTCGAAGATTTTGCAATCTATCTAGATTAACAATACGCCCTACATCGCCATGACTACGATGCTATGAACTCTTAGCATTATTTTTGGGGCTAAATTAAAATTGGTGAAGAAAATAACTTTTAAACTAACATAGCAAAATATAGTTGTTGGAAAAGCACCAAATAAAAGTTATAACTCTCATAATTTATAAATTTTTTCTTTTATTTTTTTGGGGGTTCTTATGTCATACATCATCAAATTGATATCAGAAAATTGCTACATCATTCCTGATGATGACGGTTGGCTTACTACTACAAAGTCACAGCAAGAAGCGATTGATATAGGACTCTTTGATAATATGGAATCTGCAGATGAAACAGCTCAAAGTTTCAGTGGTGGTATGACCAGAGGCATTGATTACATAATCCAACCAGTTTCTAAAGACCGCTACCATATTGTGGAAATTATTATTCCAGAAGAAATTGCCCCTAAACTAAAAGATATCAATAGCCTCATTAAGAATGGTAAGGCACATATATTCCTTACTAATGTGACAACCGCAAATGATGCTATGGATGGCCTTACTCTTTATGCGGTATCTACCGGTAAAAATGCAGTCCTTTATAAAACTACTCAGTATGAAGTTCGTAAAGAGGCTATTTCACAATACCTAAATAAGCGCTTTGGCGATCAGTGGGAAATAAAGCTACTACCTGTTCAGGCTTGAAGAATGAGATAAATCATCTAAAAAAGCTTTAATCAAATAATTTTAGCCTAGATATTTAATTTAGCTATAAGCTCGATAAAGATATGAGTGGTTGTAAATTATTGGATTATACCAAGATGTTTAAAAAGTAAGTCACCGTTGATCTAGATGCTGTGGTGTTATGAATGCAAACAATTGAAATCAATTCCAAAAAGATCAGCCGGATGCTTTATCAATGGCTCTTATTAACAGTTGAGCTTAAGACTGGTGAAAAATTCATATACAGGCTTCTTGAAACAGGTACATTTGCGGCATTTATTGATGCACCTGACAAGGATAAATTTTATAGAAACAACATAGAAAGCAATAAGGAATTCAAGAGAATTCAGCTTTTTGGGTGAATTTAAACTATTGTCCTGCTGCAATTCATCTTAAGTTGTTGGGGTGTATTAATAATAATGAGTAAGCTTAAATGAGTGATATTTTTTTTAATTATGATGGTATTAAATGGGAAATTTTCTGTGAGAGAATGATGAGGCATCATTATACTCAACCCTATTTCACTTCTGTCCCTGCTACAGATCGAGGTGATTGTGGGCTGGAATTCTTTACACGTGATGGAAGTATTTTTCAGTGCTATTTTCCAGACCCAAAATACTCGATGAGTGAGTATAAAAAACATGTACAAACTAAAATAAGAACTGATCTAAAAAAACTGAAGACCTATGAAAATCAAATTCATGATTTTTTAGATGATATTGTTATTAAACAATGGGTATTACTTATTCCAAACAATAAAACTAAAGATTTAATCACATATTGCAACACAAAAAAAAGAGAGATAATTAAAGAAAATATAGCGTTCATTGATAATGATAATTTTACTGTTAAGATTGAAACAGCCGAAAGCTATCCTTCATCAAAAAATTTTGCTTTAAAATATTCTGATGAATTAATTCATATAAATACAAAAGAAATTAATGAAAATATACTATCAGATTTCAAAGATAGTACTTTTGAAAAAAACATTAAGCGAAAGTCAAATTATATATCTAAAAAACCTGAAATTTTTTCTAAAAATATGACATCAAAGTATTTAAATATAACAACATATTTAGAGGAGTTACGTTTTACATTCCCTGACACTTATCAGGAAATTGAAGAATGTGGTCGTACGCTATTATCAAAAATGCAAGACATGATCGAGATTGAAGAAATTGAGCCTGACAATAAGTTTATCCAAGCAGTAAAAACTCAAAATGAAATTCAAATTAATAGTTTATTTGGCACAATAATTTCTAAATATAATAGAGATGAGTTACCATATGGACTGATTTCCAAGTGGATTGCAGAATGCAATATGGATTTTTATGATGAATAATAAATCTATTAAAGTTACTATAAATAATAAACCATACCCCATCCCTGTGGAGATGCGTCCATTATGGAGAATTGGTTTAGTAGTTTTAATAGTAAAAAGAATGAATACTCTTAAAAAGACAATAGATCTAAAAAAGTTAAATGTGTTGTTATGGATGTTAATTCGCAGCCATGACTGGGAAAAATTTAAACTATTTTTAAATAATAATAACCAAACTGCTCCATTTATTACTTCAGATCAAGCCAATTATATTGCAATTGAATTAGCATTCAACAAGGAATTAATAAAATTTGATGAAGAGAAAATAATTACCACTAAAAATGGTGACTTATTTTTCAATTTTATTGTTGAAAACTCAATATTCTCCAATGAATTAAATTTCATCAACCAAAATTCATTAGCTTTTACGAATGTAAAAATAGATCAAATAATGGGGAAAAAATAATATGTTAGCTCTAGAATTAATTGAGTTATCAATTGTAGTTAATACCTTTCAAAATAAAACTTTCAGAGCTAGGATTCCCTTTTCCAAAGGTCTAAATGTTATTAGAGCTGATAATACTTCTGGTAAATCGACATGTGTAAATGCTATAGCTTATGCACTTGGTTTAGAATCTATTTTAGGGCCATTAAAGAAAAAACCTTTTCCCAAGTCTCTTTATGATGTTATCAATGAAAATAAAAAAAGTAATAAAATCTATAATGTATCAGCCTCACATGTCACACTAGAATTAAAAAACAGTTTTGGCGAGGTTGCAAAATTAACTCGATTAATCAAAGACCCTAACAATATAATTACTGTTGAAGAAAATGGTAATTTTCAAGATTACTTTCTGAAGTCTTCAGGAACTTTAGGCTCAGCCAAATCTGAATTGGGTTTCCACAATTGGTTAGAGTTATTTATGGATTGGAAATTACCTTTAGTACCAAATCTAACAGGCTCAACTATTAAACTTTACTTAGAAGCTATTTTTCCGCTTTTTTTTATCGAACAAAAGCGAGGATGGTCAGAAATTCAAGCTAATGTTCCCGTAAACTATGGAATTAGAAATGTTAAAAAAACTGCTTTAGAGTATGTATTAAATATTTCAAATTTTGAAAATGAAAATAAACTGAATGAATATAAAAGTTTATTAGATAACATTGAAGAACAATGGAATTTTAACATTAAATCTATTGAATCACTTTGTGATACACTTAATTTCAGCTATTCAAAAATTGATTCCATAATAAATCAAAACTTTCCCATTAGTTATTATATGATTGGTATAAATGCAAATATCTTATTAAAAGATGCAAAAATATCTTTAGAGAACGAATTATCACATATTCTAACAGAAGACTCTAATGTTGAGTTCGAAGCTGAAATCTCCACACAAAGAGGTATCTTAAGAAGCCTAATAGATGATATTAATGTATTAGAAAATAAAAAAGATCAATTAAAAATTGTTTTACATGAATCCAAAAATAAATCAGAAGTTTTAAATAGTGATTTAGAAAAATATAAACAGCTAGAATTGCTTACTAGACTTGGTGCAAAACATAATATAGGTGTTACTTTAGATGAATGCCCTATTTGCCACAATCAACTCTCCGACTTCTTACATATTTCTCATAAAAAATCTAAAACTCCCCCTATGACATTAGAACAAAATATTATCTTCATTAAAGATCAGTATACCTTTATGAATAATATTATTTCAAAACACGCTTCTCAAATTTCTGAACTCCACAACAAAATACATAAAAAAAATATTATTTTAAAAGAAGAAGAGTCTAAATTTAATAGACTTGAAGCAGATTATTCTGAGCTATTCGGTAATGTTCATCATAATATTAGAAAAAAAATTGATCTCGAAAATAAAATTGAGAAGATTGATCAATTTACAGATAAGATCAAATCTTATGAAAACAATCTTAAAAAAATACAAACCAAGTGGAATACTACTAACGCGGCATACACTATTTTAAAACAAAAAATGGAGTCATCAAATTCAACAGAAATAATAAAAAAATTAGAAGAAATTATGAAAAACAATTTAGATTTATTCGGTTTTTCAGAATCATCTGTTGATGAAATAACAATTTCTAGATCAACTCTTCGCCCTGAGCAAAATGGATATGACATTATAGCTGAGACATCAGCAAGTGATTATATAAGAACCATTTGGGCATATACATTAGCACTATTGGAGTTAGGTGTGGATAACGAAATGGAAATTAATCATGGTGGATTTGTAGTTTTTGATGAACCTCGACAACATGAAGCTCGTACACAGAGCTTGTTTGATTTAATTGAACATACCTCAGAAATTTTTGCTGATCAAGGTCAAGCAATTTTCACTACAAGTTTTGAAAACCTTAACTCATTTGATAAAAAAATAAACAACGCTAACATCATCTACTTTGATGACTACATACTTCAGCCTAATTAATTTATTCACTAACTTAATGATCTTGAGATATGTTGGACTACCACAAAGAAAAAAATAGGTATTAGATGCAATTAAGCGGATAGTAGAATTTAGCCCTACTTTTGTGGGGTTATCTTTTACTAATTTCCGCTTATAATTCTCACACCAATAACAACAAGACCTAATCATGAAAATAATAATATTCTTTACCTTACTCTTAGCTCTGACTATCACTGGATGCCAGAAGGAACCAGAACAACCAGTATCTACGGAAGCAACCGATCCTGTAGTAAAAGCACAATTTGAAAAGTCAGATGCAATCATTAACACTTATTTAGACAAACTGGATAGTGTTGAAACTCCGCATGCGGAAAGAGTTCAGATCATCTGTAAGAACTATCCAGCTGAATACAAGGCCAATTACATGCCATCGTTAATGAAGCTATCACCAGGTGAATACACGGAAGGTAAATTGATAAAGGATTTGGACATAGCATTGGATTACTATAAGAAAAAAGACAATATTCAGTGTTGAATAATTACTACTTGCTATTCAGATTGGCATTGCCTAAATGCAGCCTGAGCTTTAGTATTTTTCTCAATCATATAAATTAGCTACATTATGCTTGATACCCAGCTCTCCCTAAGTGAATACCTTGCAACGGTCCAAGAAGTTATCCGTATAGCTTTTGATGAACCTGTATGGGTGAAAGCTGAAATCCGAAACCTCAGTATTAAAGGTGGCCATTACTATTTAGAGCTCGCTGAAAAAGAAGAAGATACCGATAAAGTGATTGCCAGTTGCAAAGCGACGATCTGGAAATCTGCTGCAGCAAAAATGGTATTAAAGTTTGAGCGTGAAAGCGGGATTGAGCTATCTAAAGATCTAAATGTGCTTATTAAAGTTAAAGCTACTTTCAGTCCTCAATACGGTTTTTCTGTCAATGTAGAAGATATCGATTCGAGCTATACGTTAGGTGACATTGCACGGCGTTATCAACAGATATTAGAGCGCTTAACTTCTGAGGGCCTGGCCAATAAAAATAAGTTACTCTCTACCCCTTTTGATATTAAAAATGTCCTGGTAATTGCGCCTGAAAATGCAGCTGGTCTTGGTGACTTCAAAAAAGATGCAGATGCTTTAGATAAAGCTGGTGTCTGTCATTTCGTTTATCACACCGCGACCTTTCAAGGGAATACAGCTGCAGTGTCAATCATTGGATCATTGGGTGATGGTTTACGTCAGTGGGCTAAAGATTTTGATTCAGCTCCCGATCTAATCGTGATTATTCGCGGTGGTGGTGCAGTAAATGATTTGGCTTATTTAAATGACTACGACTTAGCTGCCCTACTCTGCAAACGTTCAGTTCCGATCTGGGTAGGTATTGGCCATGAAAAAGACCGAACCATTCTAGATGAAGTGGCTCACCGTTCCTTTGATACGCCAAGTAAAGTCATTGGTGGTATTCGTAATCTGATTGTTGAACGCACTCAGGAAGTACTGGATGCCCTACAGAAGATTAAGCTTTTATCTCAGCATCAAATCACGGCGTATCAAGGTCAAAATGATCAATACATGAGAGTGATCAAGACTCTTGCTCATGGACAGATCAATGAAGCCAATAAAAGCCTGGACTTGATGAAAGGTACCCTGCAGTACTTAGCGCAACAGCAAATCAAATTAGCATCAAATCAGGTTGAGTCGTTGATGCGTGAAACCCTATTACAGAATCCACGAAATGTGATGGCCAAGGGTTACGGTATCGTCCGTAGCCAGGGTAAAGCCATTCGCTCAATTCAACAAATTTCAGGTGACAGCATCCAGGTAGAATTACAGGATGGTACCATCGAAGCCAACGTGACCCAGGTACTCAGCAATGACTAAAAAAGAATTAACATTTAAAGAAGGCTATGACGTTCTTAAGAAGAATGCTGAATTGCTTGAGTCGCAAGAAGAACCTGATATTGATAATTTGATGAAGATCGTCGAAGAATCTATGACAGCATATAAAGCCTGTAAAACACGTGTAGATGCTGTGCAACAAGCTTTGAATAAAACCTTTAAAGAATGATTTAAATCAACAGCTTAATGAATAGCTAACTTTAATTTTACGTATAGAACATTATGGAATTATTAGATCAAAATAAATTAATCCTTTTCATATTTTTTGTCATACCTGGTATTGTTGCCCTAAAAACATACGAAGGATTTTACGGCAGACCTAAAAATGATTTACCTGATGAAATCATGAATGCAGTCTTCTTGAGTTGTCTAAATTATGCAGTTTGTGGCTTGCCATTACTATATCTTTTAATCCACTATGATCTAAACTTTTGGCAACTTCTACTTTTAGGATTAATTGTTCTACTTTTATTGCCATGTTGTCTTTGCATAGCATGGATAAAAGTTGTTAATTGGTGGCATTTAAAAAATAAGAATGGAAAAACACTAGAACGGAGTCCATGGGAATACTTCTTTAAAAAGCATAATATTGATAAAAAATGGCTATGGGCTGAAATTGAACTTCTTGATGGAAGCAGAATACACGGCGTATTTGGTCACGCAACGGGTTATCCAGATCCACCTCAAATATATTTACAAAAATATTATTACTTGGATAAGGAGGGGGAAAATTTTATTAATGATGACGATGACTTAGGTATAATCATTTTAACAAATGAAATTAAACACATAAATTTTAAATCTTTAGCTTCAGGAATAACATGACAAACCAAAATAGTAATAACTCTTCCAATAAAAGTCCTTTAAATGAAAGTATTATTAAGGGGCACGTTGCACCTACTGGTCCAACTCCTCAATTCACACCACCAAAACCAAGACCATCCCAACCCAAATAAAATAAGGCCCTCTATTGGAGGGCTTTTTTAATATTATTTTGTACTTGGAACGATTCCAAATGAAAAGCTAAGTGGTTAGTAGGATTTACTAAAAAGATAAAAACTTTTCGAAAAATCCCACGTAGTACTATTCCGTCGGATTTCAAAAAAATATCGCTGTTCCATCTGGTTATCTAATTCATCAAGATAAATAAGAAGCAGCTCTAACTGCACCTTATTTTCTTCATCAAAAATACTTGGATAATCTAGATGGAATATTAAATTTTCCATAGAATTTGTCGAAAAAACATTAAATGTTTTACAAAAAAATATTCCTTTCGTGTTTCTTGAAACACTCAACCTCACATCTCTTGCTATAGCACGACTATTCAACAAATTGATTTCAACTCGAAGTACATCAAACTCATGATCCTCTAACTGATTCAGTATTCGATCAGGGTCATAAGGCTTATTTACGTCTCGGTAAATTGAAGTACGATTAAGGTGAAGAAAAGGTTGTCTTAATACTGTCTCTTTTTGCTTCTGCGATGAAAACTGTTCAACTGTAAAATCAAATTCTTCTTTAGAGGTTCTCACTAATTCTTTTTGCTGTTCAACACTGCTTTTAAGCTCTGTAACTTGAGCCTGCAGAGTCTTATTACTTAACCCAAGCTCTTTGGCCTGTAACTTTAAAGCTTCGCTATTCTGTCTGTAACCTAAATATAAAAATAAAAAGGCAATTGGAGAAAAGATACCTGCTAAAAAATCTCCAACTTCATTAAATTCTAAAGGACTAGCGTAGTCAGCAAAGAATCCCACGAAAATGAATATATAGATTAATATTCCGCCTAAATAGATCACTAGAAAGTAAAAGACAAAAGGATGTTCTTTTTTATAATTTCTAATAAGTTTAATTTTTTTGAATTCCACAGAACACTTTCACCCCAAATAAAAATCTCAAAACTCTTATGATTTAAACTTAATGTCGAAACTTGTTCAAGAGGGCAAAATACAACGGATCCAGTTCTCTACTTCTAATAAGCAGTAGACCAACATGGGTTCGAATCCCTGTTTAGAATTCGAACCCATGTCCCTAATGGCATTTCACCAATACAAAGTACTTAAAGAAATAAGGATATAAATAGGGATACAAATACAAAACATGAAAGTAAATAGCCATTAATTACAAGGACTTTACAGAAAAGTTCTATTCGCGCAGGGCGCACAATCATTTTGCGAAAGCAAAAATATTCATATAAATAATCTCTAAAAATTTAGATTGCTCTATATGATCAATATTAAAATAATTCAATTCCGATGACTTTTTTAAATTTAGAATAGGGTCTGTTGACATTTGTTGCTTAAAAAAATAGCGAGGTAGTAAAATTAAATCGCCAAACCCAATTTTACTCTCGCTATGCCTCGTACAATGCTGAATAAT
>NZ_JBRATK010000016.1:0-66299 GCF_052712855.1 Acinetobacter sp. F16
ATACAAGGATCGCGCCGTCCATTTGAGCAGCACCAGTGATCATGTTTTTAACATAATCGGCGTGACCTGGACAGTCTACGTGTGCGTAGTGACGAATCGGAGAATCGTATTCTACGTGTGAAGTATTAATGGTAATACCACGTGCTTTTTCTTCTGGTGCAGAGTCAATTGCTGCGTAATCTTTCGCTTCACCGCCGTAAGTTTTTGCACAGATTGTTGCAATTGCAGCAGTTAAAGTTGTTTTACCATGGTCGACGTGACCAATTGTACCCACGTTTACGTGTGGCTTATTACGTTCAAACTTAGCCTTAGCCATGATGATCTTCCTCGTTTACGTCGAACACGGTCTTAAACAACTCAGCTTCGACAGGTCGCCTAAAAAACTAAACACCCAATACTTGAAAAGCAGACTAATAAGCCTGCTTTTTAAAAATTTGTGAACTAGTCACTAAACTGTATATCTGGAGCTCTTATCCAGATTTGAACTGGAGACCTCTCCCTTACCAAGGGAGTGCTCTACCACTGAGCTATAAGAGCATAATAAGTACTTCAATATGGAGCGGGAGACGAGGGTCGAACTCGCGACATGCAGCTTGGAAGGCTGCCGCTCTACCAACTGAGCTACTCCCGCACGATGTTGGTACAATCCACTTTTTGAAGTCTTAAAATACTTTCGTAGCGGAGTTACAGTCCGCCCCCTTTGACCGCTCGGGAACCTCACCATTTTACACTTACATCAGTGTCGTTCTTGTTACTTCACTTCTTGAAACTTCCAAGATGGTGCCGGCACACGGATTCGAACTGTGGACCTACTGATTACAAGTCAGTTGCTCTACCAACTGAGCTATGCCGGCGTTTCTTAGTGTTTCGTACGTTTCGTATTGGAACGGTGTGCAGTTTAGCAAAACCCAGAAACCTTGCAAGTGTTTTTTTTAAAAAAAAGCTCAAAAACTCATAAAATTAATCCATTTGATGATAATTCAACCGCTTTGATCACTGCGCGAGCTTTTATCTGGGTTTCATTCCATTCAGATTCAGGATTTGAGTCTACCACCACCCCTGCCCCTGCCTGTACATAGACCTTATTTTCACGAATGACACAGGTTCGAATGGCAATCGACATGTCCATTTCGCCATGCCAGCCTAAATAACCCACCGCACCACCAAATACACCGCGTTTTACCGGCTCGACTTGGTCAATAATTTCCATGGCACGGATTTTTGGTGCACCAGACAGTGTTCCGGCCGGGAAAGTGGCTTTAAACACATCCAAGGCATCGACATCATCGCGAACTTCGCCCTGTACATTCGAGACAATGTGCATCACGTGCGAATAACGCTCGATCACCATTTGATCAGTCACCTGCACTTTGCCAATTTTTGACACCCGTCCGACATCATTTCGACCCAAGTCAATCAGCATTAAATGTTCAGCAATCTCTTTTTCATCAGACAACAGGTCTTTTTCTAAGGCCAGATCTTCTTCTTTGGTCTTGCCACGCGGACGTGTCCCTGCCAGTGGACGAACGGTTGCTATGCCATTTTCCAGACGGGACAGAATTTCAGGAGAAGAGCCGACAATATGAAACGGTTTTTTATTCTCTAAAGTTTGACCTTGAACCAAGAATAAGTATGGCGATGGATTGAGATGACGTAGCGCGCGATAAACCTGTAATGGCTCGCCATCGAAATCGGACACCATACGGTGCCCCGGTACCACCTGCATCACATCGCCTGCACGGATGTATTCTTTTACTGTTTCAATCGACTCAAGATACTTTTCTTTGCCTGTAAGCGATTCAAAATGTGGTGCCGTATGTTTTTTTGCTTGCAGGCTGATCGGTTGAGCGAGCACAGCTTCCAAGTCATCTAATTGTTGTTGTGCCTTGATATAGGCCTCTGGATCATTAACATCTGCATGCACAATCAAGAATAAAGTATCTTTCAAGTTGTCAAACACGATTACTGTTTTAGACAGCATCATCCAGATATCAGGCAATCCGACTGGATCGGCTGCTGGAACATTGGTTAAACGCGGTTCAATATAACGCACCGCATCATAACCAAAGTAACCCACCAAGCCACCGGTAAAGCTCGGCAAGGCTGGCAAGTCTTTTTGCGTTGGCACATGGAACTGGGCTTGAAAATCACGGATATACTGAAATGGATCGCTACAGGCTTGGGTTGCAATGGAACCGTCGGCTTGCTGGATGGTTAAAACACTTTCATTGCATGAAAAAACCGTAGATTCACCCAAACCAATAATGGAATAACGTGCCCAGTTTTCACCACCTTCAACCGATTCAAACAAATAGGCCTGGCTGTGATCCTTAAGACGCGCAAATACTGAAAGTGGTGTTTCGGTATCGGCCAGACGTTGGCGGTAAACTGGAATCAGGTTATAACCGTCAGACTTTAAGCTGTCGAACTGAATTTGAGTGGTCATGAGTATTCTCTATGTTTTCGATATGGGCGGGTTTAAGTTCGTTTTGGTGTGATCTGACTTAGTGTCGCCATCGAAAAACCATACAATTTCTCATTCCAATATCCTTACTTTTAAATTCTTACACGAGTAATTCTGTTAAATCATCGACCACTTGCTGTGGCTGGCAATCCTGAATATCTTCTCCATGATTATAGCCATAGCTAACCACAATACAATCCACTCCTGCACGTCGTGCGGCCTCTACATCATTGCTCGAGTCACCAATCATTAAAGTTTCTGCCGCAGTGACCGCATATTCGTCAACACAAAACAGTAACTGTCGTGGATGCGGTTTACGTTCTTCAAAGCGGTCACCACCAATGACATCGACAAAATATTTGCTTAAGCCCAAAGCTTCCACAATCATGCGCGCAGGTTGTTCTGGCTTGTTGGTCACACAGATCATTCGCTTATTATGACTTAAACCCCAGTCCAAGAAATCCACCACCCCGGTAAAAGGCTGGGTATCTACACAAGGCTCGGCATTATAAATTTCTAAAAAAGTCTCTAATAAATGCTGATGTTGAGCAGGATCAACTTGTCCGGTTAAATACTGCAAAGTGCTATGACAAAAAAGTGAGGTGCCCTTGCCCACCCAGGTCCGAACCTGTTCTTCAGTCACTTTGGGTAATTGCAAAACATTCAGACTCATGTTCATGGCGCGATATAAATCAGATGCGGAATCCACCAGTGTGCCATCCAAGTCAAATAAAATAAGCTCACGACTTGCCAATTTTGCTACAGACATCTTGTTCCTCTCAAAATTTATCTCATCCAACCACAGTAACCCAAATGATTAAGGCATGCGATTGCATGCCTTAATTGTATGTCGAGCACAGCCTTATTTAAAGAATAACCATGCGATGATTGCAAGGATAATCAATGCAATAATGGTCATTAAGCCAACCGATGCATTTTTTTGCTCTTCTTTAACTTGCTCTACACGAGATGCAGGGGTTTCAACCACGGCTGGCTCCTGCTTCTCTGGAACGGCCTTCAGGTCCACACTTTCAGGAATCGGTGCAGGTTTCGGTACAGCCACTTGTTGCGGCATGCCATCACGGCTGACCTGAACATTGCTATCACGCTCTTTAAGCTCAGGCATGCCCTGATCATTCATTTGCTGAGCAACTGTTTTAGATGCTTCTTTAGCTTGTGCTGCTGCCGTTTCAGAAACAGCAACCGCTTCCGAAGGCTGTTCACTCACAGGTGCTGCTTCTGCTACCGTCTCATCCTGATTTAATGCTGCGACTGTTTTTTCAATTTCGGCCGGCAATTCTACTTCTTGCGCTGGTTCCAGTACGGAAAATTTCAGACTGGCAAACTGGACAATATCGCCTTGTTTCAACAAGGTTTCATGTTCAATCTGTAAATCATTTACAAATGTGCCGTTAGATGAGTTTAAATCCTGCACCGACAAGGCCTGGTCTTTTAGCAAGAAAGCCGCATGCTTGCGTGAGATTTCCCCGGCTTGCAATACAATATCTGCGCTCTGATGACGACCGACCACCATATCACGGTCGATGCTAATTTCTTGTCCCGTCAATTCACCGGTAATTGCTTGTATTTTCCAAGTCATGAAATGCACTTCTCTTTGCGATTTTTTTTCATCATATCACGGCAAATCTGCAATTCTTTACATCCTCTGTTAAGAACCTGATCGAATCGTGGTCGTAGTTACGGTATTTTTAGTTCGTTCAACTTCAGACTGTGGAACTGGAACGATTTGTCTTTGCACGACTGGCTCAATCGCCACAGGCGTAGTGACAACAGCAGCATTAGACTGTTTTTGCCCCCCTGATGGCACCGTTTGATAATCCGGTACTTTTGGAGCCGAAGGGGTCACTGGTAGACGTTGCTGATAAATATCATCTACATTTTCCGGTAATTTCGAGAAAGTCCCATCCTGATCCATGGCCAGCTGCAAGCTATATAACTGGCTATAACGCTGTTGAGACAAGCGCTTCACATCTTTAGCATCACCCACAATGGTCGGGTGGATAAAGACCAGTAAATTACGTTTTTCATTGGATTTAACGTCAGATCTAAATAAACGTCCTATCCCTGGAATAGCGCCCAAACCCGGTACAGACTGACGACCATGAATCGAGTTATCCGAAATCAACCCACCTAAAACAATGGTCTGGCCGTGCTCAGCCAAAATTGAGGTTTTAATAGCACGTTTACTGGTGACTAAATCCTGTGCCTGACCTTTGTCTTGCACTGCGGAAACTTCCTGCTCAACTTCCAGACGAACCGAGCCACCTTCACCAATATGTGGCACCACTTTTAAAGTCACACCGACATCTTTACGCTCAACCGTGGTATAGGGATTAATACCGGCTGTAGTGGTGGCGACAGAGCCTGTGACAAAGGGTACGTTTTGACCAACTACAATATAGGCTTCTTCATTATCCATGGTCACAATGGAGGGCGTAGAAAGCAAATTGGATTTTGTTCTACTTTTCAGTGCCTGAATCAGCGCACCATAGAGTCGACGAGATCCATCACTGCCTTCTTTATAATCGCCCAGAATTAAGGAAGTACCTTTTAATCCGGCTGCTGCTGCACCCAAACCGGCAGAACCACCCGTTAAATAACCACCTGCCAGACTGGCCAGACTTGTCCCTGCATTGTCAAAACTAATCAATCCAATGCCACTACTTAAGTCACCTAACGCCCATTGCACACCCAGTTGATCGGCATCATTCCCCTCAACCTCAATAATGGCAGCTTCGATGAGCACCTGTTGACGACGGATATCCAGCTGCTGAATAGCCGATTCAATTTCACGCATCAATTGTGGATCAGCCTTCACCACCAACGCATTCTGGCTGTCATCGGCAATAATACTGACACCATTGCCATTAAAACTGGTGATGCTGTTTTGATTATTACTGTTCGAGCCACCACCCAGGTTAATACTTGGAGTTGAAATGTTAGATGAGCCGCTGGTGGAATTATTCAAATTGCTATTACCCAAATTATTCATCGTGCTATTGCTGTTTGATGATGAACTGTTGGAATTTGATGAACTTGAAACCGCCTGACCAGTCACCAAGCCTTGTAAAATTTCTGCCAGATTTTTCGCACTGGCATATTTTAAACGAAAGACTTTTAAGCCACCCAAACGGTCTGCCGCAGGCACATCCAGCATTTCAATCATTTGACGGATGCGCTTGCGCGTCACCGTATCGCCTTTAAGCACAATCCGGTTGGTACGGGTATCAGCAATGATGCGGATACGCGAACCTTTTAAATCTCTGGCTGCTCCAGTAGAACTCATTGATTCAAGTAAACCAATCATTTCTTCAGCTTGACTCGATTGCAGGGTCACTGCCTCAATATCGTTTTGTCCTGTACCATCTAAATTCCGGATAATGGTTTCAAGCTGATAAATATTATTGGCACGGTCTGAGACAATCAGCGCATTGGTTCCTGCGACTGCGGATAAATGCGCAAACTGCGGCATTAAAGGGCGAATTGCAGGAATCAAGTCATTCGGATTGGTATTTTCAAGCCAGATGACCCGCGTCACGATTTGATCACCCGTAGCCCGCTGCTTGCCATCATAGGGAATGCCCGAGCTTTTGACATTGCTATCCGGCACCAGTTTGATGGTATTGCCCGAAGGAATCGCCACCACGCCATTGACATTTAATACCCCGAGAAACAACTCATAAACTTCAGCTTTATTTAAGGGTTTATTGGAAATGACCGTCACATTGCCACGTACACGCGGGTCTACAGCAAAATTTTTCCCGGTAATGTCTGCCACTTCATTAATAAATGCAGTTAAATCAGCGTCACGTAAATTGATTTTCCATGTCTGAGCATGGCTTGCAGTGCTCACCATAGCAATAAGTGGTGCAGCTGCAAATAAGGTCCAAACTGAACGATGATGATTAAATAAAGCCATAAAATTCCGTGCTTCCTAACCCTATAATGTGACAATGCATCACTTAAAAATTTTGTTGTATGGTCATCACTTGATCACCACGCTTTATTTCCAATTTAACTTGACCTTCGCGTCTCGCCTGTTCCAGCAACTGGGCATCGCTTTGTCCCTGTCCCACAGTCTGTCCATTTAAAGACACAATCCGGTCGCCCGGTTGTAAACCCAGCTTGCTGCGTAATGCTGCCGGCGTTCTTGAAGTGACTTCATAACCCCCACCGGCTGCATTCACCCCCATATCTTTTAAATATTGTTCCCGGTCTTCCTGAATTTTTTGTACGGCTTGCCCCAGAGCGCTACTTTCCTGACTCGGCACTGCCTGATTCGATTGATAATTTGAGTTTGGAGTAGTCACTACCGGCTGGACAATCGCCTGATCCAGCCCATTTTCCATTCTTTTAAACGCTAACTCTCGAGTCGTACCATTGTTTTGGCGCAAGACCACTCGATCCCAATACACTTCGGCCAACTGGTAGGCGGTGGTATTAATACTTTCCCCTACACGGTAACGATCTGCCACATCATTGACTTTGATCACCGCAGAAGAAAATTGACTTGCAGAACCCATCACCACACCTTGCAAGACCAGATTTAAGTTCTCGTCCGCAGCAGCGGTCTTGCCCGCTTCTTGAAACAGGGCAAATGAAGAAATATTGGGAACTTGCGGTTGTTGTGAGCCCAATTCTACCCGCTCTAACTGTATAACTTGAGGTGGAGCCATCAACAACCAAAAAATGCTCGCCAACTTCCAGCATAAATATAAAATTAGCAGTGCCAGTAATATCGGTGCAGCACGGTCTGCCTGCTTCCAGTTTAATTGCTGAATTTTTTCGATCCATTCATTCATTAGAAACCACCTCTAAACAAAGGTTGTCTCGAACTAATGACATAAGTATCCAAACCTGCCTTACCGTTATAGGAAGCAATATTCATCAATAAACGTTGGGTCAATTGCACATCCAGCATCAAGCCTGGATCCAGTTCTAAAGCAATCAGCTTTTGATCACGCTGGTCACGAAGGTCAAACATCAGCTTATTATTTTCATCTGACAGTTTTCCTTTCAATGACGGCATATTCATCCGGTCCTGTCGCTGGGCATAGGTATAAATCAGCTCGCCGCCTGCCCACTGTAATTGACCATCTGCCTGTGAAAAGCCCTGCTCTGTTTTATAGTTAAAATTGATATTCTGTAATTGAATGGCATTTGTAGGCCACTGCCAATCCACTATATTTTTTAAGGTCTCAGGTGCAATTTGTCCATTTAAATCATGAATGATGACTTTCTTGCCCAAGCCATAACCTGCAATAGCATCAAGCTGGGTATGCCCGCTATGGACTTCGATATGCGCGCCTAAACGCAGCAAAAACAGATCCAATGGCCGTGTTTTCCAACTCAACGACCCTCTTAGGTTGCCTTTATGCCAATCTGCTTGCCCCTGCCAAATATTGCCGCTTACATTTTGCAAGACCTGGTTATTTTTATAAAATTTTGAAATGAGCCAAGCCGCTGGAATTTGGAGTAAGACGAAAATAAAAAAAACGATGATGGCAAAGATCCACCACGTGATGTATTTGGGTTTCTTTATCATCCCACCACGACCAACATATCTATTATTCTTCCCTGAGCCACGATATTATCTTTCTATAGACATTATGCACACTTTTTCCACAACGCCAATTCAAAGATATAAAAAAACCAAGCATATATGCTTGGTTTTTTAGTCTCATCTAAATAGATGACCATCTCATGAATTTTAAAATCAGATCAGGAAGTCTTCCAGTTTCGCACCGCTTTCAAGTTCAGCAACCAACCAGCGTGGTTGTTTACCGCGACCCGTCCAGGTATCAGAGGGATTCTGTTTACTACGGTAACGTGGCTCTACAGATTTACGTGTGCTTTTTTTACGTTTGGTTGCGCCAAATTCCAAAATTTGTTCAATCGACAAACCTACATTATCTGCAATATCGACAATTTGCTGATAAGCGTCTTCAACCGCTTGATCTTTTTTAGAAGCAATTAATGCTTCTGCTTCAACTTGCAAACGTTTTAACTCTTCAACAGATAAATTACTAATATCCGGCATCATAATAACTCCTAAACAGATTTTAATTTTATTTATTCAAACTCGATCATAATATTTTTATTATCTAAAACATTCAATATAAATTTTTAAATAACCACAATCTTTAAAACAGATTGTACATTTCTTTAATAGTTATAGAGTAACTGCTTTAAATATTTTTAAATCAAATGATTTACGTTTAATTCAATTTCAGTGATTTTTTGACGAATAATTTCAGGAATTTCAGTTTTAAGCATTGAGTCTTTATTTACACAAACGATGACTGCTTCACCCAATGCAACCACAGTTTGTTGTGCTTCACTGTATAATAAATAACTCATACGAAATGCACTATTGCGAAGTTCCTCAACCCGCACTCCAATTTTGAGCTGGTCGGGATAAAATACCGGACGGATATATTTGCACTGATTTGACGCAACCACTGTATAAACATCTTGTTGAAAAATATTCAGCTCATCCATATAACGAATGCGGGCGCTTTCGATATAACGATAATACATCACGTTATTTACATGCCCAAAAGCATCCATATCTCCCCAGGCGACTGGCTGCTCATGAATAACCGGATAATCTGACAGGGTTAACATTTATTTAGTCTCATATTTTTATTTCAACAAAATTCGCATTATTTTCAAATATTAAATTTAACTGTTTAATTAAATCATCCTGACCTTTCAAAGTTGATTTAATTCTTAAATAATTCATCATCACATTATCTGGATATAATTTAAGCAATTGCTCAGCTTCAGCATAACGTGCAGTTGCCTCATATATATGCCATTTAGCAAAGCTAAACACCGGCAAAGAAGGATATTTATTTTCCCAATAATTAATTCGTTGCTCAACCCCTGCATAATCCGGATTTTGCTTCAACAATTGCTGCTGGAACCATAAATAAAAAACGTCTTGATTAAATCGCTCATCCAACAAATGTAATGCCAAGTCTTCATGCGACTGACTCATTTCAGGCATTCGAGATAATACCTTAAGCCACAAAATTTTTATCTCATAATCTCGGTTATAAATTTGACCTTGCAAGTCTAAATAACGTTGTTGTAAATTTTGTAAATCCTCAACATTCGCCTGATCAAAATTAAGCAATAACTGTTGTAACCATTCCTGTTTGGTTTCGGTTCCCAAATGACCATATTTAGTTGAACGCAAATACATCCATGGAAATTGCAGGGCAAACTTTCCCCATAATGCGGTTAAACGCAAATCATAGGCAGTTTTTACATCGCTTAACCACGGCGAAAGTTCATGCTGATTTAAAAACTCAAGATGGGTTAAAGCTTGTTCTCCATCATTTTGAGCCAGATAAATTTCAATTCGTTGTATTTCAGCCAATTCAAATGCCATGGTATTGCTTTGATTTAATATGGCGAGTGCTTGTGGATATTGCTGCTGCATCCAATATAATCGTGAACCAATAATGCCTTTTAATAAACCGGATTTGGAAAATACCCCTTGAATAAATTCATGCTGGTCTTGAGCTGCTTCTAACAGCCACACCACAGCCAATTGTTCATAGGGATGTAAATTTTTAAAATTAAAAACAGTTTCTAGCTTGCGTTGTTCTCTTGTTAAATAGCGCTTAATTACCAACCAGAGCAGTTGAATGATTAAGCTTAAGCAAGCCAGGAAAATAAAAATCACCCAGATATTGGTTTGAATTTGCCATTCACGCCAATATAAATAAACATAACCCGCGCCATAACCGTAACTTAAAATACTCAGTCCAGCGATAACAATTAAGCTGATAAAAGCATAGGCAAGTAAAACCTGTTTCATTGATCCATCACCCCAATAATGCACGCGTATTTAAACTTGGCGTAGGAACAACAGTAAATCCTTTTATTTTTTGGATATTCTGAATCAGCTGGCGTGATTTCTCATCCGGTATTTGATTTAACAATTGGATAATTTCAGTCAGCGATTCTTGATATTCTAAATATTGTCCTTGCTGTAGAGCCTGATGCGCCAACAATAATCGGAGCTGCGCCTCTTTTAAAATCAATGGACGTTGCATTAAAGCAATAGCAGGTTGTTTTGCAGGTTCAACAACTAGCCAGCGCTGCCAGAAATATTTATTTTGTGCTTGGCCTGAACTTAATTGCGGCGTATTTATTTCCTGGGTTAAGGCTTGGTCTAGCTGGTGTATCAATCCATCTACTTTGGTCTGCTGTGCAGCTCTGGCACTTGCAAACTGTTGGATCATTTGCTGATCTTTTTCAATCACCTGATGCAAACTCTGCTTCAGTGAGGGTGCTAAAGCATATTGCTCCAGGCTTCGGTCTAAATAGATTAATTTATCTAAGGCTTCATTCAATTTTTGCTGCTTCAGCATAAATTCAATCAAATCCAGCTGCTGTTTAATCACCACAATGGGATCAATAGTTGATGCTTCGAGGGTTTTTAAATCATGCTCTGCTTGAGCACCCTGCGCTACTGTCCCGTCGTCAACATTTACATGACGCTGCAAGGCCACAAGCTGGTCATTTAAATTTGCATTGCTCTGTTCAATACGATGCAGACTGCTGCTTAATTCTGTTTGTTGTGCAGAGATATTAAATACGTCATAACTTAATTTTATAATCCAGAGCAAACTTAAAATGAGTAATAAGATGAGAATTTTCTTCATGTGTTCCCTTGCACAACAACAATCTGCTGCAAAATTGAATCTGTCTTTAAATCAGGTAATCGCGTGACATTAAAACATGCGAATTGATTTTTCTTATAATCTGAAACAACTTGATACAAGCGTTCACCCAAAACAAAGTAATGTCCTTTTGCAATAATCGCATTTTGACCTTGCATCAGCTTAATCCAGTTTAGCCAACTCGCTTCACTGCTCACCACCATAGCATACTGTTGTTGTTGTTCTAATAAAGGCAATATATTGGAAAGATTCTGCTGAGTGAGTAAAGGGCAACGGCGTTCATATAAAATAAAATTTAAAATATGCATGCCTTGCTGTTTTAACTGATCCATCATAAATGGACGCCCACCTTCACCCCGCCAAAAAGCAATGTAGGTTCCAGCATTCATGCTTTTAAGCATTGGAAGTTGCAACATTCCTTCCGATGTTTCAACCAAAGGAACTTCAGCAGCAATGCCATAAGTCGCTAAGGCTTGCGCCGTGGTTTCACCTACCGCAATCCACTGGATCTGCTGAAGTTCATCAAGGCTAATCTCTGCTTGTCGTAAATAATCCATCCCCACCTGAACAGCAGTTGGACTGACCACCACAATTACCTGCGCAGCCAGCAATTGCTGATACAACTCAAATAATGCCGCCGACCAAGGTCGAGCCACCAATTCCAGTAAAGGCAAATCCAAAACAGGCACCTGAGCCATACGCAAGGCATGACTCAGTTTTTCTGCACGATCCTGAGGACGGGTATTAATAAACAGCATATTAGTAAAGCGCTTTAAGCAAATCACCTGCACCTTGTTCCAGCAATTTCTGCGCGAGACTCACCCCTAATTGCTCAGCCTGTTCTGGAGCACCGCTGAGTTGAACTTTCAATAGCGTTACCCCATCTACACTTCCCACACGACCCTCTATATGAATTTGCCCCTGATTTAAAGTGGCATAGCCTGCGATTGGCACTTGGCAACCGCCCTCCAAATAGGCATTGAAAGCACGCTCTGCACGAACACACACATCGGTTTCAGCATGTAAAAGCGGTAAAATTAAATCGAGTACATCCTGATCTGTGGCACGACATTCCAAGCCAAGTGCGCCTTGTCCAACTGCAGGTAAACTGATTTCAGGTTGCAGGGTATGACGGATACGTTCAGCCAATCCTAAGCGTTTTAAACCCGCACTTGCCAAAATAATCGCATCGTACAAACCAGAATCCAGTTTAGATAAGCGCGTCCCCACATTGCCGCGCAAATCGATAATGTTTAAATCAGGACGTTGTTTTAAAATCTGGGTTTTACGGCGCAGACTTGAAGTGCCTACTTTGGCACCCTGCGGTAATTCATCAAAACTGTTATAGGTATTGGATACAAAAGCATCCAGAGGATCTTCACGTTCACAAATCACCGCCAGGCTCAACCCCTCAGGCAGCGCCATAGGAACATCTTTCATGGAGTGAACGGCCAAGTCTGCACGGCCATCCAGCAAGGCTGCTTCTAGCTCTTTAACAAATAAACCTTTGCCGCCAATTTTTGCCAAAGGGGTATCTAAAATTTTGTCACCTTGAGTCACGAAGGTCACCAACTCAACTTTAAGATCAGCATGCAATGCCTCTAAACGGGCACGAATATGTTCAGCCTGCCACAATGCAAGCGGGCTTTGTCGAGTTGCAATCTTCAAAATCTTCATAAATTTTAGAAACAGTCAATTAAGTGCGTTATTCTAAACTTAACGCGCTGACTTGAAAATGCAAGTGAATTTGCACAGTTGTTGTCACCAAAATCATGAAAAGAGAATTACATTTTTTGTATTCGTTCTCTCAAATTGGGTAAATGACGTCGGCTGACGGCCAGACGTTCCTCCAATTCACGGCAACGCACCTGGTACTGCCCCGAACTAATCACTTCTAGTCCATCCAGAAAATGTACTGAAACCAAGGCATTGCGATGAATCCGAACAAATTGGTCGCCAAATTCATTTTCCAGGTCTTTTAAGGTTTCATCAATCAGCACACTGCCATTTTTATGGCGTACCGTGACATATTTTTGATCTGCTAAAAAATAATAAATATTTTCCACAGGAACCAGTTCTACCCCACGGTAGGTTTTTGCCACAATTTGGTGGCGTTTTATATTGAGTTCGTTCATATCTTCTTTTTGTTTTAAAGTGCTCATTTGTGCTTGAGTCAGTTTGGTTAAATGATCTAAAACCTGTTGTAATTCTTGCTGCATGACCGGTTTTAATAGATAGCCTTCTGCATGTGATTTAAATGCATCTAGCGCATGTTCATCATAAGCAGTACAAAAAATAATGGCGGGCATGGGCTCTAACTGGCGCAAGTGCTGTGCACAGCTCAAACCATCCATTTCCGGCATTTGAATATCTAAAAGCACCACGTCTGGCTCATAAAACTGAACCATGTCAATTGCCTGCTGACCATGAGTCGCGGTGGCAACCACTTGATGCCCCAGTTGGGTGACTAAACGTGATAATCGCTCTACTGCGAGAGGTTCATCATCACAAATCAGGATCTCCATTCTTCCTCCTTTCACAGTCAACATCATTTTTTTTATAGGTTAACTCTGATTTTTTTATTTATATCGATATTGCACAACTGTGGTAAATATTCCCTTTCCCGCGTATGTCTGAAAGATCACAGTCCGTCCATAATAAGCTTCTAGACGCTGCTTCACATTCTCAACTGCAATACCATTTCCTTGTCGTAAATTTATTTTATCCTGTGTATAAGGGTTAGTAATAACTATATTTACTTGATTTTGCAATACTTCAATCAATATGCTTATCGTACTTTTTGTTAAAAATTTTTCAACACCATGAAAAATACTATTTTCCACCAAAGGTTGTAAAGTTAATAACGGAATTTGTACCTGAGAAAAGAGAACCTCATCATCATATTTCCACTCTACGCGTAAACGGTCACCCAACCGCATCTGCTCGATGGCCAAATAATGCTGACACAGTTCAATTTCATCTTTTAAGCGCACCAGTTTAAGTTCTTTAAAACTTGCACGAAATAGTCGTGATAAATTCAGTAACATTTGTTCTGCTTTATCTGGATCAATGGTAATTAAACTGATCACCGTATTTAAACTGTTAAACAGAAAATGTGGATGAATTCGTGCCTGCATGGCTTGAATACGTGCATGCAATTCACTGTTCTGCTGGCGCGCCCATTGTTCGCGCAAATACAGATAGCGAAAACAGAAGGTTCCAATCAGCACACCATAGCTGAGATGTAACATCATTCCATCCAGTAAAACATCGCGGCTTAAACCGTGGATTTGAAAATTCTGTCCAAAATAAATCACACCATTCAGTACCACGGTGGTCACTAAAACGATCATCTGCAACAGAATAAAGCCGACAACCAAAGCCTGCCCGAAATTTAAAGGCTGAATTTTTTTCTGAAACAGCTCGACCAATGCAACAAAAGCCAGCAAAACCCAGTTAATGAATAACATATACTGCAATAAACGTTCTACACTTAAAGCCGTCCATGATTGCGCTTCTGCTAACGCCAAAATCATCGCCAAAATATTACTGGCAATAAATAGTTCGATTAAATGTTGCCAACGCCCTATTTTCGTAAAAAAATAAGCGTATGTTTTATTTCCCTGCGTATCAGCAAAAGTTTGGTCGTCTTGTCCTTCGGCAAGTGAACCTGAATTTGTTATACTGTTTTTAGTTCTAATGCTTTTTATCTTATTGAGCCGACATGACCACATCTTCTAATTCCTCAAATCCGTCACAAACCCAAACTTCGGGTATGTGGGGCGGTCGTTTCTCTGAAGCTACTGACGCTTTTGTTGCTGAATTTACAGCATCTGTACAATTTGACCAACGCTTTTATAAACAAGATATTGCAGGCTCTATTGCACATGCAACCATGCTGGCAAAAGTTGGCGTACTCACCGAGCAAGAACGTGACGATATCATCACTGGCTTAACCGCCATTCAAGCGGACATTGAAGCGGGTAATTTTGAATGGCGTGTTGACCTAGAAGATGTACACATGAATATTGAGTCTCGTCTGACTCAACGTATTGGCATCACAGGTAAAAAACTGCATACCGGTCGTAGCCGTAACGACCAGGTTGCAACCGATATTCGTTTATATGTACGCGACGAAATTGATGCGATCTTAAAATTACTGGAAAAATTACAAAAAGGGATTTTGGGCTTGGCTGCTAAAAACACCCAAACCATTATGCCGGGCTTCACTCACTTACAAACGGCTCAACCAGTGACTTTCGGCCACCATTTAATGGCATGGTTTGAAATGTTGGTGCGTGACTCTGAGCGTTTAATTGACTGCCGTAAACGTGTGAATCGTTTACCTTTAGGTTCTGCTGCTCTGGCAGGTACAACATACCCAATTGAGCGTGAATACACAGCCCAGCTTTTAGGTTTTGAAGCAGTGTGTGAAAACTCGTTAGATGCAGTTTCTGACCGCGATTTCGGTATTGAGTTCAATGCTGCTGCATCACTCATCATGATGCATTTATCACGCATGTCTGAAGAGATGATTCTTTGGACGTCTGCGCAGTTCAAGTTTGTGAACATTCCTGACCGTTTCTGCACAGGCTCTTCAATTATGCCGCAGAAGAAAAACCCGGATGTTCCTGAATTGATTCGGGGTAAAACCGGTCGTGTTTATGGTGACTTAATGAGTCTATTAACGCTCATGAAAGGTCAGCCTTTGGCATATAACAAAGACAACCAGGAAGACAAAGAACCGTTATTCGATGCGATTGATACCGTTCGTGGTTCATTGATGGCATTTGCTGACATGATTCCTGCACTGGTTCCAAATATCGAAATCATGCGTGAAGCAGCGCTTCGTGGCTTCTCAACTGCAACTGACCTTGCAGATTACCTGGTTAAAAATGGCGTTGCTTTCCGTGATGCACATGAAATTGTGGGTAAAGCGGTTGCACTTGGTGTTCAAGAATCGAAAGATTTGTCTGAACTGACACTTGAACAGCTTCAACAGTTCTCTGATTTGATTCAAGCAGACGTGTTCGAAAAAGCATTGACACTTGAAGCATCAGTGAATGCCCGTAACCACATTGGTGGTACTGCCCCGGCTCAAGTTGAAGCTGCAATTGCTCGTGCCTATACACGCTTAGAAAAACTTTACGCTTAAGGAATAATGATATGTCTCGACAAGTATTTTGCCGTAAGTATCAAAAAGAAATGGAAGGTTTAGATTTTGCGCCCTTCCCGGGTGCAAAAGGTCAAGAATTGTTTGACAGCGTATCTAAACAAGCTTGGCAAGAATGGCTGAAACACCAAACCACGCTGATCAATGAAAAGCGCTTAAACGTGTTTGAACCGGATGCGAAGAAATTTTTAGAAGAGCAACGTGAAAAGTTCTTCAGTAACGATGAATCACTCGAAAAAGCTGAAGGCCTAAAGCCTGAGTAATTTTCAAAGCGTTGCTTTGAAAATTACTCAAGGCAAGAGCTTTGCTCGCGCAGGCTTTAATCTGAAAAGAAATCTCCATTATTGGGGATTTCTTTTTTAAGCTGCTCTGAAAATCACATAAGATAAGCAAAGCGCGTAGTGTCTAATGTCATAAAGGAGTCTTTTTAAAGGCTCCTTTTTTATTGATGGAATCTACTGCTCCGCCACGCCACAAGACGAGAAGCTATAATTTCAAGGAGTTTGTAAAAGGACTCCTTTTTAATTCCAATAAGAGCGCTGCACTGTGCATTACACAAGATAAGAGTCTTTACCAGCGCCAGCTTTAACCTGAAAGAATCCCTTTTATTTAGGGCTTTTAAAGAAAATTTTTACATCTAGAAATAACTGTAAACCAGAGCTACATTTCTCAATAAAACTCTACATTACAATACAATAACCTACATGATTCATAGCATCCCTTCTTCTATAATCAGTTTCAGGAAGATGGTTAAACATCTTATAAAACATATAACTAATACCCGATTTCAATCCTAGGTTTCCCCCAAAATCTAGGATTTTTTTTATTTATAGTTTTTTATTTATAGATTTCTAAATGATAAATTTCTAAACGAAAATCAAAGTCAAAAAAAACACCCTAAAGCGGGTGTCTTTTATTACTTTTTTAAATCTAATTTAAGGTTGTTTTAAATACGGCCATGCAGCTTTCAAATAAATAAACATGGACCATAAAGTCAGAATCACTGCGGTATAGAGCAAAAGATAAGCTAAAGTATCAAGCGGTTGCCAATTCAGTAAAAACACTGAAATCGCAATCATTTGAAAAGCCGTTTTGTATTTACCGACGGTTGATACTGCAACATTGGTACGTGCGCCCAATTCAGCCATCCACTCACGCAAAGCAGATACGGTAATTTCACGTGAAATAATTACAATTGCCGCAAATGCCATGGAAATACTCGGTTGCCATTGCACCAGAACAATCAACGCAGCTGCGACCATCAACTTGTCGGCTACAGGGTCAAGAAATCGACCAAAGGCTGAAGTTTGATTCAGTGAACGTGCCAAATAACCATCGAACCAGTCGGTTACCGCAGCAACCACAAAAATCGCCGTTAAAATAATGTGACGAGTCATGTTAGTGTCGTGTTCCGCAACACCAATTGTAGGCGGCCAATAAGCCACCAACAAAAAAACAGGTATTAAAGCTATACGCGCCAAAGTCAAGATATTTGGAATATTCAGGATGCGACCTGTAGTCATAGACACCGCCAATTTTTCCCCTTTATGCACAATGAAAAACCACACATATATTGGGATGGATTCATCGTTAATTCAGACTCACTTTATACGAATTGCCATAAAGTGTCACTAGGCAAACACGGTAACTGTTTGTCTGGAAATCGCAATCAGTCGATTCTCGGCATCCCAAAGATGGGCATATTCAGTGGAATAGCCTTCTGCTGCATAATCGGTAAATACTTTATATTTAAACCAATCCTGCAAATGGCTATTTAAGGGATGCACATAAGTCACATGCCAAGTCAGTGAGCTGGCCGGTGCAAAGCTTTTAAACATGGGCAATACCCCCGGTGGCCACATATCAAATGCCACCATCAAGTCAGCCACGGTCATTTCCCGGTTGTCATGCCGCTCAGGATTAAAACGCATCCAGCCACTAAAGTCAGGCTTTTCACTCGCGGTACATGGATATTGACCTTCGACCCAAACTAGATCCATTTGCTGAAAACACTGGGGTGCCAAAGGGAGTGGCGGAACAATGGTTAAATTTTCAACTGCGGGAAACTCAGGTGCAATTCGTTGTTGTTCTACTGAAATGGTCGACTCACGATGGGTACCAAAACTGGCAATCAAGATACTTTGTACCGCATCATCTTGCCATAGCCGCACTTCGATGGTGGTTACCGACTTGCCTTGCCGTAAAATTTCCGCGGTCAGTCTGACCTGGCTTTGCTGTACCGGGCCGACAAAAGTCACACTGGTGCTTAACAGGCGTTTTGACGGATCGGCAATCGTCACCAATGCCTTTTGCATCATCATCCCGGCGACCAGACCACCATAAATGGTGCGCCCTTGTAGCCAACCTTGGGGAATATTCACCCATTCATCTTGTTCAATTTCTGTGAATAATTGGCGCAGTGACATCCGTAGTCCTCTGGAATTTTTAATTTGCTCTATCTTTCACTCATTTTTAATTGTTGTAAATGACCACTTATTCATGATTATTTGAACTTTTTTGTCACTATCCTGCCCTTTATTCATGCAAAACTTTATAAATGGTTCTCGCCATGACATCTCCCAAACCGGGAACCAGTTTCAAGTCATTTTCTGAAGCTTTCAGTACGCCTTGAATCCCGCCAAAATGGGTCAGCAAATCACGGCGGCGTTTCGGACCAAGACCCGGAATAACTTCCAGGACCGAGGAACCACGTTTCTTGTCGCGTTTGGCGCGGTGTTTGGTAATGGCAAAACGATGCGCTTCATCACGCACCTGCTGAATTAGATGCAGCGCTTTATGGTCTTCAGGCAACTGGATTTTGGTACCATCGGTAAAATGTAAGGTTTCTAAACCCGGTTTACGCCCCTCACCTTTAGATACCCCGACCATAAACGCATCCAGTCCCAGATCCTGCATCACTTGCATCGCCATATGCAATTGACCTTTACCGCCATCAATCAGCAGTAAATCGGGCAACATGGCTTTTTTATAGCGACGGGTCAGCGCTTGACGCATGGCCGCATAGTCATCACCGCCAGTAATATCTTCAATGGAAAACTGGCGATAATCCCGTTTCCGCGCACCGCCTGAATCGAATACCACACATGAAGCAATTGTGGCTTCACCCATCGTATGCGAGATATCAAAGCATTCAATCCGGTCAATCGGGCGACCGACCACACTTTCTAGCTGATGGAATCGTTCATTCAGTTCAAAATGATTGGCCAACTGCCCTTTAATGGCATGCTGTACATTCATATTGGCCAGCTCTAACCACTCGGCACGGGTTTCGCGGACGTTGTGCTTAATCTGCACTTTCTTGCCAAATTCCTGTTGCAGCGCCTGTTCCAGTTCTTTGTGATCGGGTAATTCGGTATTAATGATCAGCTCGGCAGGAACTTCATCTGCGACCTGAAAATAAAAGTTTGCCATAAAGTCCGACAGCATTTGCCCCAGATCATCACCCAACATATCCGGGAAGTAGCTTTTACCGCCGAGCATTTTGCCATTGCGTACATGCATAATCTGCACACAGGTCACACCTGCATGATAGGCAATCGCCAGAATATCGGCTTCACCTTTGACTTTATAAATCGCCTGTTGGGATTGCACATCACGTAGCAATGCCATACGGTCACGGTAAAATACCGCCTTTTCAAATTCCAGCCCTTCAGCTGCCGCTTCCATTTTGGCAATCAGTTCCTGATTCAGCTCTTTGGTATCACCCTGTAAAAAGCGGATCGAGTTATTCACATCTTCCTGATAATCTTCAGGTGAAATCAAACCCACGCAGGGCGCGGTACAGCGCTTGATTTGGTACTGCAAACAGGGACGTTTACGCTGGGAGAAATAGCTGTTTTCACACTGGCGCACATTAAACAGTTTTTGTAATACCACCAAGGTGTCACGGGCATTATAGGCACTCGGATAAGGTCCAAAGAACTTGCCGACCTGATGCTTGCCTTTGCCTCGACCACTGGCAATGCGCGGATAAGGCTTGTCACTGGAAACAAAGATATAGACGTAAGATTTATCATCGCGCAACATAATGTTGTATGGCGGACGATGCAACTTAATCAGGTTTTGTTCAAGCAATAAGGCTTCGGTTTCGGAACGGACAATCAGCGTTTCAATATCATAAATACGTGCCACTAAAGCCTGTGTTTTGGGATGCTCGATGGTTTTAACGAAGTAACTCGACACGCGGTTTTTTAGATTCTTGGCTTTACCGACATACAGTAATTCGCCGTCTTTGCCTAACATGCGGTAAACACCGGGCAAAGTGGTCATATTGGCTAAAATCTTTTCAATATTTTCACGTGCGTTTTCGTTCACATTCAGCCTTATTCATAATGATGTCTGCTTTGCTACATGATGTGATGGTTTTCACGCCATTTTCAAGCCAATTCGGTATTTTTCCCGTAATCATACAAAGTTCTAACAATCACCTGATTGCTAAAAGCTATAAGTAAATCTGGCTTATTTTGCTATGCTCAAGCCATCTGAAAAATTTGGATCAAACTGAATGACGACCCACAATCATGCCATGCATATCGTTAAGCCTGTAACTTCAACGCATAGCACGTCTGAAAAAGATAAACTGATTGGCAAATCTCGTTTTCATTTTGAACCTAAACAGGTGATGCAATTGTTGCATACCCGAATTATTGGACAGGATGCGGCACTGCAGGAAATCGAAAAAATGCTGCATGTGATCAAAGCCGATTTTTCCAGTCCTGAACGCCCTTTATCTGTGACCTTAATGCTCGGGCCAACCGGTGTCGGCAAAACTGAAACCGTGCGCTTAATTAGTGAAGCCATTTATGGCCGTAGCGATGCTTTTTGCCGTATTGATATGAACACCTTGGCGCAAGAGCATTATGCCGCAGCCATTACCGGTGCCCCTCCCGGTTATGTCGGCTCTAAAGAAGGCCATAGCCTGTTTGATGAAACCGCCATTGCAGGTTCCCATACCCGCCCGGGCATTGTGCTGTTTGATGAGTTGGAGAAAGCCTCCACCGAAGTCATTCGCGGTTTAATGAATGTGCTGGATACCGGCAAGCTGACTTTAACCTCCGGCACCAAGACCATCGATTTTCGCAACTGCATGATCTTTATGACCAGTAATGTCGGTGCACAAGCTGCGCAGCAATACCTGGATAAACTGAATTTTTTGCCCAAGAAAATGCAGGATATTTGCCTTAAAAAATTACCGACCAAAACCATTATTGAAAAAGTCATGTTTAAAAAATTCGATCCTGAATTTTTAAACCGGATTGATCGCAGTTTGCATTATCAGGCGGTGCAGGATGATGCCTTACCCAAATTAGTCGAAATTGAACTGGAAAAACTCAATCAGCGACTACAGCATCAAAAGCGTGCTGTGGCTTTAACTGATGCCGCCAAAGCTCACTTCTACAAAGGTCATGATATTCGTTTTGGCGCACGCCATTTGGCCCGCAGGATGCGAACCGAACTGGAACCGATTCTGGCGATTTACTTTTTAAATTATCCGGAAAAAAACCAGCTCACGGTGAATGTTGATGCTGGACAATTGATAATTCAGCCCGAATAATTCTTTAAATAATTAGCTAAACAATTAGCTTAATCATCCTCCAGACAATCATCTAAATAATCATTGTTGCAGTCAAACGTTCGGCAGCGTATTTGACTGCAAATACGTTCATTTTTATCCAAATGAAATATGCCTCAATGCTGCCAATTTGCCATATTCAACTTAAAACTTTGCAGCAATGAGGACGTCATTGAGTTAAAAATTTGGCTCAATTGACTTTTTAGACCAAAACAAGCGCATAAAAAACTTGAAATCCGCAACTTACACCCGATATAAACAACCACGAAATGATTAAAAAATCTTAATTTAAACAAAAAGTTCATTACATTTTTACAAAACACAGTAAAAGTAAAGCTGTCCATCACACGGGTTTGTTGAAAAAAAATTGATGACCCTTGCGTCACGGCTTGATACAACTTGTTATGTTCTTTTTGGATATAGTTATCGTAAGATTAGCGAAGCTCGATGTGCGCGGGAAATGCGTACATGCTTCAGAACATCAACTTAATAAGTCCTCCAAAATAAAGGAGATCAGGCATGATCCACGCTGGCAATGCCATTACCGTCCAAATGCTTTCGGACGGAATTGCAGAATTCCGCTTTGACTTACAAGGTGAGTCGGTCAACAAATTTAACCGTGCAACGATTGAAGACTTTAAAGCCGCAATTGACGCTGTTAAAGCAAATAGCGACGTTAAAGGTTTAATCGTTACCTCTGGTAAATCAACATTTATCGTAGGTGCAGACATCACTGAATTTGGTGATAACTTTGCTCAAGGCGAAAAAGCAATTGTGGATTGGGCAATGCCTGTTCACGAAATTTTCAACAGCTTTGAAGATTTAGACATTCCTAAAGTTGCTGCAATCAATGGTATGGCATTGGGCGGTGGTTTTGAGATGTGCTTAGTATGTGACTACCGTGTCATGTCAGAAGCAGCTCAAGTCGGTCTGCCTGAAATCAAACTGGGCATCTTCCCGGGCTTCGGTGGTACAGTTCGTTTAAGCCGTGTGATTGGTATCGACAATGCGGTTGAATGGATGGCGATGGCTAATCCTAAACGCCCTGATGCTGCACTGAAAGACGGTGCGGTTGATGCGGTGGTTGCTGCTGACAAACTTCAAGCAGCTGCAATTGACCTGGTTAAACAAGCCATTGCTGGTCGCCTTGACTGGAAAGCAAAACGTCAGGAAAAACTAGATCCAGTTAAACTCAGCCCAATCGAACAGATGATGGCGTTTAACTCATCTAAAGGCGTGGTTCTTGCTAAAGCAAACCCTGCTCAATATCCTGCGCCAAAACTTCTTCTTGATTCATTACAGGCAGGTGCAAGCCTCCCACGTAACGAAGCATTGAAAGTTGAAGCTGAAGGTTTTGCTAAAGCTGCGATCACACCACAAGCGGGTGCATTGATTGGTTTATTCCTCAATGACCAGCTCGTGAAAAAAACTTCGAAAAAACATGAGAAAGGTGCACATCCTGTAAACCAGGCGGCTGTTCTAGGCGCGGGTATCATGGGTGGCGGTATTGCTTACCAAGCGGCAAGCAAAGGCACACCAATCATCATGAAAGACATTGGTAACCCGCAATTGGCGTTGGGTATGTCTGAAGCGAACAAATTGTTGACTAAACAAGTTGAACGCAAAAAAATGACCCCTGCGAAAATGGGTGAAACCCTTGCTCGCATCCGCCCGACTTTAAGCTTGGAAGAGTTTAAAGAAGTGGACATCGTGATCGAAGCAGTAACTGAAAATCCTAAGATCAAAGCTGCGGTTCTTGCGGACACTGAAAAATCAGTTCGTGAAAACACCATCATTGCATCAAATACTTCAACGATTTCAATCACACGTTTGGCAGAAAGCCTACAACGTCCTGAAAACTTCGTCGGTATGCACTTCTTTAACCCAGTTCACATGATGCCGTTGGTCGAAGTGATCCGTGGTGAGAAGACATCTGCTGAGGCAATCGCGACTACTGTTGTTCTTGCTCAGAAAATGGGTAAAACGCCAATCGTTGTTAACGACTGCCCGGGCTTCCTTGTGAACCGCGTATTGTTCCCTTACTTCGGCGCGTTTGATCTATTGCTTAAAGATGGTGCTGACTTCCAGCAAATCGACAAAGTGATGGAAAAATTCGGCTGGCCTATGGGTCCTGCTTACTTGATGGACGTTGTCGGTATCGATACCGGCGTTCACGGTGCAGAAGTCATGGCTGAAGGTTTCCCTGACCGTATGAAACCGGACTTCAAAGGTTCGATTCAAACCATGTACGAAGCAAAACGTCTGGGTCAAAAGAATGACGTTGGTTTCTACAAATACGAGTTAGACCGTAAAGGCAAGAAAGCGAAAAAAGTTGATCCTACAGCGTATGAATTGATTGCATCTGTAGTGACGGGCGAAAAACGTGAGTTTGACGCGCAAGAAATCATTGACCGTATGATGCTGGCTTTCTGTAACGAAACAGTTCGTTGCCTGGAAGACAACATTGTAGCGACTGCTTCAGAAGCAGACATGGCAATGATCATGGGTGTAGGTTTCCCTCCATTCCGTGGCGGTCCAGCACGTTACATCGACCAAACAGGTGTTGCTGAATACGTTGCACTTTGCGACAAATATGCACACTTAGGTAAAGCTTATGAAGCGCCACAAATGTTGCGTGACATGGCTGCTAACAACAAAAAATTCTACGGTTAAGGAGCAACGTGAATGGCTACTTTAAATCCACGTGACGTTGTCATCGTTGATGGCGTACGTTCAGCAATGGGTAAAACCAAAAACGGTATGTTCCGCAATGTACGTGCTGACAGCTTATCTGCTGAGTTAGTTCGTGCCTTGGTTGCTCGTAACCAGTTTGATGTAAACGAAGTTGAAGACGTGATCTGGGGCTGTGTAAACCAGACCCTAGAACAGGGTATGAACATTGCGCGTAACATCGCATTGCTTGCTGACTTACCAAAAACTGTTGCAGGTCAAACTGTAAACCGTCTTTGTGGTTCATCTATGCAGTCAATTCATACCGCTGCGGCACAAATTGCGACTAACCAAGGTGATATCTTCATTATTGGTGGTGTAGAGCATATGGGTCACGTAGGCATGATGCACGGCATTGACCTGAACCCTGAAGCGTCTAAGCACTATGCTAAAGCGTCTAACATGATGGGCTTAACTGCTGAAATGTTGGGTCGTATGAACGGTATTAGCCGTGAAGAACAGGATGCGTTTGGTGTGGAATCACATCGCCGCGCTTGGGCTGCAACGCAAGAAGGTCGTTTCAAAAACGAAATTATTGGTGTTGAAGGTCACGATGCAAACGGTTTCAAAATCCTTTGTGACATCGATGAAGTAATTCGTCCAGATGCTAACCTTGAAGCATTCAAGGCTTTACGTCCAGCATTTGACCCTAAAGGCGGTACAGTGACTGCTGCAACATCTTCAGCGTTGTCTGACGGTGCTTCTGCAATGTTATTGATGTCTGCTGAACGTGCGCAAGCGCTGGGTCTTAAGCCACGTGCTGTCATCCGCTCTATGGCGGTTGCAGGCTGTGATGCAGCAATCATGGGTTACGGTCCTGTTCCTGCAACGCAAAAAGCGTTGAAACGTGCTGGCTTGTCAATTTCTGATATTCAAACTTTTGAGTTAAACGAAGCGTTTGCTGCACAAGGTTTGTCTGTTCTTAAAGGCTTAGGCATTTATGACCAGCAAGACCGTGTGAACTTGAACGGTGGTGCAATTGCACTGGGTCACCCATTGGGTTGTTCTGGTGCGCGTATCACAACGACATTGCTGAACGTTATGGAACAGCAAGATACACAAATCGGTCTTGCGACCATGTGTATTGGTCTTGGTCAAGGTATCGCGACAATTATCGAACGTGTTTAAGCTTTAAATACTGAGATAAAAGAAACCCCGCTTATTGCGGGGTTTTTTATGACTGATTTTCTGCATGATTTTTTAGTTTAAGTTCAATATACTCAGAGCAATTTATAAATTTATCTATTTTATAAACATAAAAATTTATTTTCTGTCTTTCATCATGCTTATACTTATAACAACGGAGCATCTTTCATGTTTGCCAACTTATTTAAAATTTTTACTATTTCTATGCTATCCGCCAGTGTGTTATCAGGCTGTGCAACTAAAAAGCTAATCGATAAGGATTCGGTACATACTCGAGATGTTCGTGTCAATCTGGTTGAAGATAGCGTGGTTGCTTTCGGTCGACCTGCGCAACCGATTGCCAATTTACCTGCCAATAGCCTGGTGATTGCAGGTTATAAAAATAGTTATATTCTGACTCAGGGGGGAACTCAGTTTGTCACTATTATTAATCGCTTAGATCCCAAAAATATTCAAATGACTCGCGAATTGAGTTTTTATTCTGAAAAGAATGATGGTTATTTCAAAGGTACTCTGCCCCTGGCTTATGTCAAATTACAGGAAGATTTTAATAAACAGGATCTCGATTTTTTTATTCAAAATGGTGCAGAAGAATGCTCTACATCAAGTGATAATCGAATGAATGCACAACGTTTCTGTTTTAACTTAAAGCTGGAAGGTATGGTCTACCCACGTGCCAATAATCTGTCTTCACTCAAGGCATTGAGTAAGCCATATCAGGTATCCATCTATACGCTTGGAAAGGAAACTTATAAGGGCCATTCAACTTTAAATCCATTAGAAAAATTGGCCTTATTTCCCTTCGCTATTGCAATTGATGTGGTGAGCTTCCCTTTCCAGGTAGCAGATAAAATTTTTGAGTAGGATGAAAAACCCGCTTATTGCGTTTTTTTTTCATTTTTTGAGTTTTGATAGATCTTTTGATAAATCAAAAAGTAAACATTAATTGGCAGTGAAATTAATATTGAAAGTTCCTTCTCCCTTTGGGATGAGAAGTGTTACTTCGCAAGAGGATGAGGGGTTTTTTTAATAACATCCTCACCCTCTTGCGCGTAATTACGCTCATCCTTAAAAAGGAGAGGGAATTTCCATTGTGAATTAAATTTTGTCTAAAAAGTTAAAATCGCAATATTTTCAATCAAATATTATTAAACCCTCTGCGCCAACAACGTTGCAAAATGCTGTTTAATTCGGTTCCCCTGTTCATCCACCCGATGCAACTCACCGACATTTTCATTGTATTTCACAATGTTCCATCCCTCGTACAAAGCACTTAACTCGCCTGCTTTAAACGTAAAAGGAAAGTCAGACTGTGCAGGAATATCATCGGTATCCATCGCACATACAATCAGGTTAAAACCATTCACATTAGTCGCTTGTTGCATCTGCGCAATCAGAGGTTTCACAGTTTGAGCTTCTAAAAACATCATCACCACAGTACAGCAAATAAAGTCATAACGACCGGTAATGCTTTGATCTGCATTTAAATCACGCTGTTGTACCTGAATATTATCAATCTGCTCAGACTGAATAATCTGCTCTAGCTTTTGCAAACTGCTTGGATTGACATCCCAGGCATCCACCTCAAAACCATGCTGACTTAAATACAGTGCATTACGCCCCTGTCCACAGCCGACATCTAAGGCACGGCCACCTTGCAAATACGGCGTAGCAGCCAAAATTTCCGAGTGAGTGGGGGAAAGCTGATATTTTTTATAAAAATAATCCTGTGGCAGACAGTAAAACTGCAGCTGACATTCAATGTCATCACTGGCGGAAACAATCTTATGCCATGCCTGCGGTTCAATAAATGGAGGCTGCTGCTCTGGGCTAAAGACATGCTCAGACTTCACAGCACCCGATTCTTCCAGCATGGCAAAATGCAGCTCACCCTTGAATACTGTCAGCTTTGCCCAGGTACCGGCTTTGGTATTGTGCTGATTTTTAAAACCTTGCGGAATGCTCTGCTGTGTCCAGACAGGAAGTTCTTTATAACAAATAAGCTGTTGCATAAAAGGCTGTGCTCCAAATCTTCAATGATCTGTCCGAAATCAATTCGCTGACGATGTTTTAGCATAGCCCGTTCAAGCACAGATTGAAATAAGCTGCTTGCCGATGACTCATGCAATCATCCGGCTCCAAAAGCAATGTAACTCCTCTGCAACATCATGTTATCACTCTGTAAATTTAGTTGAATATTCACACAATTGAATAAACCTAAGCTATTCACTTTTAAAAATTTAGTATCTCTGGCGTTAAAATAAAAAGTACAAAATCTCTCTTTATTCTCACAATTGAGTAACCACGATGAATACCATTAAAACTACTTTGGCTATCGCTTTAGTTGCCGCAACTACGTCTGCTATGGCTGTAACTGCTGTAGAAACTACTCCAGCTGCTAAAGTTGCTGCTGCAAAAGCACAAGTAAAAGCAGATGCTGCAAAAACTGCGACTGCTGTTAAAAACACAGCGGTGGCAACTAAAGAAAAAACTGCTGCTGTTTCTAAAACTGCTGCTCAAAAAACTGTAGCGGCTAAAGACGCGGTTGTAGCTAAAACTGCTGACGTGAAAGACGCGACTGTTGCTAAAACTGCTCAAGTAAAAGACGCTGCTGCTGAAAAAACTGTAGCTGCGAAAGATACAGTTGTCGCTAAAACTGTTGCTGCTAAAGACGTGACTGTTGCTAAAGCAACTGAAGCAAAAGATGCTGTATTAGAAAAAACTACTGAAGTGAAAGAAGCAACTGTTGCTCAAGCAACTGAAGCTAAAGATGCTACTGTAGAAAAAACTGCAGACCTAAAAGAAGCAGTTGCTGTAAAGGCAGATGCTGTTAAAACTGAAGTAAAAGCTGAGAAAAAATCATTCTTCTCTTGGTTTAAAAAATCTGCTGCTTAATTTGCGCTAACGCATTTTAGCTGTAAAAAAAAGGATGCCATTTGTGAGCATCCTTTTTTAGTTATAGCCAAAAATTTTATTATCTAAATACTACCCAACTAGCGAATACCATTATTCGGTATCGTTCTTTGCTGTTGTTGCAGCTGCCTAATTTCTTCATTTTGCGAAGTATTTTCCAAGGTACCCAATGAAATTTGCTCCCGAGCGATTTGTACATTGGTTGCGCTACGGTCTATACCAAAACGTTCAAGCAGAACATACAAGCCTTCTCTTGGATCAGGTGATTGCAAACCTTGTGCAATGGCCAGAACATATTGCTGCTGTTCCAATGGCAAGCTGTTTATATCTGGCATGGGTCCATCAGGCACAAGATCTATGGTTGCTAAAATAGTCGGATTAACCACAAAGTTTTGAGTATCCATCTGCATCTGCATAATGCGATGCTGCAAAGCCCTCTCTTGTTGCGGGTGCCATTTATATTGAATGACTGGTGTGGTTTTAGCTCTTAACTCGGATTCCGTTAACGGACTTAATCCAGGGGCATCGGCTATATCAGCAAAAGTAGAGCAAATGGAAAAACTTCCGGCAATCGCTACAATTGCGCAGGACAAATTTTTTAGGAGATTCATGGCAGTTCTACTCAACAATGAATTGAAGTAAACAAACAACCGTCGACACCCAAAATTGTATAATAAACCCTGTATTTGGTAGCCTTCGCCCAGATAAGTGGTCTGAGTCGCATCTTAATTTTTATTCAACAATCATTTGATTTGGCATCTTTATATACATGAATTTTATATTAAAAATTTTAATTTTTATGATGCTAATTTTCCAGAAATCATCTTTTTAGCTCTAGCTTGGCCACAAAAAACTGCCCAACAATCCTGCCGCTTAATTTTTTATTTTTAAACCATTCCTACACGTAGCAGGACAGGAAATGTTACATCTAAATTTTCTGGTACAGCGTGTAAAGCGTTTGAAATAAGCTGCAGCGGGTCATGATGGTTTTTTTCCTGATAATGCGTGAGTGCTGACCATGTTTTTAAATAGCTCAACAGTTGCTGCGAAGACCATTGATATTGCAAATGCATCTCTGGTACAGCCTGTTCATTAAAAGGAAATGGAATGCTTTGATACAGCTCATCAATATAACGGCGCTCAGCATCCCAATAGCCGTTTAAGGTTTCAAAGTACAGCTGTTGAACCAAACTGTTAATCGCAGCATCCTGTATCTCAATTAAGCCATAACCAATGGCTACAAACACCCCTTGCGGTTTAAGCACCCGTTTAACTTCTTTATAGAAGGCGTCAAAGTCAAACCAGTGAATGGCTTGAGCCACCGTAACCAAGTCAACAGATTGCGCAGGAAGATTGCTCTGCTCGGCTGCCTGCACCTGATAGCTGACATTTTCAAAATAAGGCGCTTGCTGCAACTGTGCTTCACTGATATCGGTTGCCACCACATAATTGAAATATGGGGCCAATAACTGGGTAAATTGTCCAGACCCTGCTCCACAATCCCATGCGAAATTCCGCTCCGGCACATGCTTTAAAATTTCTTTCACAATTTGAATGGAATAATCTGGGCGGGCTTGTTTATAGCGAAGACTATGCTTGGAAAAGAGGTCTTTCATTGAATTATTTCCAAAATATTCCTTAATTTAATCAATCACCTGTTCAATTTCAAAACTGGTCTGGGCTATCGGATTGAGCTGATCATTCAACTGGTAATACTTAACATCATACGTCCCGGCTTTCCAGCCTTTCAGTGGATTAAGACTGACCCAGTTCTGCTCCCGATTGCCACTGATCCGCTGTGGCATAAAAAACAACATTTCACCTGTAGTGCGGTTGCTCCAGCGGATAAAAACCTGCTCGTTATTAGGGACTCTTCCCAAAGTATCAAAATGGGCAAATAACTGCTGTCCGGCATAAATCTGCCTCGGCAATACACTATTTGCCACATATTGCTGCTGGGTTGTCACCGTGGCTTTTCCTGCCAAAACTTCATTCGGATCATTTTTTGCATCAACAAATTCACTGACCAGACGTTTGGCAAATGTGTGCTTATTTTGAATACTGGATAAGTCATAGCCCGGAAAGGATTGTTCCAGATATTTATTGACCTGTTCAGTGGTCGTGCTATCTATAACCGAATTAACCTGTGCTTTCTGGTTTTTTAGCTGCTGTTGTAATGCAAGGCGATCTTCAGGCTGAGTCTGGGCTTTTTGCTGGATCCGCGAATAAAATTTTCCACAGCAATATCCTGATGTCGCTCAGGAACAGGCAGTACAGATTCAGGCGTGGACTGGGCAATAAAATAACCCAATCCAAAACAGAGAATACCGCTAAGGAACGGCATAAAAAATTTCATAGCTTTTAATAACTATTAATTACAGGTGATGGTTTCAGTAAAATTGCCAGCATTGACACTTAAACTTCCACTGGAAAACAATGTCCCTGCACTGACTTGCTGCCGAGTCAAATTCGTCCCTGAAAGCAGTCTCAACCCTTCTGAGGTACAAATGCCGGTCTGGGTATCATTGGTGAGTCTTAACACGCAGCCATCGGTTGTGACTCTATGCCTATTTGCTACCGGCTGGGCACAGACCTGAGTAATCACAGAAGATGCAGACTCTAAGTCACATGCGGAACAATCCTGACTGGCACCGCCACAAGCATTGGCTGCCCTTTCACTGCGGCAAACATAGCTTTGTGAACCAAAGGTAAACGTTTTTTCAAAAGAAGAGTTAAAGTTGTCTCCGCTTCCGCTACCACCGCAGGCAGTCAGCAGCACAGAGAGCAAAGTTAAGATTGAACATCCAATTCTTTTCATCTTTTTATTCTCGAATTGTTATTGCGGTTATTTTATACGAAAAAAGTTCAGAGCCAAAAAACGCTGACAAAAAAAAACCTCAAACATTGTTTGAGGTTTTTTCAAATATGGTGGCGAGACCCAGGATCGAACTGGGGACACACGGATTTTCAATCCGTTGCTCTACCTACTGAGCTATCACGCCGATGCGGTGTATTAAGCCGTATCTGTCATCAATAGTCAATATAATTCATCACATTTTTATTTGATCGAATATTTTTTGCCCAAAAAAAATCCCTGATGGGATCAGGGATTGAAATCTTGATGATTTTGAATATGGTGGCGAGACCCAGGATCGAACTGGGGACACACGGATTTTCAATCCGTTGCTCTACCTACTGAGCTATCACGCCGATGTCGCGTATTAAACAGTCTAAGTGTTTTTCAGTCAAGCAGGTTTTATGCTTTTTCAAACAAACGTTTATTTTTACAGCAAATCTCAAGTTGTTTGATTATTTTTTATTTAAAACTTCATTCACTATTTCAACCAAAGCTATGTTTAAGCATAAAAAACAGTTTCAAGGCTTAATGCTGATCAGTTAAAAGGATTTTAATAAACTTCTTAGCTTTTGGTCATTCACAACGAAATCTTATTTTTTTAGATCAAATACTTGGAGCTCGAATGTTCTTTTGTTTCGTCAAAAGAACCAAAAGCATTTGTCACCCGCAAAACTCGTCCACTATCACCGTGGAGCGAATTTATCGCATAAACAGCAACTTTTTTAATCTTGTGCTACCTCAAACAATTGCGGATGACGTTTACGTGTATCAAATAACATGATGAATTCACAATAAAAAAAATGCCAGTCAATTTCTTAACTGACTGGCATTTTTTTATAATCTATTCAAACTTAAATTTTTTCCAGATGCGCCAGACAACGATGAATGGCGCCACAGCCCGGTTCAAACGTCTTCACGCCCTTTTCTTCTTCCATACGGCAGACTTCGCTCACCAGTCGTTCCGCAACGCCGCGTCCACGGTTAGCCGGATGAACCACAATATTTTCTAGGATCTTGCTTTCCCCTTGTCCAGTGCACCAAATCGCCCCAATCAACTTAGTATTAAATTCTGCTGTGTAAACTAAGGTATACTGAGCCAAGTTTTGCTCTAGTTGTTCAATGGCATCCTGCCCATCTCCAAATTCCGGGCTAGTGTCATACAGTCGCTCAAGCTGGCTGCGCACTTCGTCATTTTCTAGTGAAGTATAAGCATGTACGGTAATAGGCATTGATTAACCCTCCTGAGCAATCTAATATGCGATGATTTCGTCATCGCGAAAAAACATTTTACATCATCATTTTTAACGTTTTTGAGGAACGTGTCTATGACGCAACGTATCAGTGAAGTGGTAAGAAACACTAACGAAACCAAAATCCGAGTTCGTGTGAATCTTGATGGTACGGGTCAGGGCACCCTCAACACAGGTGTTCCATTTTTAGATCATATGATTGATCAAATCAAGCGACATGGCTTGTTCGATATCGATATTCACTGTGATGGTGACCTGGATATCGATGACCATCATACTGTCGAGGACTGTGGTATCACACTCGGTCAGGCTTTCGCCCAGGCGTTGGGTGATAAAAAAGGCTTACGACGTTATGGTCATTTTTATGCACCACTGGATGAAGCTTTAAGCCGTGTCGTGGTCGATTTATCTGGTCGTCCTGGCTTGTGGATGGATATTCCATTCACTCGCGCCCGTATTGGTACCTTTGATGTTGATCTATTCTCTGAATTTTTTCAAGGTTTTGTGAATCACGCGTTAATGACGCTGCACATTGACAACCTGAAAGGTAAAAATAGCCACCACCAAATCGAATGTACATTTAAAGCTTTTGCACGCGCACTGCGTATGGCCTGTGAAATTGATCCACGTGCAGAAAACACTGTTGCTTCAACCAAAGGTACTTTGTAATGACCCGTATTGCCCTTCTTGACTATGGCATGGGAAATTTACACTCAGCAGCCAAAGCCCTGGAACATGTGGGTGCCACTGTAGATGTGACCAATGATCCCAAACTGATTGCCCAGGCCGATAAAATCGTATTTCCCGGTGTAGGCGCAATGCGTGACTGTATGCAAGGCATGCATGAAGCCGGTATTGATGAAGTGGTACGCAATGCCGTATTCAACAAGCCAGTTCTTGCGATCTGTGTCGGTATGCAGGCGTTGATGCAGCGCTCTGAAGAAAATGGCGGTGCAGATGCGCTGGGTATTTTTGCAGGTGAAGTGAAGCATTTCCCAGAAATGGCGGGTTTAAAAGTGCCGCATATGGGCTGGAACCAAGTACATCAGGCAGACCCAAGCCATCCAATGTGGAAAGACATTGAACAGGATGCGCGTTTCTACTTCGTGCATAGCTTCTATGTAGAACCGAAAGATACGGCTCTGGTCGCTGCAACCTGTGACTATGGTTTAGAGTTCTGTACCGCGCTGCATAAAGAAAATCTGTTTGCGACCCAGTTCCACCCGGAAAAAAGCCATACCGCTGGTTTGCAACTATTGAAAAACTTTGTGGAATGGAAAATCTAAGCCTCCATTTTTAGATATTTTAAAAGCTCAACTCTGGTTGGGCTTTTTTATGGGCTCAAATTGCTTGGTTTATATAAATTTGACTGTTTTTTATAGATTTTAATTGTTATGATATTTATGCAAATCATTATATTTAAACAATAATTAGAATTATAGGGTATAAAAAATGAATCAAAAATATCAAACCAGTGAATCCGCCTTAAGCCCAAGTGGACGTTTTGGTCGCCTGTCTTATCTAGGCTGGAACATGCTAATGAGTTTTTCGATCCTGATCATTATCGGGATTATTGCGGCTTTTTCGCCAGGCTTGCTTGCTGATCCCACCACCATGACTGGCTCTTCCATGCTGGCAACGGTTCTGATCGGGATCGCTTACATCGTCCTATTATATTTTAGTTTTGTTTTTACCATTCGCCGCCTGCATGACCGCAATCACATCGGCTGGTTATCCCTTTTAATCCTGGTTCCTGGAATCAATCTTGTTTTTATGCTGTACCTGATTTTTGCCAAAGGTGATGACAGAAGCAACCAATATGGCCCTCGACGTAATACCAAAGGCTGGGAAAAAGTGTTGGCCTGGATTTATATTTTAATTTTCCCTTTAGCTTTTTTAGCTGCGATTGCACTTCCAGCTTATCAAGATTATGTGACTCGTGCTCAACAGGCACAGATGAAACAAAGTATCGATCACATGGATTAATGCTTTTAAATTCTGGATAAAGCTCATGATCAATGGGCTTTATTTTTGCCTAAAATCTGAAAAGCGATTAAGCTGAATTTAAAATAAATCACTGTACTGATTATCATGGAAGAGTCTCTGCTTCAAACGCTACCCAGCAAAGAACAAATTCAGGCATTGCCTGTGTTTCAGAATCTTTCCATGCAACAGATTCATCTCATTCATAACCTTGAACAATGTCATGCCCTTGAACAGGAATTGAAAAGCTGTGTCTTACTCGGTTTTGATACCGAATCCAAACCGACCTTTGCCAAGGGGGAAGTGTCAACCGGGCCGCATCTGATCCAATTAGCCAGTCATGACAGCGCTTATTTATTTCAAATTAACCCTGAAATACTGGAATTTCTAAAACCCGTTTTTGAAAGTCGCGATCAGATTAAGGTCGGCTTTGGTTTAAAGAATGATGCGCATCTTTTTCGTAAAAAAGGCATTGAGCTGAATAGCGTGATTGAACTGTCTAAATGCTTTTCTGCCTTTGGTTACCCCAATCCTATGGGGCTGAAAAATGCCATGGCACTTTTATTTCAGGTGAATTTTCCCAAAAGTAAAAAAATCAGTACCTCCAACTGGGCACGTAAAACACTGACTCCGGCCCAAATTCAATACGCGGCGGCCGATGCTTATGCGCCGGTACTGGTGTTTGAAGAATTACATCGTTTGGGCTTACTGCCTGAACATATTCCCAACACATCATTAAAATTACGCATTCGCCCGAATAAAATAAAAGCTGAAACTGAGGCTTAGAGATTTAGAAATACTTTGCTAAGATGACAAACAATAACTTTAACGAGATTAGGCAAGGAGCGAAAGCATGCTGATCATCCCTGCAATTGACCTGAAAGATGGCAAATGTGTCCGTTTAAAACAAGGCCGTATGGAAGACGATACCGTATTTTCTGACGATCCAGTTGCAACTGCACAGCATTGGGTAAATGAAGGCGCACGCCGCTTACATTTGGTTGATTTAAACGGTGCTTTTGCCGGTACGCCCATCCATAAACCTGTGGTTGAAGCGATTGCCAGAGCGCAGCCTGAGCTGCCAATTCAAATTGGTGGCGGTATTCGCTCGCTTGAAACCATCGAACATTACCTGGATGCAGGCGTATCTTTTGTGATTATCGGGACTAAAGCAGTTCAGGATCCTGAATTTGTTGAAGAAGCCTGCAGAAAATTCGCCGGTCACATCATTGTCGGTATCGATGCCATGAATGGCATGGTGGCAACAGATGGCTGGGCAAATGTCACTGACATCAAAGCGACTGATCTGGCAAAACGTTTTGCTGATGCCGGTGTATCCAGCATTGTTTATACCGACATCGCCCGTGACGGCATGATGCAAGGTGTCAACATCGAACAGACTGTAAACTTGGCGACTTATTCAGGTTTGCCGGTGATCGCATCTGGCGGTGTAACCAATCTTGACGACGTACGTAACTTAAAAGGCCAACCGGGCATTTTAGGTGCGATTACCGGTCGTGCAATTTACGAAGGCACATTAAACCTTCGTGAAGCGCAATCACTTTGGGATGATCAATCCATCTAAATATTGATTCATCCTTAAGAGGTCTTCGGACCTCTTTTTTATTTCAATCAATTTCTTCGCAGTATAGAGATGCCAAACGCTCCTTCCGAGTTTAAAACCAAAGCCCCGCAACTTGCCTTAATTCTGATTACCATGATTTGGGGTGGGTCATTCCTGACCGTGCAATACGGTTTAAATTTTGCAAGCCCGATGTTTTTTGTCGGCTGCCGTTTTGCCGCAGCAATGTTATTTATCTGTCTTTTTTCCTGGAAAGATTTAAGCGGAATCAATCTGAAAGAAATTGCTGCCGGTGCGCTGATTGGCTTGGTGATTGCGATTGGCTATGGCACACAGACCATTGGACTCAAAAGCATTAGCAGCAGTGAATCGGCCTTTTTAACTGCACTGTATGTGCCTTTAGTACCCATTTTATTGTGGCTGTTATTCCGCAAAACCCCACAGATTATGACGTGGTGCGGTGCAGGACTGGCTTTTCTCGGTTTAGTGTTTTTGACCGGCAATGGCTTTGGTCAAATCCAGCTGAATTTTGGGCAGATTATTACCCTTCTCGGTTCAATCGCGATTGCCCTTGAAATTATTCTGATTGGTTTATTTGCCGGTAAAGTCAATGTTCGCCGTGTCACCGTGATTCAACTCGGTTTTGCGTCTGTTTTTGCCTTTTGCATGATGCCAATAGCTGGCGAAGTATGGAACCCTGTGTTCTCTTGGCCCCTGATGATCATTCTCTGTGGACTGGGCTTGGCCAGTGCAGCCATTCAACTGGTGATGAACTGGGCGCAGCGTGAAGTTGATCCCTCTCAAGCAGCAATCATTTATTCAGGTGAACCGGTTTGGGCGGCACTGATCGGCCGTATGGCTGGTGAACGCTTACCTTTAGTTGCTATTTTAGGAGGTGCGCTGGTGGTGTTAGGGGTGATTGTGAGTGAATGGAAACCGAGGTTTTTAAGGAAGAATAAGGAAATAAATCCTTAAGAGTTTAATTTTCATCTCCCCGAGAAAGAGGAAATGACTGACGTGATCATCCATCCTTCGATACAGGTTTCCTCCCTTCTAGAAAAAGAAGAGCATTGCTCTGCAAGGAGAAGCTAACTTACCAATTTTTAGAACGATACTCTTTCAAAAAAAGGCGGCATAACGCCGCCTTCAATATGGGGAATAAATTGAGTTATTGATACATCGGTTGATTATCATTTAAACGCATAATGCCGCGAATAGCCCGATAGACAATCCAGATCTAGGAAAGACCAATGACACTCAGGCAGAACGTGGTGGCAATCAGTGCCACACCCGCGAACAGGTCGGTATTTTCACCGGTAAAAAACAAGAAAAAGAACGGAATAAAAGCAATAATATTCCAGAATAAATACCACCAAAAGGTACGAATTTGCCAGGTAAAATGGCTTTCAAAAATAGAGCCACGTACATCGCTGCGCTTAACATAGTTAATGATTAATGCAATAACTGCCAGTAAGCCACCTGAAAAAATAGCAATAATATAAAGAACATACAGAATTAAAGTCAGAGTACGATTGGAGTCTTTATCTATAGAATAATTCATTGTTATACCTTTTAAAGAATTGCTCTGCTTTAAAATTTAATGAAATTTAAAGGAGAAATTAGCCATAAAATCAAAAGAATGTTTAAGGCTATGGTACAAAAATAAATCTTTCTAAACGGTTGTTTTTGTGTTTTATGACGCAGTCTTTCCTGTGCCAGCCATGCGGTAGGCCAGCCCCCAAGAAAGGATAAAATATGCAAACTCTGTTCAGGGATACGGCGATTGCCCAGTAGAGCCGCCTCTTTATCTTGCGCATACAGCCAGTAAGTCAGGGCATTCACAATGCTAATAAATAACAACACCATTCCACTTAACATTCCCAGAAGAGTGAAAACAGCCAAAGCCAAAATATAAGCAATACAGGCGATTTGCATCGGTTTTAATTTTTGCTGCTGTCCATTTACATTTTTCGGTTTGGGCAATATTTTTTGTGTTTGCGAGGCTTTGAGGTACATCACCTGCTGCGCACGGAAACGTCCGTCCCCATCCAGCAAGACCGTATATTCCAGTGCACAGCCGACAATCGGGCGTGGACCTTGACGGGCAAAATCCTTAATGTGTAAAAACACGCGATCTTTCGAGGCATCGTTCGGTTGAATAAAACCATAGCCTTTGTCATCAAACCATTCGACTAATCGCCCCTGATCGCGCATTTCTATTTCCTATTTTTAAGCAGTGACAAATTTTAGTCTTTCTATCAGCATATTACGCATCTCTTGCGGGTTTTTCTGCAAAATATCCTCTCCAGTACGCCCCTGCTGTGCATTTTTTTGTGCCACTTGCAAACGCATCAGCCAAAAACGAGCCGCTGCCATAGCCAGATAAATCTCTAAACAGGCTTTTTCATCAGTGGTTAATGGGCGTACCGTTTCATAGGCTTCTAAGAACGCCTGCGCCTTCACTTCATTTAAATGCACCTCTGGATATTCGGTACAAAAGTCATTTAAAGTAATGGCGATATCAAACAGAAATTCATCTTTATTCAGTTCGTAAAAATCTAGAATACCTTTTAATTGGTTACCTTCAAACAAGGTATTGTCACGAAATAAGTCTGAATGAATAAAGCCCTTCGGACGGTTAGGATAGACCGCAGTTAAGGCCTCATAAAGCCCGAGCACTTCACTCAGTAAAATAGCATCCGCAGGATTTAAAGTCGGTTTTAATTCTTTAGCGACTTGTAACCAATAGTCATGATTACGATATTCTGCACGTTCCAATGGAAAATCTTGCAATGCAATATGCATTTTTGCCTGCGCAACGGCAATGGCTTGTGCCTGTTCCACAGTTGATGGCATCGGGTGTTTACCCAGCATGCGTGGCGCAATTTGAGCAGGCTTGTTTTTTAAGCTATGAATCGCTTTACCCTCATAATTTAAGGGCACTGGCACCGCCAAGCCAGATTTACCTAAATGCTCGAGTACCGGAACCAGTTCTCCTGCACCCTGCTCATCCATCTCTTCAAATATAGTCAGTACATACTGAGTAGCATTTTCACAGACTAAAAAATAGTTGGTATTCTGAATACCTCCTTGAATCGGAATCAGGTCAACCACCTCTAATCCATAAGGTGCTGCAAAAGCCTGAACTTCCTGTAAAGTCAAAGGGGTATAAACCGACATAGAAAACCTGCAAAAAAACTTACATAATTTTGATAGAATACCTGCTCCAACTACCAAGGTGTAGCACCTTCGTGGCGAAGTTTCATAATCGGCTGTTATTTTTGGAAAAAATTATGCTTGCTAAACGTATTATTCCTTGCCTTGACGTAGATAATGGTCGAGTGGTGAAAGGTGTGCAATTCCTTGATATCCGTGATGCAGGCGACCCGGTTGAAGTTGCACGTCGCTATAACGAACAAGGTGCCGATGAAATTACCTTCCTGGACATTACTGCAACCTCAAGTGGCCGTGACACCACATACCGTACTGTGGAACGTATGGCAGAAAGTGTATTCGTTCCATTAACCGTGGGCGGCGGTGTACGTAAAGTTGAAGATATCCGCTCATTACTCAATGCCGGTGCAGATAAAGTCAGCATTAACTCGGCTGCGGTATTTAATCCTGAATTTGTACAGGAAGCATCACAACGCTTTGGCGCACAATGTATTGTTGTTGCCATTGATGCGAAAAAAACTGCTGACAATAAATGGGAAATCTTCACCCACGGCGGCCGTAAACCGACAGGTATTGATGCCATTGAATGGTCAGTAAAAATGGCCGAATACGGTGCTGGCGAACTGCTGATTACCTCTATGGATGCTGATGGCACCAAATCCGGTTATGACCTCAAATTAATGCGTCAAATCAATAATCGCGTGAACATTCCGACCATTGCTTCCGGTGGTGTTGGCTGTTTACAACATTTAGCGGATGGTATTTTACAAGGCGGGGCAGATGCTGTCTTGGCCGCCTCTATTTTCCATTTTGGTCAACATACCATTCCTGAAGCAAAACAGTATCTAGCTGCACAAGGCATTGAAATGCGTCTCTAAAACCTTAATGCGTTGTTATATTTAGCACGTTGTTATAAAAAGAGTGTTGTTAAAACACTCTTTTTTTATTTTGATCAGGCCATGAATAAAAATTTGAGATAAAAAAAGGGAGTCTTAGAGACTCCCTATAAACCAAGAAAACTACAGCGCGTGGTTTCTTGTAAGTACAACAAAAGATATATCCACTGCTTAAGTCAGATTTTGTTACAACTTAAACATGCGGCAAATATAGGTTAAAAAAGCATTGGAATATTGACCATCAATGCCAAAAACATTGACAATTTACGACATGACTTAAAAAGTGACGATCTATAGTCCATTTAAAATCAAAAAATTAGCTCAAACTCATGAAAGTTTAAAGCCATAAACGCTAAATTATTTATCTCTCACTCGATAATCGAGGCACTTTTTCTACCCATTTTGCAGGAAAGCAAGTCGTTGCCACAACATTCAATATATTTGAAACAGGTGCAGGTAATACCATACCCAGTGGATTCTGTTCTTGTAAATCTTTTGATGAAATCACCCGGGTTCCGAGCACATAATCAAACCAGGGTTTGGTGACACACCAGTTGGCATCCTGATTTGAGTTCATATGATGATCATAATGCCAAGGAATTTTTTTCATTGCCCAGTCTGGCTCTAGGTGGGCACGGCGATGAATATAGTAATAATTACAGGCACTATAAACTGCAGCTGCTGCCATACCTTTCGAGACAGGATAAAACATTAAACTGGTGCTGGTGGCTACCACAGCCAGAGAAATGATTTCATTTTTAGTGCGCCAATTGGAAATGCCTTCGACATAGCCATGATCATAAAAATCGGTTTTTCGCACTTCACGGTGGTGTTCCCAATGCGATTTCATGCTGTCAGGTACAGGGCTATAACGCGGCTTTCCACTTCGATGTGTACCATGCAAAATATATTTATGGGCAATCCATTCAAAGCCATTGGCCACAACCAGTCCAACCAAAAATCCCTTCCACATATCACTTCCCCGTCAATTGTATTGAATATAGACAATGAACTGTGCTAAATATTGAACATAACATAAAATTTCATTGATAAATTACGATAATAAAAAGATCAATATGCAGCAATTTAAAGATTACACGGGCTCCGTTTACGGTGGACTTGGACATTTGCTTTATGCCTATAGCCAAGCTAAAGGTTTAGCTATTTCTGGAAAACTGAAACAGATCCAAAACCTGGAACGCGTTGACTTCTGTCTTTGGCGTGAATTATTGACGGAGATGCAGCAGCATTGTCAAATTCCTGCCTTTGGACTTGAGGTTGCTGAATTTGTACAACCCAAACATCTCGGCATCATTGCTTATATTGCACTGTCCTGTAATACCTTAGGGGAAGCTTTACAACGTTATCATGATTTTCATCGCTTAATTTATGATGGCAGTCCCCTGCAGGTCAATATGCTGGATGATTATTTAGCCATTGGGTGGGGAGATATTCCCTATCATCTCACCACCCAGGTCACTCACGAACTTTCTATTGCCTTGATGTTACAATTCTTGAAATGCTTCATGGCCTTGGATGATATTCACATACATGAAGTTCATTTTATTCATCCGGCACCGAAAAACATCGCGATCTATGAGCAATATTTCCGTTGCAAAGTTCGCTTTTCACAGCCGGTCTCCCAAATTATTATCCCTGTTTATGAGCTTGCCAAACCTTTTCACCAAGGTGATCAAACCTTACAGCATTTGCTGATGCAGCAAGCTCAAGCACTGTTGGATAAGCTGCCCAATTCCACCCAATTGGATCAACGTCTACAACAGGCAATCTTAACCGGCCTACAGAAAAACCTGTATCAGATCGAGCCGATTGCCAAGCAATTAAACATGTCGGTACGCCAGCTACAGCGCCATTTACAACAACAAGGCACAACCTATCAACAGCGCATGCAAGAAGTTCGACATCTGTTGGCAGAACAATATTTAAAAGATCCGCATTTGAGCCTGCAAGAAATTGCTTTATTGCTGAGCTATTCTGAACAAAGTGCCTTCCAGCGTGCCTTTAAACAATGGAGTGGCTTTACCCCGCAACAATGGCGACAACAATCATATTGCTAAAACTGAATTCCAGTCATTCAAGTGTCAGGTCTAGTTATCCTGTTGTGATTGAGGAAGTTCAATTTCTCGATCAATATAAAATGTCATCTGGAATGATTAAAAAATTAATAAAAAATCTGGAGAATAAAATGCATAAATATCTCGCTGAATCCGTAGCGAAGTAGCGGTGTTTCCTTGTTTGCGCAAACTGCGGCGCTAAGTTAGTTTTGGTTATTCTGGGGTTGACCTATTTTTGGTGCCGTTCTGGATGCACTCATTTATAAAGTGGTTGCCTCTGAAAAGACTAAAAATTCTAGCGCTAAAAAAAGCTCACATCGGTGAGCTTTTTTTATGTTCCATGTGGAACATGGGGCGGCTTATAAGAACGGATTTTCAATTTCCTGTTCATCTTGACGATCAATTTTTTCAGGTAAATTGGGCTCATTCTCTAAAGCACTGACGACTTCATTTAAAAAAGCCTGTAAAGCTTTAGCCGCCTGCAAGCCAGCCTGGTCTTTGGTCAGCTGTAAATTACCATAAATACTGACACAGTCTTCTTGGTTTTCTAAGGTTAAGTCGTGAATGGCATGCGATTCGGTACCATTTTCAAAAGGCTTAAACATTGTTTTCTCACTTGTCTTTATTGTTGTTTAAAAAGTAGGATGATTTCCCTCATCCTACCTAAAAAAGGCTTATTTCAACAACTGTAAAATGTACTGTAAAAGCCCTTCAATCAATTGTTTAACAATCGCATCTTGGGTATTTGGATCAATTGTTGATGCCGCATTCTTGTTCCCAGCCGATGGTGCAGTGGTAGCGGCTGAAGATGTCGAACTTACAGAGGAAGATTTAAACTCTTTTTGCAAAGCGCTAAGCGCATCTGCACTGACTTCTTCGGCACACTGGCTTTCTGCATCCCAATGTGAATAGGCAATTTTCTGAGTTGCTTTGACCGCACTTGCCCTTAATGGCAAATTGTAAGTATTGCGCTTTTGGTCTTCTGTTAACTGAGGGAAAATATTAATCCCAGTCAGATCTTCCAGCGCACATATGCTAATGACCTGCACTTTGGGTGCGGTACTTTTCAGGGTATTGTCAGCATAGTACACCCCTGCCGCCCCTGTTTTAGGCATATAGATGGCTTTGTAGGTCGCTGTTGGAACAATTACACCCTGACCAATCGTTTTGAGTTTTTTTGCAGAAAATACGGGTCCGGTGACCACATACACATCTTGCTTCTGCTTGGTCACAATCGCACGTGTGGCTTCTTCTAACTCACGCCAAACCTGCTGATTATTTTTTGGCGCTTGCGGCACCATATTGGCTAAAGAGAAACTGTCATTTTGTGCAGCTTTGGTGGGCATATCTGCATTTGGCGCCATATGTCCACGGTCATAGCCTGAGGCTTTATAGTCCGGCAATGTCGCACGATGCTCTACTTTAACTTTGGTTTCTTCATGAAAACTATCTTCACGCGGAATTTTTTGGCTTAAACGTTGTGGAGTCAGGGCTTCTGCCACCCACAAAGGTGTTTTCGAGACACCTGAATACATCACATTGAAACCATTAAAGCACAGCGGATAGGTGTTTTTATTGAGACTTTCTTTTGCTAGATAAGGTGGAATATCACGATAAAATTGATCTAAACATGCCGAATTTGAAGAAGATGGCAATGAAACCAATTGCTGGATTTTTTCTTGTCCAAATGCAATCGCAAAACTACTGGTCGCGACTAAACCCAAAATAATTTTTAGGCTATTTTGATTTAAAAGTTGAACCCAAGATTTACTGGTTTTACGTTTCTTAATTGCCATTTCTAGATAAACACCCATTTTCCACGAGCTTATCAAGCAGAGAAAATGAAGTATATGTAGCGAAAGTTGTTTGCTTAACATTTAAGCAAAACCTGCTCAACAAAAGCACAGTCGTTGTAACAGTATGTCTCATTTTCTAAGGCTTTTATAAAGACTCTTAATGGCTTTACGTATGTTTGATTGAAAACCCGATCCTAATTATGACAAGGTAAAAAACACGAAAGATCACGCAAGATTCGGAATTATTATTTCTACGGAGTATTTTATGCATTCGAAGCTTTTAGGTTTAAGTCTCGTTACAGGACTCATGAGTGCAACTGCATTCGCAGAACCGGCAATTCAACCTGGCGATTCTTTAGAAAGCTTATCTAAAGTTAAAGTGACGACTACCGTGAATGGTCAAGCAGTTTCAATTCAAGATTTAGTGGCAAGCGGTCAAATTCGTCTTGTCGATCCAAGCCAGATCGCTACTGACCCTAATCAAGCTCAAGCTGGGTCTGAGACAGAACAAGTACAAAGCAATTCAGCGACAGATGCAAATGCACCACAAGCTGCAGATCTAAATACAACAGCACAAACAGCTGAAGCCGCTCAAGCAACATCCGAGACAGAAGTTCAAACCACTGCAGCTGTAGATGAAACTGCGCCACAAGCGGCAGACATGAATACAACAGCACAAGTTGAAGCATCACCAGAGCAAGCTAACAATCCTGCTCTCGAGCAAACTGCTCAAGTTGCATCTGAAAATGTAGATCCAATGCAACCTAATGCTGAATTAGCTGCACAACAAACTGAACAAGTGATGGATCAAGAAGCTGCGGCTGCACAAGCGCCAGTGAATGATGCCAGTGAAAATGTGGCTGCTGCCCCAATGACTTCATCTCCTGCTGATGCACCAGTCATTGCTGCAGACGTGAATGCTGTAGATATGTCGCAAACAGATGTAAGCAATGAGTCTGCTGCTGCACCTGTGAATACTGCTGAAACCAATGAAGCATTTGCCGCCACACCTGAAGCCGCACAACCGAGTGATGCTATACAGGCAGCACCGGAAGCTGATCTTAGCGATGCACCGTTGAATGCTTCTCCAGAGGCTCCTGCTGCAGAACAAACAGAGAACTAATCACTCTCTTTTCAGGGCTTTCATCCTCCAGATAAAAAAAACCAAGGATTTTCCACCTTGGTTTTTTTTATGGTCTGCTGTTTAACCCACTAAATTTCTTAAAACATTAGATTTCGATTTGACTGCCCAGCTCAACCACCCGGTTAGGCGGAATTTGATAAAAATCACTCACCGGACTGGTATTGCGCTGCATGGAAATAAACAGTTTTTCACGCCATGGGGACAAGCCTTCTCCCAGCGTATGCACCAGCCGATCACGCGAAATAAAGAAGCTCATTTGCATCATGTCGAAGTCAAAACCTAATTTTCGATAAGCCTGTTGCAGAGCCTCTGGAATATTGGGCATATCTTTAAAACCGTAATACACTGAAATACGATAGAAACGGTCATTCAGTTTTTCGACTTTGGTCCGCTCTTCTTCTTCCACATAAGGAATATCACGGGTCATTACCGTCACCATTATATTCAGCTCATGCAGTACCTTGTTGTGCTTAATATTGTGCAACATGGCATGCGGCACGATATTTGGCGTACCTGTCAGGAAGACCGCGACCCCGGGTACAAACTGGGTTTCCGCACTCATGCCGATACTTTTGATGAACAGGTCGATGGGCAAGGCATCTCTTTCCAAACGTTCCAGCACAATTTCCCGTCCAGCTTTCCAGGTCATCAAAAGGGTATAGACCACTGCACCAATCAAGATTGGCACCCATCCACCGGAAATAATTTTTAATGAGGTGGATGCAACAAAGACCGAATCAATCATTAAAAATGGCACGGCAAATAACAGCACTTTCCACACCGGCCAGCGCCAGAAACCATAGGCCAGAAACGAAATTAAAATCGTACCGCACAGCATGGTCATGGTGACGGCAACCCCATAAGCACTGGCGAGGTTGGCACTATTTTCAAACAATAAAATCAGGATCACCACCGAAATGAACAACACCCAGTTAATGAACGGCAAATAGATTTGACCCTGTTCAACATCCGAAGTGTGATGCACGGTTAAGCGTGGCAAATAGCGCAGTTGAATCGCCTGATTGGTCATTGAGAACACGCCCGTAATCACCGCTTGTGATGCAATGACGGCGGCTGCCGTTGCCAGACCAATCATGGGAAATAAAGCCCAATCAGGAACCAGCATATAGAATGGATTGGCAATCGCGTCTGGGTTACGCAGCAACAATGCCCCCTGTCCTGCATAGTTAAACAGCAGACAAGGTAAAACAATAATAAACCAGGCCAGGCGGATCGGTAAGCGACCAAAATGTCCCATATCGGCATACAGCGCTTCACCACCGGTCATGGTCAGAATGACCGCACCCATGGTCAGGAAAGCCACATAGGGTTGATGGACAACGAAGTTAAAAGCCCAATGCGGACTGACCATGGTCAATACAAATGGGGTTTGAATGATACTCCACACGCCCAGTGCACCAATGGATAAAAACCAAACCATGGTTAATGGTCCAAAGAATTTCCCCATGGTCGCCGTGCCATGCCGTTGTACCAGAAATAATCCCGCCAAAATACCAATCGCCAAAGGCATTAGCCACTGGTTAAACATGGGTGTCGCGATACTTAAGCCTTCAATCGCGGACAAGATAGAAATGGCCGGGGTAATGATGCCGTCACCAAAGAACAGCGATGCACCAATAAATCCTAAAGCAATCAGATAAATCTTTTTGTTCTCGGCAATGCGTGAGGTTCTCAGGTTCAATGCCAATAACGACATAATCCCGCCTTCACCATTATTGTCCGCACGCATAATGATGGTGACGTATTTGAAACTGATGGTCAGCATCATGCACCAAAAAATCAGCGACAAAATTCCAAGCACAGATGCTTCACTAATAGCAAGATGGGCGGTGAGGAAACATTGCCGAAGGGCGTACAGTGGACTGGTACCAATGTCTCCGAATACAACCCCTAGCGCTGCGAGGGTAATCACAGGCAAGGCGGCTTTCTTTGCAGTACTTTGCATATTTTGTCTTCGTTTTTCGACACTATTTTTTCGCCATCATATCACCGAGATAAAACTTTTGCTTTAAATCAATTGTTTCAACTTGGCAGAGGTGCTTTTTTTGGTTATCATCGCGGCGCAATGGTGAGGTGTCCGAGTGGCTTAAGGAGCACGCCTGGAAAGTGTGTATACGTTTGCGCGTATCGAGGGTTCGAATCCCTCTCTCACCGCCAGAATTTAAAAAAGGCTTAAATCGAACGATTTAGGTCTTTTTTTACGCCTGTAGCATAGGATGATGAATAATATCCCGCCAAAGTTGCCGGGATATTTGACGGTAGATTGTTTTATTCAGCATCAATTGCATATTTTTTACATCTTTTAGAAATTTTTAGCGATGATGCACGAAAAAAATTCTAACTTATTAAAAATAGAATGATTAATACCAATTCAGATATTTAAAAGCAGTAAAGCAGACCACTTTTCCTAAACAAATGGGATAATATGATCTAACTTAGGCCCAATATTGAGGATTCATATGAGTTTTTTAACAAAGAAAAATAAAGCGAGCTTTGTATTCTTTATCATCACACTTTATTCATTCATTGGATTCGGTTTGGGCTATATCATTTGGGAATATTTTTTATAAAAGCGTCATTGCGCTGTCCCTTTTAAAATATCCTAAAGCCAAATAGAGCAAATATTTTATGGGGGAGTTGCCGCTAGGTTAAAATTAAAGGGGAAGTTTAGTCGGGTTGCTATCTTCCCTTCGATCATTCTGTATCAGAACTTCTTCCAAAAATTTATTTTCATCTCATCCAGATCATGGATTTATCAAACAGAAAAATAATTCATTGCGCATTTTTACCCCAGTTCATTCCAGCAAATATAAAAATCATGGCTTCTGATATTTCTGATGATGAAATCCATATTTTAAATTTGGTATAGGCAAAGCTGGTTTATTTATATTAGGTTATAAGTGGTACAAAAAATGCTTGGATTGTACAGAACCTTTATAAGGAAAAATGATGAAAAAAACACTTACAGTACTTTCTTTAAGCCTCGGCTTATTACTTCCCCTTTCAACTTTTGCTAAGAATAATGTCGTGGTGGTTGCCACAGGTGGCACGATTGCAGGTGCAGGTGCCAGTTCCACAAATAGTGCAACCTATACCGCAGCCAAAGTGCCTGTTGATGACTTGCTCAAAGCGGTGCCTCAAATTCAGAACCTCGCAAATGTTACCGGTGTACAGGCACTTCAGGTTGCGTCAGAAAGCATTACAGACAAAGAACTTTTAACCATTGCACGTAAAGTCAATGAATTGGTGAAAAAGCCAGATGTAAATGGCGTTGTGATCACCCATGGTACCGATACTCTTGAAGAAACCGCTTATTTTTTAAGCCTGACCGTTCATACCGATAAACCGATTGTGGTCGTGGGTTCTATGCGCCCACCTTCTGCATTATCTGCGGATGGCCCTTTAAATTTATATAGTGCTGTTGCCCTGGCTGCTGCCGATAATGCAAAAGCCAAAGGCGTTTTTGTGCTCATGAATGATGATATTTTTGCAGCACGAGATGTGACCAAAACCATTAACATTCACACCAATGGCTTTGCTAGCCAGTGGGGTGCCTTGGGGACACTGGTCGAAGGTAAAACTTATTGGTTTAGAAATGTCGCGAAACGTTTCAATAATGCATCGGAATTCAATATTGAAAATATTCAGGGGGATGCGCTGCCTCTAGTTCAAATTGTATATGGTTCTGGCAATATGATTCCTGATGCCTATAAAGCTTATGCAAAAGCCGGAGCAAAAGCCATTATTCATGCAGGAACAGGCAATGGATCTGTTGCAAAAAATATTGTGCCGACTTTAAACGAGCTACAAAAACAGGGCGTGCAAATTATTCGTTCATCACGTGTGCCACAAGGCTTTGTACTTAGAAATGCAGAACAGCCTGATGATCAATATAACTGGGTGGTGGCGCATGACTTAAATCCACAGAAAGCGAAATTACTGGCAGCCCTTGCCCTGACCAAAACCCGAGATGCAAAAGAAATTCAGCGCATGTTTTGGGAATACTAATATTTAAGCCAATTGAAGAAAGTATTTAGGGATGCTTTCTTCATTCCTGAGGTTAAAAGTCTTCATCTGTTGATCTAAAATTTTAAAACAACGACTTCCATTTTTTAAAAAAATTTGCACATTTATTCACCTCATTACAAGAGAATATAAAAACTCAAAAAAATGATCATCAAGCTGCAATATTCCGCTGATAATAATCATCTTACAGAACTTTAGTTCAAGGCATAAAAGTCCATTCAGCAGATCAAAAACTGCTATTCGGGAGTAAGCATGAATACCAGCAATAACTATGTAAAACAGATCAAGAATGCGAAACGTGGTGGTTATACCCCAACCCTTGCCAAAGACATGAATAAACATAAAATTCAAAAAGCATTACGTTTAATAGAACAGTGGAGAAAGCTTGCAGATGAACTGAAGCCACAAATGCAAATTGACATGGCTTTAACCTTGGAAGAATGCGCACAAGACTTAGCCCAGATCCTGAGGCCCAAATAAGCATTGTTATCTTTTAAATTCTTTTTGACTTGCCCACCTTTGCCGTGGGTAAGTTTTTTATCTTAAAGCAGGAAAATCAATCGTTCATTTTTTGGCTTGCGTTTTCAGCGAAATTCGCTATCATTCATCCCACGTTGCCGGCATAGCTCAGTTGGTAGAGCAACTGACTTGTAATCAGTAGGTCCACAGTTCGAATCCGTGTGCCGGCACCATTTTATACTTAGCCTCGCTTTTTAGTGAGGCTTTGTTGTTTCTGGGTTTTGGCTTTTCAAAGAATATTTAAAATGTCAGTGCTGATTATTTTTCGCGCTGATTTGCACATACTTGACCCAGCCATCTGCATAAAGCTTGGCGCATAACTTTGCTGTCATGTGAATTTTAAATCCATCCAAGCCTATACTTTGTTGCGGCAATTGCTGCAATGTATGAAAATAATTTGCAAAACCCTGCAAAACGCCTTTAGATAAATCACGGATTTCAATCTCCGTAAAATCATAACTCTGCAAGGTATGCTGCAGCACTGATTCTGTCATTAAATGATTTAAATTCACATCCGCCGCTTTTAACAACCACTCATACTTTTGCTTGTGCAATGAATTTAAATTCAGCCATTTCTCAGACCAGATTAAATAATGAAAACCCAGTCTACCCTTTGAATTTAAAACTGAATTTACTGAATCGAGAAATGAATTCAAATTGGAGTGATAGGCAGCGTCAATACACAGCACCACATCAAAGTGCTGCTTGAAAGGAATGTGTTTTAAATTTAAAAAGGATTGCTGATGAATTGCAGAAATTTGCGGAAAATGTTTTTGAATTTGAATCACACAACTGGACTGCATTTCCACAGCTTCAATGTGTTGAACATGATAATGCTTCTGCCAATGGAGCAGACTTGCACCTTGCCCACAGCCCAAATCCAGCAATCTGTCATTTGAAGTTAAATGGACTGCTTGCGCCAACTGATCTGCCAATTGACGACAAGCCTCGGGATAGGATGACGTTGTATCATCCCAATAACCCAGATTAGTCCAAGCGAGTTCAGCATCATCCCCTAACTGTTTTGCGTTAATCGCATACTTATGTTGTGAAAATTGCTGTTGAATCGCTTGAAGCCATTTCATGGATTAGTAGCCGAGTTGTGGGGCAACCTCAACTTTAGGTTTTAATCCCACAAACGGCAATGGTGCACCCAAAATTTCTGCAATATGCATCGCTGAAGTTACTGCAGATTCGAGTACCGGCAAGCCATCGCAAGACCAGGAACCGCAGTAGAACACTTTACGGTTGAGGTCTTTATGACGCTGCTGGAATTCTTTATTTAAAGCCACGGTTTGAGAGTCCACCACCGCACGGGTTAAGGTAACGCTGGAAATGATTTTTTTAGGATCAATTTCAGTCACCGGTTGCCAGGTTTGGAATACGGGTGTTTTGCCGACCAGACTTGGCTCAACTGAATTCAGCCATACGGTGAACTGTTGGCGGGTAAATTTACGGTCCATCATATAACTGAGCACCGCCCAGTCTTTACGCTTGGGTGGCATCACGGTTTGATCGGTGTGAATCACCAATTGACCCTGTTCAAATCTGAACTGCTTTAACAGCGCAATATCATCTGCAAACTGTTCATTATTTAAAAAGGTTTCAATTTTATTGGTCGGTGTTGCCACAATGACACGATCAAAAACGCGCTGCTCACCTAGTGCATTTTCAACCAGAACCCCATTTTCCTGTTCTTTGACTTGGGTAATGGCAGTACCATTATGAATTTCAATGCCTTTAATCAGCTTGTCGACCAATGCCGGCGTACCACCTTGAAGACGCAGTAAAGCATCGCCATCGGTCAATTGACGCAAGAATGTCAATAAAGGTTTTGCAGGCCAGTCGCCAATGGTTTTTGGGTTACAGGTACAAATGGTATACAGCACCGGCATCACCGCGCCATGCCAGAATACTTCTTCGATATCATTATTATTGATAAATTCGGCCAGGGTAATCTCTTGGTTCTTTGATTTAAAGAATCGAGCGATGGCCGCTTTTAGTTGCAGCATGCCTTTAACCAGGCGCCAACCGTATTGTTGCAGCCCTTTACGGTTATTGATAATCGGGAAATTACCAATCCGGCTACGGGTGGTGGTTAGCCAGGTTTCAGTACGATCTTCAAACAGCCAGCTGCATGCCATATAGGTACGCACGGGGAAAGTGGGTATATCCAGATAGGTCGCCAAACTGAGGGTATTTTTCCACAAATGCGGATTCATGACACGCAAGGGTGCATCAATTAAGCCGCCTTCAAATTCAATGCTATGGCTGTCCATACCACGTCCAGGCAATGCTTCAAAAATAGTTATGCTATGCCCTGCATCTTTAAGAATTCTGGCGGTAGCTAGCCCAGCCATGCCACTACCAATAACTGCAATATCCAAAATTATTATCCGTCAGTTACACATAAGATTCTTGAAATTATGAACCAAGCGAGATTAAAAGGTGGTATTAAAATATTCCAGAATATGTTTTTTTAACAAAACTCATCATGACAGAGATTAGAAAGATTTTTTACATTTATTCACAGCTTAAAAAACTTAAATAAACGTGTGAAATTATTATAATTTTTCAAAATAAATATAAAAAAACCTTTAAAAAAGGATAGATATATTAACCATTATTATAACGATCGGTTTACAAAATCATAAATTTTCGTTATGATACATCACATAATAATTTGACTTTCAGATTCACTTTTAACCCCCATAACTATGCAAATGCTGTAAAAACAACAAAATTCATTTCGCAAAAAGCCCCTAAACATTTAGGGGCTTCTTTATTTTCTGGATAATCAATCCATGGCTAAAATTAACGGGCCACCGGGATCTCACCAAACTTGCCACTATTAAAGTCATTAAAGGCTTGAACGATTTCATCCTTGGTATTCATCACAAAGGGACCATAGCCTTGAATTGGCTCGTTCAAAGGCTGGCCAGTAAGCACCAGAAATTTACTGTCTTTAACCGCCTGCAGTTGAATATCGGCTTCACCGTCTTGAGCAAACATGACAATGGAACTGTCTTGAACATGCTGGGTTCCGTTCAGCTGCATTTCACCAGAGAGCAAGACCACCAGCACATTGTGATCAACAGGCACATGAATGTGATGCAGATGTTCTGCTTTCAGCTCACCATCCCAAACGTTCACAGGACTATAAGTAGAAGCAGGACCGCTATGCTCTGCATCATCCGCTATATAGCGTCCTGCAATCACGCGAATATGTCCTGCACCCTGTTCAAGTTCAATCACAGGAATATCTTGTGCTTCAATGGCCTGATATTTAGGTGCTGTCATTTTGTCTGCCGCAGGCAAGTTGACCCAAAGCTGCACCATTTCAAACAGGCCACCCTTGTTGGCAAATTCTTCATGCACTAAACCCGCACCTGCCGTCATCCATTGCACATCGCCAGTTTTAATCTGGCCGCCACCTCCGGCTGAATCTTTGTGAGTCACCCCGCCTTGATAAGCCAGCGTCACCGTTTCAAAACCACGATGCGGATGTGAACCCACGCCATGCTGCTGCGTGGTCGGGCTAAAATGGTACGGTGCTGCATAATCCAACAGTAAAAATGGACTAATCGCCTGTCCTAAGCGGTCATAGGAAAACAGGTTTTTAACCGGAAAGCCATCTCCGACCCAATGCATGTTCTGGTTACGGTAAACGCCAATAATTTTTTTCATTTCAAACTCCTATCTCTAGGAAACAATATGCGTACATATTAGTCTTTTTAAATACCTCAACATAGCTAAATACCAATACACACCATCTCATTTTTAGGACAAAAATGGGCTTTGCATTTTTACAAAGATTCATTCTTAGCTTAATCCAGCCAAATTATCCTATAAACAATATGATGAATCTCAAATAATCGGGTTTATCCCTAATCATTATCTCATTAATATCAATTCAACCCAGAACATCTAAACAGAGTTCTACTTCTCCACAACACAATTCATGAGGCACAAAAAATGGGCAAACCCTACGTTCGTTTAGACAAAGATAATGCAGCAGTTTTATTGGTCGACCATCAAACAGGATTACTTTCCTTGGTCCGTGATATCGATCCCGATAAATTCAAAAACAATGTTTTAGCACTTGCTGCAGCAGCTCAATATTTCAATCTTCCGACCATTTTAACCACCAGTTTTGAAAACGGCCCAAATGGACCTTTGGTTCCCGAGCTGAAAGAAATGTTCCCCGATGCACCTTATATTGCCCGTCCGGGTCAAATTAATGCCTGGGACAACGAAGAATTCGTAAAAGCCGTCAAGGCCACAGGTAAAAAACAACTGATTATTGCTGGTGTAGTCACTGAAGTCTGTGTGGCATTCCCTGCACTTTCCGCACTTGAAGAAGACTTTGAAGTGTTTGTGATTACCGATGCTTCCGGCACATTTAACCCTTTAACCCGTGATTCGGCATGGGACCGCATGTCTAATGCCGGTGCGCAGTTAATGACCTGGTTTGGTGCAGCCTGTGAATTGCACCGCGACTGGCGTAACGACGTTGAAGGTTTGGGTGCATTGTTCTCAAATCACATTCCTGATTATCGCAACCTGATCAACAGCTATAACCAGCACAGTGCTCAAAAATAAAAATAGTCTTTTAAAATAAGCGGTCTTCGGATCGCTTTTTTGCAGTTCTCAATGTCCATTATTTGGTTGATTTTCAGCTACAATAATCACTATTCCCTAATTCTGTTTTGAGCATGATGTATGCATTCATTTGATGATTATTATTACTTTTTCCTGGTGGTCAAACACGGTGGATTTAGTGCAGCAAGTGAAGCCAGCAATATCACCAAATCCAAACTCAGCCGACGCATTTTAGACTTGGAAAGTCAGTTTAATGTCAGCCTGATTCAACGCTCTACCCGTCATTTTAAGGTGACTGCACTGGGACAGGAATTTTATCAGGAATGTTGCAAAGTCATTGCTCAGGTGGAATGTGCCAATAATATCTTACTGAAACAAAAAAGTGAGCCTCAAGGTTTAATCAAGATCAGCTGCCCTTCAGTGATGATGCGTTTTCAAATTCGCACTTTACTAAATCAGTTTTTAAAAGATTATCCCAAAGTACAGATTGAACTCGAACTGACCAGCCGCCGTGTAGATCTCATTCATGATGATATTGATTTAGCCATCCGCACCAATTTTCAGGCCAATGAAGACTCCAGTCTGATTGTCCGTGATGTGATTAAAACCACGCATTGTTTGGTGGCCAGTCCAGAATTACTACAAGGACGAGAAATCCAGCATTTCACCGAATTACATGGATTTCCAAGTGTGGTTTTGGGCATTCAAAAATCACAATATTATTGGCATTTAAAAAATCGTGAGCATGATGAAGTGATTGATATTCCGTTGCAACCGCGGATTAAAAGTAATGATCTTGCCGGAGTCTACTATGCCGTCCGTGATGGTTTAGGCATTGCCGATTTACCTTATATCACCGTTGAAGAAGACATTAAACAAGGCCAACTGATTCATGTCTTACCGGAATGGTGCTCAAATTTAGGCACTGTGCAGCTGGTCTATGCTTCACGTAAAGGGCAACGTCTGGTAATGGAAAAACTGATTGATTATCTGGTCGAAGGTTTAAGAGGTTTAGCCAAAGATCATTTAGGTTATGCCCTTTAAGTTAATAGATGGGACATATAAAAAATCCAGGAGCTAAGTCCTGGATTCTGTGGGAGATGATCTCAATTTGAGATTAGATTTTACCAATCAAGTCGATTGAAGGCGCAAGTGTTGCGTCGCCTTCTTTCCATTTTGCAGGACATACTTCACCTGGGTGAGCGTGTACATACTGAGCCGCTTTTACTTTACGAAGAAGCTCTTGCGCATCACGACCAATACCACCAGCATTAATTTCAATAATCTGGATTTTACCTTCAGGATCAATTACAAATGTACCGCGGTCTGCCAAGCCTTCAGCTTCAATGAGTACTTCAAAATTTTTCGCCAAAGTCCAGGTTGGATCGCCAATCATTGCATACTGGATTTTTTTGATTTCTTCAGAAGAATCGTGCCAAGCTTTATGGGTAAAGTGAGTGTCAGTCGATACTGAATAAATCTCAACGCCCATTTTTTGGAATTCAGCATAGTTATCGGCCAAATCACCAAGTTCTGTTGGACAAACAAAAGTGAAGTCTGCAGGATAGAAAAACACCACTGACCATTTTCCGATCATGTCTTTTTCAGACACTACAACGAATTCACCATTTTTATAAGCGGTTGCGTTGAATGGTTTTACTTCAGTATTAATTAAACTCATGAGATATTCCTCTAGCTCGTTTCTGGGATTGCTTATCTTGTGAAGCTAGAATACGAAAGTTTCTAAAATAGGTAAAACCGTACTTTTTTATAAAAATTATCGAATTTTTAGATTAATTAATTCTATCAGTTTTCTAAAAATGATTGTTTTGGGCAATAAAAAACCCTTTGCGGTTACAAAGGGTTTTGGATGACGAGTTACCGTTTTAATCTAATTAGAACGGTAGGTCATCATCTAAATCGGCAGGTGCAGCGACAGGCGCAGCAGGTGCAGATTGCGGTGCTTTCGGCTGGAAAGCAGACGGATTATTGTTTGCATAACCACCTTGCTGGTTGTTATTAAAACTACCGCCTTGGTTATTGTTATTATTGTTGTTATAACCACCGCCTTGGTTGTTGTTGAAACGTGGTTGGTTATAACCCGCGTTGTCACCACCCGCAGCTTGTTCACCTTGCTGACGGTTGCTATCTAGCATTTGCATCTGTTCACCACGAATTTCTGTGGTGTAGCGTTCTTGACCGCTTTGGTCTGTCCACTGACGCGTACGCAATGAACCTTCGATATAAACTTTAGAACCCTTACGCAGATATTGCTGTGCAATTTCACCTAAGCGGTTATGCAACACAATACGATGCCATTCAGTTTGCTCTTTACGTTCACCAGTGGTTTTATCAGTCCACGAATCACTGGTTGCAATTGAAAACTGAGTAAGAGAACCACCATTCGGGAAAGTTTTGGTTTCAGGATCTTTACCTAAAGTTCCGACTAAAATTACTTTATTAACACCACGCATCAGACGTACACTTCCTATCTATTTCTATATTTTACTTTATAAGAGTTATGCTTAAATGGCTACATCTTTACCTAACAACTGCGTTAAATCTTGTCGCGCAGCTTCATTTATAAGCTGCTTATCAATTTTAACATAAGCGAATTGCTGATCAGACATCACCACAACCTCTTCAATACCACGAATTGCCAAAAGTTGAGAAGTCCACTCATCCGTTTGTTTTGCCTCGGGTAAACGCAAGACCAAAGACGAAAGATAACGCGGCTGAGCCAGACTAAAGCTGATCAATAACCAAACAATAGCGATCCCAGTTAAGATACTCCAACCCAAGGCAGTATTATTGAGTAACAATAATTGACCACCAATCATGCCACCAAAAAATGCCCCTAAAAACTGACTGCTGGCATTTACACCCATGGCTGTAGCTTTAGACTGAATCGGCGCAGACTTGGATAACCACGAAGGCAACAAGGCTTCCATCACGTTAAAGGCAATAAAGAAGAATCCTAAACCTGCCAATAAGATATATTTGGATTCATAGCCAAAAATCAGCACCAGTAAACCCAGAATGATCCCGCCAATGGCAGTCAGGAAAATGCCGCGCATTTTGCGATATTTTTCCGCCAAAATAATGCTTGGAAAAGCAAAAAACAGGCTGATAATCAATAATGGCAAATACACCAAACCATGACTGGCCAATGGAATATCAGCAAACTGAATCAGTTGCGATGGCATATAAATAAACATCGCAGTCAACAACAAATGCAGCGCAAACACTGAAACATGCAAGCGGTTTAAATCGCCCATTTTCAGCACTTGTTTCAGTTGTGCAAGATACCCTTGCTGATAATTTTTATGATGACGGGTCACTTTGGGAACCAGGAGCAACATGGAAATTGCTGCCAAGCCCATAATGGTGGTCACCCAAAATAGTCCAGAAATACCGACTAAACTGGTGAGCCAAGGCCCAAGGCTAAACGCGAGCATAAAGGAAAACCCAATACTCATCCCCATCACAGCCATGGCTTTGCTGCGCTGTTCTTCACGGGTGACATCGGCTAATAGCGCCATCACCACAGCAGAAACTGCACCACCACCGGCAATCGCACGACCAATGATCACGCCATAAATGGTTTCAGACATCGCGGCAATTGCACCGCCCAGGGCAAACAGCAATAAGCCTAAAACCACCAAAGGCTTACGGCTAAAACGGTCAGCCAGCAAGCTAAACGGAATCTGTAAAATGGCCTGGGTTAAACCATATACGCCAACCGCCAAACCAATCAGCGCAGGTGTTGCCCCTTGATATGACTGTCCTGCTACGGAAAACACAGGAATAATCATGAACAAGCCCAGCATACGCAGCGCAAAAATACTGCTTAAGGCAAAGGTTGAACGGCGTTCTAAAGCATTCATCATATCAATAAGCTTGGTTTTATGAGTTTAATTTCGATGGGCTATCCTACAACATTCATGTTATGGATGTTGAGTTATTCAAAGATCAGCCGCGATAAAAAAGGGCGCATTTTTATGCGCCCTTATTGTAACCGTTTTTCTTAAAAAAGGATTAACCGATCCGTTCTTGACGCTTGCTATATTGAATCGATGCAATGACTGCCCAAACAATAAAGGCCACACCAATCAAACCCGTCACGACTTCTGGTACATGCAGGCCAGTACCGCTCGCCAGCATAATGAATGCCAAAGCACCAATCGCGTAATGCGCACCATGTTCAAGGTAAATATAGGCATCCAGTGTGCCTTTTTCGACCAGGTAAATCGTCATTGAACGCACGAACATGGCACCAATGGCAAGACCCAGCATAATGATCACAACATCAGATGTAATCGCAAATGCCCCAATTACACCATCAAAACTGAACGATGCATCCAGCACTTCAAGGTAAATAAAACCACCAAAACCGGCTTTAATCACACCTGTAGAGGCACCACTGGCATCATGTGCCACAGCATTACCCTGTTCATCAATTTCAGGTTCACCGCCTAACAAGTGACTCAGTACTTGAACCCCAATGTAAATGACGATCCCCCAGATTCCTGCCATGGTCACGGCTAAACGTGATGCTTCATCGACATTGGCCGCCATAACCAGCAAGCCAATTAATGCAAGGAATACTGACATTGCCGGCACGTTGGCTAGATGAGACAAACGTGCTTCAAGCCATCTAAACCAGTGCGTATCTTTCTCGCTATCCAGGAAGAAATTCAGAAATACCAGTAATAGGAACGAGCCACCAAATGCTGCAATTTCAGCATGATGGGCCATCAGTTTTTCTGAATAACTAATTGGATCATTCAGTGCCATTTGCACGACTTCAAGCATGCCCATGTCCGCAGTGACTGCAACAATCACAATCGGGAAAACCAGACGCATGCCGAATACCGCAATAACAATACCGACAGTTAAAAAGATCATTTTCCAGAAATGATCCCAACCGCGTAGTACCGAGGCATTGACCACCGCATTATCGAAAGAAAGCGACACTTCCATGACTGCTAAAATCGCAGTAATGGTCAACGCCGTGAACATGGTCTTTAAACCTGCTTCCGGGCCGTGCGTAAAGCCCCAATATGCAGATATAGCCAGACACACGATCGTAAAAATGATTGAGAAACCAAAATGTTTCATCATGATAGATCGACCTATGAACAAATATGTAAGAGTAAATTCGGTAAAACTTAAAAAAGAGCTTAAGATTTTATGCGCACAATTATGACGACTTTTTGGTATTAATCCAAAATTCTTCGTAGGATTTTTTTCAAGAGAAATATACTATTTATGCGACTTGATATCTTGGCGTGAAAACTCTTGTTATAGTCCCGGCTTCTGTAAATTCTTCTTTTAATATCGACAGGATGATGAGATGAGCTTTTCTCAAGAGCTATGGCAGCGAAATTTGGCTTTATATCAAAAAACTTTAGCCCTGCCATTTAACCAGGAACTTGCACAAGGTACGTTGAGCAAAGACGTTTTTAGTCATTATGTGATTCAGGATGCGCATTATTTACTGGCTTATGGACGTGCACTGGCAGTTTGTGCTGCCAAAGCCTTCGAAGCCGATGACGTAATTCAGTTTGCGGAAGCTGCCCGAATCGCCATTGTGGTTGAACGCAGTCTGCATGATGACTTTATGCAAGAATTTGGCATTACCAAAGAAGAATTTAGAACCACCCCGCTGACTTTAGCTTGTCATCATTACACTTCATTTTTAACCGCTACAGCCTGGTCTGAAAGCTATCCGGTGGTCTTGGCTTCTTTACTGCCATGTTTCTGGATTTATGCAGAAGTGGGTAAAGATATTGTTGATAATTCAATACCGAATAATCCGTACCAAGCTTGGGTCGATACCTATGCAGGTGAAGAATTCAATGACGCTGTACGTAACGTGATTGCCACGGTTGATAAAGTCGCTGCACGTTGTGATGCCGATACGCTTGAGAAAATGCATCATGCCTATACTACGGCTGCCAAACTGGAATGGTTATTCTGGGATAGCGCCTATGATCAACGCCAGTGGTTAGGTTTGGATGAGTTATAAAATTCGATCGTCCGTATCTAAATTCCTCTTATCCTTCAATTCGTGGTCAAGATTATTTTACTTCCGCTTTGAAAGTGGGGCTGAATTTTAAAAGCTCCTCCCTTTTTCAAAGGGAGGTTGGGAGGGATTGATTTTTACTGCTGAAACATCTGCCAGCCATAAATCAGCCCGGCTGCTGCCACAATCCAGCAAAGTGTTGCTACACCTAAACATGACCATATCGACATCTTCGTGGCCAGTACATAAACCATCAATAGATAGATGGCATAGGGAATTAACGACCATAAACCGAATAATGCAGTTTTCTGTAAAGCTGCTGCACCCTGCTGCTCTGACACAATCACATGTGCAATCAATGCAAAAGTCGGAAATAACGGCACCAGTCCTGCAATATAAAATGCCTTGCTTTTAGAAAGTATCGAAATCAGCAGTACCACTGCAGCACCTAATATACATTTCAAAAATAAAGGCAACATATTCACAGATCCAGGGGACAAACGTTTTGAGAAATGAATTCCAGGCCAATCCTTATCCCTAGAATACATTCACCACAATTAAGGCAATCAATGCAGGTAGTGCCTGAATATAAATAATCTTTTTACTGGCGGTGATGCCCCCATAAATTCCGGCAATTAAAACACAGCCTAAAAAGAAGTTAGCAAGAGCAGTCGCATAAGCTTCAGGTGCAAGCAGCGACCAAATCAGACCTGCCGCTAAAAAGCCATTATAGAGTCCCTGGTTTTGCGCCAAAACTTTGGTCAATTTTGCCTTTTCGAGATTATTGCCAAAGGCTTTCATTCCAGCAGGTTTATCCCACAGGAACATTTCAAGAACCAAAAAATAAACATGCAGCAATGCAATCAGCATGATTAAAATTTTCGCAATCATCGTTCTTATTTCCCTTTTTATTTTGATGCTATTGTGCTGTGATTTTGCTTTTTTAGCGATACCTTCTGCAACACGATTCACATTAAAAGTAACTTATTCAGACTTGTGACTGTCTAGAAAGCTCGCTACAGTCTTATAAAACTTAATTAAATTGATTTAGCCGACACAATATGTCGCTAAAAAATGATTTTATTCAACTTGAACAAAATTAAATCGCTATCATATATAACCTTCAATTTGCACATTACCGAGATGTTTTATGAGCCAAAGTCATATCCGTATTCGAGGCGCACGTACCCATAACTTAAAAAATGTGTCACTCGATATTCCACGCGACAAATTCGTGGTGATTACGGGACTCTCAGGCTCAGGTAAATCTTCCTTAGCTTTTGACACTTTATATGCTGAAGGTCAGCGCCGTTATGTGGAATCACTGTCTGCCTATGCACGCCAGTTCCTTTCGCAAATGGAAAAACCGGAAGTCGATTCTATTGAAGGTTTAAGTCCTGCAATTGCGATTGAACAGAAATCTACCAGCCATAACCCACGTTCAACTGTGGGAACAATCACGGAAATTTACGACTATTTACGTCTTTTATATGCCCGTGTCGGAACACCGTACTGTCCTGAACATGACCTGCCGATGGTGGCACAAACTGTGTCTGAAATGGTCGATGCGGTTAAAAATCTGGAAGAAGGCACGGCTTTAATGCTGCTTGCACCTGTGGTGCGTGAGCGTAAAGGTGAATACACCAACCTGTTTGAACAACTGCAAAGCCAGGGTTTTGTCCGCGCCCGAGTAGATGGTGAAATTGTTGAAATTGACACCCCGCCCGAACTGGACAAAAAGAAAAAGCACACGATTGAAGTGGTGGTTGACCGTTTTAAGGTGCGTGATGATTTAGGCAACCGTATTGCTGAATCTTTTGAAACTGCGCTGCGTTTAGGTGGTGATATCGCGATTTTATCGTGGATGAAAGATGAACAGGTGGATCGCGTATTCTCGGCAAAACACTCTTGCCCTGAATGTGACCGTGCGGTTGCTGAACTGGAACCACGTTTGTTCTCGTTCAACAATCCATTTGGTGCCTGCCCGGTCTGTGACGGTTTAGGAACCCGCAGCCATTTCAGTGCTGAAAAACTGATTCCAAACAATGAAGTTTCAATTAGCCAGGGCGCTATTCGTGGCTGGGACAGACAACGTCCGTATTACTACAGCATGATTGAAAAAGTTGCAGCACATTTTGGCTTTTCTTTGGATACACCGTGGAATGAACTGGATGCCGACACCAAAAAGAAATTCCTTTACGGAACAGGCAAAGACAAGGTTGATTTAAGCTATATCGATGAGCGTGGTCGTCAGCATAAGCGGGTGCAACCTTTTGAAGGCATTCTGCCGCATCTAGAACGTCGCTACCGTGAAACTGAATCAAATTATGTACGTGATGATTTAGCCCAATATTTATCCAATGCAGCCTGTGATGCCTGTGGCGGTTCACGTCTGAATGAAATTTCACGTAACGTCCGGGTCAAGGACAAAACCATCGCGCAAATTACCAAAATGTCGATTGGAGATGCCGAAAGTTACTATCAGGATTTAAACCTTGAAGGTGCCAAAGGCGAAATTGCCGACAAGATTTTTAAAGAAATCCGTGAGCGTTTGCACTTCCTTGTTTCTGTCGGTTTGAACTACTTAAGTCTGTCGCGTTCTGCCGAAACCCTGTCGGGTGGTGAAGCACAGCGTATCCGTTTGGCCTCGCAAATTGGCGCCGGTTTGATGGGTGTGATGTATGTACTGGATGAACCTTCGATTGGTTTGCATCAACGTGATAATGATCGTCTGCTTGAAACCCTCGTTCGCTTGCGTGACTTGGGCAATACCGTACTTGTGGTTGAGCATGATGAAGATGCCATTCGTGCGGCAGACCATATTATTGATATTGGCCCGGGTGCCGGTGTGCATGGCGGTCATATCATTGCCGAAGGTACCTATGAAGAAATTTTGGCAAATCCTGACTCGCTCACAGGCAAATATCTTTCAGGCAAGTTAAAAATTGAAGTGCCGAAAGTGCGTACTCAACCACCCAAACCTGAGGAAAGAATCAAGTTGATGGGTGCTGCCGGTCATAACTTGCAGAATGTTGATTTGACCATTCCTTTAGGCATTATGACCTGTGTGACGGGTGTGTCAGGTTCAGGTAAATCGACCCTGATTAACCGTACCCTTCTACCGCTTGCCGCAACGCAATTGAACGGTGCAACCACTTTAACCGCCGAAAAATTCGATTCGATTGATGGCTTACAGTTCCTCGATAAAGTCGTGGATATTGACCAAAGCCCGATTGGACGTACACCACGTTCAAACCCTGCAACCTATACAGGTTTGTTCACCCCGATTCGTGAATTGTTCGCGCAAACGCCTGAAGCCAAAGCACGTGGTTATGCCGCGGGCCGTTTCTCGTTTAACGTGAAAGGTGGACGTTGTGAAGCCTGTGAAGGCGACGGCATGATTAAAGTGGCGATGCACTTCTTACCAGATATGTATGTACCTTGCGATGCCTGTCATGGCGACCGTTATAACCGTGAAACTTTAGAAGTCGGTTATAAAGGCAAAAATATTTCCGATGTTTTAGGCATGACTGTTGAAGATGCAATGCATTTCTTCGAAGCCATTCCCGTGATTCACCGTCGTTTGGAAACTTTGACTCAAGTCGGTTTGGGTTATATCCGTCTAGGTCAATCTGCGACCACCCTTTCAGGTGGCGAAGCACAACGTGTGAAATTGGCACGTGAGTTGGCAAAGCGTGATACGGGTAAAACCTTATATATCCTGGATGAACCGACCACAGGTCTGCATTTCCATGATATCGCCAAGCTGTTAGACATTCTGCATCAACTCCGCGATAAGGGTAATACCATTGTGGTGATTGAGCACAATCTGGATGTGATTAAAACTGCGGATTGGGTGATTGATTTGGGTCCTGAAGGTGGTGCGGGTGGCGGTATGATTATCGCCGAAGGTACGCCTGAACAGGTGGTGAAATCTAAGGTTTCACATACAGCGAAGTTCTTGAAGCCGTTATTGAAATAAAAAAATTTAAAATTAAGAGTATGATAAAATTAAATTAATTTACTTTTATCATACTCAATAATGAATACAAATATTGATTTTTCCACTTGGGAAGAACGCCTAAGTTATCAAGAATTCCCACCAAAATCTGAAAATGGTTTTGCTTCCCCTTACTCTCAAGATAGAGCAAGAATTATCCATAGTGCTTCTTTCCGACGTTTACAAGCAAAAACTCAAGTTCTCGGTCTTGGTGACAGTGATTTTTATCGAACTCGCCTTACTCACTCTATGGAAGTGGCTCAAATTGGTTCTGGTATTTGTGAAAGGCTACGAAATAAATATGAAAATGAATCTTTTGAAAAATGGATTCCTTCATTACATTTAATTGAAGCTATTTGTCTAGCTCATGATATTGGCCATCCAGCTTTTGGACATGGTGGTGAAATTGCTCTTAATTATTGTATGCAATCCTATGGTGGTTATGAAGGTAATGGCCAAACTTTAAGAATTGTTTCAAGATTAGGAGAATTTGATTCGAAATATGGTTTAAATCTAACTCGTAGAACAGTTTTAGGATTAATTAAATATCCTTCTATATACACTAACGTATTTAATTTAGAATTTGAAAAACTTCAAGAATCATCAGATACACTCAATTTAGATGCCTATAAGCCACCTAAATGTATTCACAAAGAAGAAGAAGATATATTACGTTGGGCTTTAGAACCATTTAGTGCTAATGATAAAAATTTATACCAATCTATCTCGAAAAGTCAGATTCAATTAAATGATGACTTAAGCAACCGAGCTGACATCAAACATCACAAAACATTATATAAATCATTTGATACATCCATTATGGAATTAGCAGATGACATTGCTTACGGCATTCATGATCTCGAAGATGCTGTTGCATTAAAATTAATTACTAAAGATTCTTGGCATGATGAAAAACTATTAAATAAAGGTTCTGAAAGTGTTCATCAAATTATGCAGAAGAATTTAGATGAGAATTCTTTCAAAATTCTTAAATTAGCTTCTGCTGATGAATTAAGTAATCTACTATTTAAAGGTGATAAAAATTCACGAAAGCATGCTATTAGTAAATTAGTCCGCTTGCTTGTACAAAATATTTATATTGATGAAAATAGTGAATTCGATCACCCACTTTTAAGTTATCAAGCCAAATTACCTGCAAATATCAAAACAATATTAGATACTCTGAAAAATTTCGTCTTTGAAATTGTTGTCAAATCTCCAGAGGTACAATTACTTGAATATAAAGGCCAAAAAATTGTCTTAGAGCTATTTAAAGTATTACAAGCAAATCCTAAACGATTATTGCCTAAAAACACTTATGAACAATTTTTAAATTCCGATAATAAAAATCGGGAAATATGTGATTTTATTGCAGGAATGACAGATAATTATGCTACAAAGATGTATCAAAAATTATTTATGCCATCTGTTGGATCTATTTTTGATAAATTGTAATAACCCCAATAAAAGAACTGATTACATAAATATAGAATCAGTTCTTTTATTCTAGGGCGTGTCCTCATTTTGCTTTGCACCAAATAAACAAACAAGCCAAGAACAACATGGACTTATAATTACGAGCCAACTTTTCAAAACGAGTGGCAATA
>NZ_JBRATK010000017.1:0-64509 GCF_052712855.1 Acinetobacter sp. F16
AGAATTGATCCACCCAATCGCAATGGACCCAGGTCTACGTTTTGCGATCCGTGAAGGTGGTCGTACAGTTGGTGCTGGTGTTGTTGCTAAAGTAACTGCATAAGTATTAATTGTGTGAAAAAGAGCGCTCCTTTGGAGCGCTTTTTTTATGCATGATGATTTTTATAGAGGATTTCTTGTGTCGTAAGATGATTTTAATCATTTTTCTTTTCTCTTGCGTCAAAATAAAGTAGTACTTTATTCCCTTGCGTCGAAAAAATAATTTCACTTATCATTATTTTTCCTCCTCATGTCCTTAACTGATATTTTCCTGACCTTATCTGCACTTATCGCAATTTTTTAAATACGTAATATAAGAATGAAGAAAAACAAACATAAGTGTATTAAGCAAAATCATTTTGCTAAATAGGAGTAAGCGTCATGAATGCAAAGGTCAATATTACTAACCGTGCGGGTGCAAGCTTTCCGGTACGACGTATGAATTTTGATTTTGATCACGTGCCTGAATATTGGATGAATGGTTCTGCAGGTCTAACTCATTTTATGACTGCATTATCTGCCTTGTTCCCAGCCGGTGAAAAATTCTTTATTGATAGCGTACGTGCCGTGCGTCAACATCCAGACATTAAAGACAATGAAGCTTTGCAAAAAGAGATCTCTGCATTTATTGGTCAAGAAGCCATGCATACGCATGAGCATGTCGGTTTTAATGCGTCTGCGCAAAAATATGGACATGATGTCGATACACTGGATCGTTATACCGATAAAGTCATTCAAACCACACGTAAGTTTATGGCAAAAGTAGCTAAGCCCGTCGGCATTACCCAAGAAATGGTCGATTTGACTGCAACAACTGCACTTGAACATTTCACTGCGACCATCGCTTCAGAATTACTACGGAATCCGCATATTCAGGCACTCATGACTGACCAGACGATGGCAACCATGTGGGCATGGCATGCGATTGAAGAAAATGAACATAAAGCGGTAGCTTATGATGTTTTTGAAGGTGTATTTGGTCGGGGTTATAAAGCTTATGCTTTGCGAACTGGTTCTTTAACCATGGCAATGGTGATCCTGTTTATTACCCAATCTTATTTTCTTGCACGTTTGCTCAAAGAGGACAAACAGTTAAATCTAGAGTCTTTAAAAGAAATTTATGCTTATGCCTATAGTCCATCGAAAGGCATTATTACGGGTATGGGCAAGGAAATGTTGGCTTATTTTAAACCCGGTTTTCATCCGAACGATTTGGATACCGTTGGTTTATTGACGACCTGGAAAGCTAAATTAGGTTTTTAAGACGTGTTAATGCTTGGGGCAATTGATATTGCCCTTTTTTTTACTCGATTTTTTATCTAAAGTTCCTATAATGCCAAGCTCCTGTTATTTAAAAGATGAACGAAGATGATTCGTTTAATGCAAAAAGCGGATGTCAGCCGCATTACACAAATTGAGCAATTGGTACAAAGCCATCCGTGGACCGCAAAACAGTTTGAAGAATCAATGGATTCTTATATTTGTACCGTGATTGAGCAGCAGGGGCAGGTGGTCGGTTTTTGTATCCTGCAACCAGTGCTGGATGAAGCCAATTTATTACTGATGGCTATTCATCCGAGTCAGCAAGGCAAAGGGTTAGGCTTTCAATTACTTGAAGCTTCAATTGCGCAGTTGAAAAATAATCCGCTGCAAATTTTTCTGGAAGTGCGGGAAAGTAATCAGGCAGCGATCGCACTGTATGAAAAAGCCGGTTTTCATCAAATTGATTTACGTAAAAACTATTATCCAAAACCAGACGGCTCTCGCGAGCATGCCATTATTATGGTGAAATCATGTAGTGATGATTTTTCCCAACTTTTTAAATCATAAATAATGTTATTTGATAATTGGGTTATTCCATCCAGAGGGCAAGGTGGTCATCAGGGAGTTTCCCAATTGTTGAATTTCTTCTGCATTGAGCAAGCGGTTTAAACGTCGCCATTGCCCATCAATCAATAGCTCTAAAGGCACATATTGAGATTTATAGTTCATTTTACTGGAGTGTGGCACCCAGTAGCCCAAATAAACATAGGGCAAGCCTAAAGCTTTGGCATGTTCAATTTGTTTAAGTACTGCAAATACGCCGAGTGAACGTCGATTTTCATCAGGATCAAAAAACGTATAGACCGCAGAAACCCCATCATCTAAGGGATCACAACTCGAAACACTAATCAGCTTGTCGTCTTTCCAGAATTCTAGGAAAAAACTGTCCGTGCAGCTATGCACTAAAAATTTTTCGAATTGATCTAAGCTGGGTGGGAACATATCGCCATCGGCATGACGTTCATTAATATAGCGTTCATACAAAGCATAGTGAATTTCAGATGCATCCGCAGTGCGCGTGATTTTAACCGTCAGGTCTTGATTGCGTTTCCATGCCTTTTTCTGCGTACTGTTCATGTGAAATTCAGTGACAGGAACACGACTGGACAGGCATTGGCGGCATAAGTGACATTCTGGACGATAGACAAAATCGCCACTACGGCGAAATCCCAAACGGGAAAGTTCAGATAGACTGACCACATCAATTCGATGTGCAGGATCTAAAAAGACCATCCGCGCTGATTTATTTTCCAGGTAGCTGCAGCTATGCGGTGGCGTAATATAATACTGTAAATCATTCAATAGGGATTTTGGGTGATACGAATTCATGGCAATCCCTCTGTTATTTTCATTCAATTAATCGCGCGTGTTGCGCTATTGTTTTACTTGAAAATACACCCTCTTGATATTTTTTCCAATCTATAGATGGCTTTTTAACAACATCTTGTAACGAATTAAGATACGCTTGGCGAGAAATTGTACAAGCACCCAGGCTTAAAAGATGATCATTGACCAGTTGGCAGTCAATCCAGGGCAGATGATTTTCCTGACCCAGCAGCATTAATGTATAAAAAGCCATTTTTGAAACATCAGTTTGGGTGCTAAACATCGACTCACCAAAACAGCCATGCCCAATGGTCACGCCATACAGACCACCGACAATTTTGCCTTCATCCCAAACTTCAATGCTATAGCCATAACCGGCATCAAATAGCTGGCAATATCCATCAATAATATCTTCAGAAATCCAGGTATCTTCTGCATAACTCCGAGGTAGGGAGCAGGAGCGAATCACCTGTTCAAAAGCATGATTAATCGTGATTTTATAATCAAACTTTTTCATGTTGCGGACTAAAGATTTACTCGGATGGTAATCGTTGGGGCGAATAATGCAACGTGGTTCAGGGCTCCACCAGCAAATCGGTTCACCCTCGCTAAACCATGGAAACAGACCATGGGTATAAGCTTCAAAAAGCGTAGCAGGGGAGAGGTCGGCACCTATGCAAATAAGTCCTTGATCATCGGGATCAGCTTCGATGGGATCGGGGAAAATGAATTCTGAGGGTGCTAATGGATGCATGGGATTTGGCCTGAACGAGAACAGTAACGTGCAATAAGCATTTATGATTTTTATCATACAAAAAAAACCGCCCAAAGAAGGACGGTTTTTTTTGTTTAGTGGAATTAATTTACTTGAATCATTCACCTAAAGCATCAAGATATTTTTCAGCATCAAGAGCTGCCATACAGCCTGAACCTGCTGAGGTAATCGCTTGGCGGTAAACGCTGTCTGCGATATCACCCGCAGCAAATACACCCGGAATAGATGCCGCAGTTGCATTGCCGGCAGTGCCACTTTGAACCTGAATATAGCCATCACGCAGGTTCAACTGACCTTCAAACATGCTGCTATTCGGTTTGTGGCCAATGGCAACAAATAAGCCGGTGACTTCTACATCTTGTTTAGAGCCATCTTGGGTTGATTGCAGACGAACTGCAGTGACACCTGACTTGCTGTCACCGAGGACTTCATCCACCTGATGATTCCAGATGATGCTGATTTTGCCTTCTTTCTCTTTTTCAAAAAGATGATCTTGAAGAATTTTTTCTGAACGCAAAGAGTCACGACGGTGAACCAAGGTCACGTGTGAAGCAATGTTTGAAAGATAAAGCGCTTCTTCAACCGCAGTATTACCACCACCCACAACCATCACTTTCTGGTTTTTGTAAAAGAAACCGTCACAGGTCGCACAGGCACTTACACCTTTACCCATAAATGCAGCTTCAGACTCAAGGCCTAAATATTGCGCTGTAGCACCCGTTGCAATAATCAGAGCATCACAAGTGAACTCTTCCATGTCGCCTTTTAAAACGAATGGACGAACGCTTAAATCAACTTCATTGATATGGTCATAGACAATGTCCGTACCAAAGCGTTCGGCATGCGCTTGCATACGTTCCATGAGTGCAGGACCTGTTAGACCTTCAGGGTCACCCGGCCAGTTGTCGACTTCAGTGGTCGTAGTCAATTGACCACCCAATTGTAAGCCTGCAATTAGCGTTGGCTTCAAGTTGGCACGTGCAGCATATACAGCTGCGCTATAACCAGCAGGGCCTGAACCTAGAATAATCAAACGTGAGTGACGAGCGCTCATTCGCGGCATCCTTTTTTTATTTAGAAATTTGTGAAATTATACGTGAAACTCGATAACAGTTGTGTGCGTTCGATGTCGATATTATTGATCATTGAAATCGATTTGAGCTATATACAACAGGAACGCTGTGCTAGATACTTAATTCATAGGATGTGTATCAACAGCCTCTACATAATATTGCATCTTTTTCCTTGGAACAGGTGCATAATATCGAGTTTAATTGCGAAACTATTTTGTCTTAGTTTCTTACAAAAAACATGAATGAAAAATTGGTTACAGGACAGTATATGACTGCGGTGTCGAGTGCTTATGCACAGCGCTTAATAATGACATTATTTTTGGTCTCTTTTGGAATTTATTTATTCCTTGCAACAGTGACTTATACGCCTTTTGATCCAGGCTGGATGCATATTTCCAGTGATACACAGCAGGTGTCGAATGCCAGCGGTGTGGCAGGTGCCTGGATCGCAGATTTACTGTTCGGTTTCTTGGGCTGGGCAAGTTTACTGATTCCGATCTTTTTATTCGTCGAGGCGATTCAGGTCTGGTGGCCGTATAGCTTTTTGAATAAACCTTTTCGGTATTCTGCACAGTTCTTTATTTTACTGGCGACCGCAAGTTTATTGTATTTGTATTGGCAAGTGCCTGCCGACACTTTAGACAATTCATCCGGCGGGATCATCGGTTATGAACTGGGTGAAAGCTTGTCGCAAATTTTAACCATATATGGTGCAACCATTTTTCTTGTGGTGTTTTGGGTGGTTTTATTTACCCTGTCATTTGGCGTGAAATGGAATAAAACCTGGGTCACGCTCAAAGCCACACCTGCTTATTTACAAGATCTGTTTTATAAGAATGTTCCGGAAACCGAGTCTGCATTTGACCGCACCACGCCTGAAGTTAAAAAATCAGTGGCGATTGCCAAGCAAAAAACTGCAGTAGAGAGTGTCACGCCTGCTCCAGAACATCGTGAAGTCCAGGAAACATCCCCTATGGTGCGTGATCAGGCTGCAGAGCGCCTGTTCAATGACATGGTGGAAAAAGAACACTATGCACAGCAACAGCTGATCGATGCCGAGGATGAAGCTGAACTTGAACAAGTTCTGGAAAAAGCCCATCGTCTGGAAGAAAATACACGACGAGTCGTTGCGACGGGCGAAGTTTGGCGTGCATTAAACTCAGATGAAAACCAAAAACATAAACAAGATATTGACGCTTTATTAAAGGCAGCTGAAGAATCTGAACTGCATACTCCGCATGAGCATTTTAAAGCCTTTGTTGATGAGCAACCTGTAGTAACGACACCCCAGACATCTAAACAAAATCTGGATTGGGATGATGACGAAATCTTTGATGAACTGCTTGCCGCAGTTCCAAATGGCAAAACAGCGACAGATGTGCATACACCGTTTAATCATGTAGAAACTGAACAAGCACCATCAGCTGTTGAAGAAAAAATTGTAATCACCTCATCTCCAGTGATAGCTTCACCTTCAATACATAAGACACCTAAGAATTCGGCTTTAAATGACGAGTTTGATGGACTCGATGATTTGCTGGTGGATGACTTGTTAATTGATGAGGTTGAAGAGCCTGCTCCCGTGCGTACAACCAGCAGCTATGCACAATCATCCGCATTTGTTAGTGGCGCAATAAAAACCCAGATTCAGCAACCGATCATTTCAGAAGATGAAAAAGCTTTAATTTCATCAAATAAAGATGTGTTTCGTGAAGTTTGGCAGGAAACTGCAGGCAAACCTGTCGAAGAAGACGAGTTTGATTTTGATGCTCCGTTAACCGATGCCTCAGGTCGTCCGATGTCCCTTGCAATGCAGGTAGCGGCACGCCGAAAAGATTTGTCCCCGCTACCGGGACTGGATTTACTGGATAAAGTCGATCCGAATAAAAAAGTCAATTTTACTGCTGAACAGTTAGCGCGTTTATCTGAGCTACTTGAAATTAAACTGCAAGAGTTTAATGTCAAAGCAAAAGTGGTTGAGGCACAGCCGGGGCCGGTGGTGACGCGTTTTGAATTGGATTTGGCACCGGGTGTGAAAGCGTCTAAAGTGACCAATATTTCACGTGACTTGGCGCGTTCCATGTCGATGGCATCGGTGCGTGTGGTCGAAGTCATTCCAGGTAAACCTTATATCGGCATTGAAGTACCGAATAGCACACGTGAAATGGTACGTCTGATCGAGTTGTTGACCATTCCTGCCTTTACCGATCCAAACAGCATTCTTTCGATGGCGATGGGTAAAGATATTTCAGGTAATCCAGTCATTGCCGATTTGGGTAAAGCGCCACATATGCTGGTCGCAGGGACAACTGGTTCAGGTAAATCGGTGGCAGTGAACTCGATGATTTTATCGATGCTGTTGAAATATACACCGGATCAATTGCGTTTAATCCTGATTGACCCGAAACAGCTGGAGCTTGCCAACTATAACGATATTCCACATCTGCTTACGCCAGTTGTGACTGACATGAAAGATGCAGTGAATGCATTGAACTGGTGTGTTAATGAAATGGAACGTCGCTATAAGCTGATGTCTTATTTGAAAATCCGTAAATTAAGTGACTATAACCGCAAGGTCGATGAAGCAATTGCCAATGGTGAAGACCTGATTGATCCAACATGGAAAGCGAGTGACTCGGTTGTAGGCGAGCGGGCGCCACGTTTAACGCCATTACCATCCATTGTGATCGTTGCCGACGAATTTGCCGACATGATTATGCAGGTGGGTAAAAAAGCTGAAGAAATGATTACCCGTTTGGCACAAAAATCACGTGCTGCGGGTATTCATTTACTGCTTGCGACACAACGTCCATCGGTTGACGTGATTACCGGTTTGATCAAAGCCAATATTCCAACCCGCGTGGCTTTACGTGTAAACAGTAAAATTGACTCGCGTACCATTTTGGATGCCGGTGGCGCAGAAGACCTGTTGGGTCATGGTGACATGCTGTTCCTTGGGCCAGGTAAAATTGAGCCGGAACGTGTGCATGGTGCTTTTATTTCCGATGATGAAGTGAACAATATTTGTGATGCATGGCGTGAACGTGCTGCTCCAAATTATGTCGATGAAATTCTAACGCCTTATGATGAAGAACCCACTTCGCGTGGTTTTGAAGATGGGGATGGGGCCTCGGATCGTGATGCCCTGTATGACCAATGTGTGTCCTTTGTTCTGGAAACACGTAAGGCTTCCACCTCGTCGTTACAGCGTAAGTTTAGTCTCGGTTATAACCGTGCAGCACGTATCATTGACCAAATGGAAGAAAACGGGATTGTCAGTGGCATGGGTGCCAACGGTAAACGTGACATTTTGGTCTAAATTTCCATACTGAGTTCAAGGCCTGCATAAGCAGGCCTTTTTCTGGACATTAAAAATGATCAAGATTATTCACGTCATAGAGCGGAAATATAATTTAGGGATGAAGGGTAGAGAATGAATGTTGTGATGGCGTTGTTTCCATTAATTATGTTAATTGCCATGGGTTATATATTTAAACGGACACAGTTTCTAACAGATGAATTTTGGCGTGGCGCTGAAAAACTGAATTATTTGATTTTATTTCCGGTATTACTTTTTAATAATCTCGCTTATATAAAACTGGAACTCGCAACGATTACTCAGGTGTTATTGGCCCTGTTTATCATCATCATAATTACTGCGCTCACGTTGTGGGTGGCAAAGGCATTTTTTCATATTCCGATCGCGCGTTTTGGCGTATATGTGCAAAGCCAGATTCGTTTCAATACCTATATTGGTTTATCCATTATGTCTTTGCTGTTTGGCGCTCAGGGCATGCAAATGTTTGCCATGATGATTGCACTGGCGATTCCTTTGGTAAATGTAATTTCAGTACTGGCTTTTTCACAAGGGCAGGGTTTAAAACCGGCTCAGATTCTATTTTCTCTGATCAAAAATCCCTTGATCTTGGGCTGTCTGGTTGGAATCATTTTTAATCTGCTACAGCTCTCGTTATTTTCCGGTTTGGAACAACTGTTTAAAATTTTAGCCAGTATGAGTCTGCCATTGGGATTGATTTGCGTCGGGGCGGCTTTGCAGTTTGCAGACCTGAAACATGACTATTCACGATTATTGTTGAATACTGTGGGGCGTTTAATTGTGGTGCCAGGTTTGGCTTATCTGATTTGTTATGCGCTGAATTTGAATCAGTTTGAAACGATTGTTTTAGTCGTGTTCTTTGCCTTACCTACGGCATCGGCATCCTATATTTTAACGCGTTATTTTAATGGTGATAGCCAACTCATGGCAGGGATAATTAGCTTGCAAACACTATGCTTTGCAGTGACTTTTCCTGTACTGATGTTGCTGCTGTCTTAATGTGATTGTTTAGCCTCAGCATAAAAAAAGCCTGCCCGTTTTATTTAAACGGGCAGGCTTTTTTATAGAAACTCGATTAAGCAAACTTAGCCAAAACTTCCAAGAACCCTTCGCTTTGACGAGGATATTCAGCAATCACATCATGAATGCGTTGGCCTTCAGGATTGGTTGCATTGACATCACGACCACCGGCAACGAATTGTGTCAACAAGCGTTCATAGTCATTTGGACGCATATGTTTGAATGCATGATAAAGCACGTGAAAATCGGCATTCACGCCTGCAGGAGGAAGCTGTGTTAAATAGGCAAATACACGCTCGTCTGACCATTCTTCATTGAACGTTGCTGGCTGAGATAATGCCATCGCAAACTCCTTGGTATACTGGATAAAATAAAAAAAGGCAAAATATGAAGGACAAGCGAAAGCAGTGCTTTGCTTGACCCCGCCAACTCAAAGCACTGCTTCTCATCTTGCGGCTGGGCAAAGCCTTAAAGCAGCGCTTTAAGTTTGCTGATCCAGCCAACTCAAAGCATAGCTTCTCATCTTGCGACTGGGCAAAGCAGTGCTTTGCTGATCCAGTCTCATATTTTGCCTTGATTCAATTTGCTTGACTAATCAGAATTCAGATTATCGCTCTTCAGGCAAATTGATATTCATTTCTAACATTTCAATGTTTGCTTCAGAACGAACCGACATTTGAATATGCTGCTCATCCACACCACGAACATAACGGTTGACCACCTGCATGATTTCTTTTTTCATTTGGTCAATTTTGTCTTGGCTTAAGCGTTTACCTAAACCTTGCTCAGAGGCAACAATTACTTTTAAGCGGTCTTTAGCAGTTTGTGCGCTTGAAGGTTTATCATCGTTGCTGAATAATTTACTCCAGAATCCTGCCATTTGTTAAGCTCCAAATAATCGTGCTAACCAACCTTTAGGTTTTACCGAGATATGACGGTAAGGACGTTCTTCACCCAAGAAGCGTGCTACAAGGTCATCATAAGCCTGACCTGCTGCATCTTCAGTAAAGAGAATTACCGGCTTCCCTTCGTTTGATGCTTGTAAAACACTTGGACACTCTGGAATTACACCGAGTGTAGGTACACGTAAAATATCTTTAGAAATGTCGTCAATCGTTAACATTTCCTGTTTATCAGCACGTTCTGGATTGAATCGTGTAATACACAGATGTTTACGGATACGACCTTCGTTTTGTTCTACTTTTTTGGTTTTGCTGTCAAGCATGCCAATAATACGGTCAGAGTCACGTACTGAAGAAATTTCAGGATTGGTCACAATAATCGCTTCATCAGCATGGTACATTGCCATAATTGCACCGCGCTCGATTCCCGCAGGCGAATCACAGATAATGTAATCGAATTCTTGCGAAAGTTCATCCATTACACGTGCTACGCCTTCATCGGTCAAGGCGTCTTTATCACGGGTTTGTGATGCAGGAAGGATATATAGGTTTTCAATATCTTTATCGCGAATAAGCGCTTGTTGAAGTCGAGCTTCGTTATTTAATACATTCACAAAATCATAAACAACGCGACGTTCACAGCCCATGATTAAATCTAGGTTACGTAAACCCACGTCAAAATCGATCACAACAGTTTTGTGACCGCGAAGGGCTAAACCTGTTGCAAAAGATGCACTAGTCGTAGTTTTACCTACGCCACCTTTGCCTGATGTTACGACAACAATTTTCGCCACCGAATCCACTCCTGTTATGGTTCAAATCCCCTTTTAGATATGGGGCTTTTGGTGTTTATTTATACATTAAAATTCGAGAACTTCAAAGACAAGTTCTTGTTGATCATTCAAGTAAATATGTACAGCTTTTTTGAGGACATGCTGTGGGATGTCATCTGCTACACAATATGTACCTGCAATCGAGACCAGTTCTGCTTCTAGGGAATGGCAGAAAATACGTGCTGCACCGTTCCCGCCTACGCCGGCGATGACTCTACCACGCGCGCTACCATAAATATGTATATTTCCTGAAGCAATGACTTCAGAACCACTGTTAATTCCGGCATTGAGAATAATATCGCCATGATTTTGTACCAGGCATTGACCGGTGCGCAAAATTTCATCGTGATAAGAAGTCACATGATGAATCACTGGTGCTGGAATGTCTTCCGCTACCGTTTCTGCTGCAGGGGCGGCTTGTTCTTTTGCAGGGGCAAGTTTGCTTTCAACAACCTGTTCTTTTGTCGGTTTGACTTGCTGCATTGGACGGTCTGCAGGAATCACCGGGAATTGAATTGCGCGAGCCTGATCCGCAAGTAGACCCTCAGTCACAGCCATAGGTTGTACTTCTAGGCTGATCAATAATTGAATTAAGGCAATAAGTTCTTGTTCAACTGAACTTTCAATCACAACTAATGTACCCGGTGGAAATGCTTTTTGGAGCATTGGCGCGAGTTGCTGGCGGATTGCATCATGATCATTGGTGTCTAAGCTAATGCGAATCGCATTGACCATTCTGCCTTTTATCCGTATATCAGCCATAATTATTCCTTAATACTTCTGACTCATTCATTTTATGTCGAAGTGATGTTGTAAATAGAGCAAATCCTAGAACAAATTGAATGATTTCTCTAGCGACGTTTTAAATATTTTTATCTGATGATCATTCTTTAACTTGATCATGTTGTTCCAGCATTTGTTGCCATTGTTTTACTTTGACCTGTTGGCGAATCGCTTCTAGGCTTTCAAAAACCGCAGACTCCACCAGTTTTTCAACATGGCTATTATTTTCAAATTGTATTTGACTGATTTTATTTGAAATTTCTAAATAAGCCAGATTTTCTTTATTTTTATTACTCTGAGCGAACGGTTCAATCAGACCTTGGGTAATATTTTCACCCAAACGTTGCCCAATACTTTGGATCTGTTGTTCGATACGTCCACCGACAATCGGAATTAAACGTAATAATTGAGTGAGTTCGGGCGTATCTTCAATCGCTTGATTGACAATACTTCCCACATTTTTTGCAATGGTGACTCTTTGTGCCTGCAACTCTTTGCCCAAAGATTCTTGCAATATATCGGCCAGGGCAGTGGCAAACATTTCACGGTGATGCGCAACTAAATCTTCAATCAGTTTTTTATGCGTGGTACTGGTGGAAAGTTCGTGCTTGATACTGTCTAAAACGGTAATCACAATACGGCTGGTGAGTTCTTCGAGCACCAGATGATAATAAAATTTGGCGCGCTTATACCAGCTGTCCGGAATCACTTTATAGCCATGTTCATGCAGGTTGTAGGCGATTGAACCGGCACGTAATAAACGCAAAAAACGCAGTTGCGGAATAATCGACAGAATTTCATACCAATGAATAAAAGGAAAGAAAAACCAGCGTTTATGATGTTGTCCGAGGATGGCAATTCCCCAGCGGATCAGCAGTTCAATCACTAAAAAACTGGTAAACCAGCTTTCTGTAATAATCACCCAAGGACGTAATTCTGTCCGATAAAACTGCAACAGTTCAGGAAGATGAATGAAGCCAAATAACCAGCCACCAAAATCACTCATCAGGATGGCATTGGCACTTAAGCACAACAGGTTAATGATGATCAGAACCATCATAAAAATGTCATAGCCCAGTGCAACTTTCCAACCCCAAGAGTCTTTCTTCACGAAATGAAAGGTGGGCTTGGCTATTGTGTCATCTTGCTTCATTGTCTTCCTTAAAGGTTATTTATGCTTTTGCAGCCAAGTCTTGTTTCATGCGCTCAATCAGTTGGTCTTTCTCAGTCCATAATTCATGAACCCATTGCTGAAAATGTTCACGATATTCAGCATCATCTTCATAATTACCGCCGAGTACCCAACTTGGAATCTCTATTTTACGCAGATTGACCGCAATACGATTAACATCACCCAACCAAAAATCACCATAACCCGGCGCGCCATCCGGATAAACGATGGTCATATCTACCAAGGCATCAATTTTATCCCCTAAAATATTCAGGGCCAAAGCTAAACCACCCGCTTTAGGTTTGAGCAGATTTTTATACGGTGATTGCTGTGCTGCATGTTTCTCTGGGGTGAAGCGCGTACCTTCCAAATAGTTTAGCAAGGTAAAAGGCTGGCTTAATAACTGTTCACAGGCTTTGCGTGATTCTTCCATATCACGTTTTTTAAGCTCTGGATTTTTAGCAATCTGTTCCTTGCTATGACGTTTCATCATGGGAAAGCCTAAAATTTTAAAGGCTTGTCCAACGAATGGAATAAAGATCAGTTCCCATTTGGTAAAGAAACGGGTCAGGGGCATACGGGTCAAGCCAAAATATTGATTTACAGTGGTATCGACCCAGCTTTGATGATTACAGGTCATCAGGTAACGACCCTGCATGCTCAAGTCTAAATCGTCATCAATACTGATATCCCATTTTAAATGGGGTAACACATGATCAATCAGCCAATTATTGACACTGAGCCAACTGTTGGTAATCTGAATATTCGTTTCATCAATTTTACGTGATTTTTTGACTAGTTTGGTCAACCCCAATGCCAGAACGGGTGGACCATGAAAAAAAGTACTTCCGGTAATGACCGAGCCTACAGTTAGTCCGCGAGATAATTTTTTTAATATAGGTTGCTTCTTGATTTGCGATGACATAGTTAAGAACAGTCCTAAGATGAAGTCGTCTAATGTTTTTTTTCAGCATTTAATATAATTGTAGAATTTGAAATAAAAAAGTCTATTCATGCAACTATGTAGAAATTGTGTCCAAGATAGCTTGCTCATCAGCATTAAGTATTACAAAATGTAACTAAAGCTTTAATTATTTACAAAAAATCAATGGTATGCCCATTTTTTTTAATCCATCATTCCACTATACAACAAAACACAAGAAGGAGGCATGCGATGCGTGCACTAGTAATTACAGCTGTAGTTGGGGCTTTGGCACTTTCGGGCTGTCAAAATATGGAATATGACAAAGCCGCAATTGGTACCGGTCTAGGTGCTTTATTGGGTGCTGGTATTGCATACTCTAACGCTGACAAAGATAAAATGGGTCAAGCTGCAGCAATTGGCGCGGTTGTTGGCGGTGGTGCAGGTCTACTTCTTGATAAGAAAGAAAAACGTCTTCGTCAAGAATTGGCAGGTACTGGTGTAGATGTAGGCCGTAATGCAGATGGTTCAATTAATCTTGTTATGCCAAGCGTAACATTTGCGACCAATTCTTCTACTATTCAATCACAGTTCCAATCAGCGTTAAATGACGTTGCTAAAGTTCTTCGTGAAGATGGTACTGCAAGCAAATTAGCCTTGGTTATTCATGGTCACACCGACAATACCGGTACTGATGCAATCAATAACCCATTGTCTCAAAACCGTGCGAACTCTGTGAAAAACTACTTGGCTTCACAAGGTATTTCAAGCTCGCGTATGACATCGAAAGGTTATGGTTCAACTTCTCCAATTGCTGACAATTCAACAGCTGCGGGTCGTGAACAAAACCGTCGTGTAGAAATTTCTGTTTACGAAACTAAATAAGTTTAGTTTTGTCATAAAAAAGCCACCTTCGGGTGGTTTTTTTATGAATGTCAAATCTGTATTTTAGGTTATGCAAGTTTGGCTTTGGCGACTATAATCTAGCTCGAATCAAAATGAGGAAATACTATGTCGTCGGCAAGTCAACTCAATGACAAGCAACTTGAAGCCATGAAATACACTCAAGGACCCTTGTTAGTACTTGCAGGGGCAGGTTCAGGTAAAACGTCCGTTATTACGCGAAAAGTCGCACATTTGGTGCAGAACTGCGGGATTCCTGCACATCGTATTACGGCCATGACCTTTACCAATAAAGCTGCACGTGAAATGAAAGAGCGTGTCGGAAAACTATTATCTCGTGAAGAGGCCAAAGGCCTTTCTGTTTCAACTTTCCATACCTTTGGTTTGAATTTACTTCGTTTAGAAATCAAACATACCCCATTAAAAAATAATTTTTCAATTTTAGATGCCGATGATTGTAAGCGCATTCTGATGGACTTAATGCATCGTGATAATTTGTCCGGTGCAGAAAGTAAAGAGCTGATTGCCAAAGCCATGAAAATGATTTCGGACTGGAAAAATGACCTGATTCCACCCGAGCAAGCACATACCACCTGTGAAACCGCAGAAGACGTGCAGTTTGCGCATTTGTATCAGTTGTATGAGCGCAACTTGCGTGCCTATAACGCCGTGGATTTCGATGACTTGATCGTGATGCCAACCCGTTTATTACAGGAAAATGCCGAAGTCCGCGATAAATGGCAGAACCGTGTCCGTTATCTATTGGTCGATGAATATCAGGATACCAATACTGCGCAGTATATTTTGGTGAAACTGCTGGTCGGGGTGATGGGACAATTCACCGCAGTGGGTGATGATGACCAGTCGATTTATGCATGGCGTGGTGCAAAGCCGGAAAATATGGCCTTGTTGAAAGAAGATTTTCCGAATTTAAAAGTGATTAAACTCGAGCAGAATTATCGTTCGACCAGTCGTATTTTGAAAGCGGCTAATACCGTGATTGGTAACAATCCGCATATTTTTGATAAAAAGCTCTGGTCAGATAAAGGTCATGGTGACGTGATTCGGGTCATTACCTGCCGTAATGATGATGACGAAGCTGAACGCGTGGTAAAAGACGTGATCACGCATAAACTGATGAACGGAAAAAACTGGAAAGATTATGCGATTTTATATCGCGGTAATTTCCAGGCACGGGTTTTAGAAACCCAGCTGCGTCAAATGCAAATTCCGTATAAATTGTCGGGTGGTCAGTCGTTCTTTGGACGTGCTGAAATCAAGGACATCATGAGTTATTTGCGTATCATCATTAATCCAGAAGATGACAGTGCATTCCTACGGATTATTAATACGCCTAAACGTGCGATTGGTCCGGTGACTTTGGAAAAGCTGGGACTGTTCGCACAAGAGAACCATCTGTCGTTATTAACCGCGGCCGGTGATCAGCGCTTGACCATGGTGATGCCGAAAAAGGCCACCACACAACTGGCAGAATTTGCCGATTTTATTGCTAACTTTACCCGTAACCTGCTTGAAGATGACGAGCCTGTGCCGATCATTCGTCAGATGATGCTTGAAGCCGGGTATATCGATTACATCAAAGAGCAAGCAGCAACACCTGCGCAAGAAAAAACCAAGATCGATAACATTGAAATCTTGTACAGCAGCATTCAAAGTCTGATTAACCGCGCTGAAGATGTCGATGAGAAAAATATTGAAAGCGTGATCCGTAAAATGGTGTTGCTGGATATGCTCGAGCAGCAGAAGGAAGAAGAAGATACTGACAAGGTCAATTTATTAACTTTGCATGCCTCAAAAGGTCTTGAATTTCCTTATGTTTATTTGATTGGCCTGGAAGAAGAATTATTGCCGCATAAAAACTCGATTGCGTCAGAAACCGTTGAGGAAGAGCGCCGTTTAATGTACGTAGGAATCACACGCGCACGTCAAGGTTTAACTATTACCTTGGCTGAGCAGCGTAAAAATGGCGGTCAAATGAAGCAAATGATCCCAAGTCGCTTCCTCGATGAATTGCCGCAAGATGATTTGGACTGGCTCGGTCGCAAGAAAAAATTGGCCGGCAATATTGATCCAAAATTGCAGGCGCAGCATTATCTCGAAAATTTACGTGCGCTGATTAAGCGTTAATCCACCATTTAAACCATGCAATTAGGAAAGAACAGATGAAAGTTCAAGTGAAAGTACTCGATACACGTTTAGGCACGCAATGGCCTATGCCAACCTATGCGACTTCAGGTTCAGCAGGTTTAGACTTACGTGCTTGTGTAGAAGAAGCGACTGTCATTGAACCCGGTCAAACTGTATTGGTTAAAACAGGTTTGGCGATTTATATTGAAGATACAAATTTTGCCGGTCTAATTTTACCGCGTTCTGGTCTAGGCCATAAACACGGGATTGTGCTTGGCAACCTTGTCGGTTTAATCGATTCAGATTACCAGGGCGAATTGATGGTATCGGTCTGGAACCGTAGCCAAACCGCATTTACTTTAGAGCCGGGTGAACGTTTGGCTCAATATGTACTTGTTCCTGTTGTGCATGCTGAATTTGAACAAGTGGAAGAGTTTGTGGCTACAGAACGTGGTGCAGGCGGTTTTGGCCATACTGGCAAAGGCTAAACTCTAGATTTAGTTTAAAGAATTTAAAACCTGATAAAGAAGCAGCAATCACTGTTTTTTGTCAGGTTTTATTTTTTATTTTACTGCCTTTTTAATTAAGATATTCATAAACAAGGATTTACAGCATTAGAATGAGCACCACTATTTTAAGGTATTCTTAAATCTCTGGGTGTTTTTTGTTTTTGTTTTGTAAATTATTGTTTTTTAGGTAAAAATCTTATTGCTAAGTTGGGTTGTTAAATGGAATAAATGCTCTGTTTTTCAATTGTGTATTGTATCTCTTAAAAAATACTTGTAAGACTTTTTACCATTGATTAAAAATATGAAATGCTTTTAAAATGCTCATCTTCTCCCTTAAGATGATATACGGCTTATGAAATCTAGCCTAATCAAGCATTCCCTAAAATTTTCACTTTATGGGTTACTTTAACTAGAAGAAATCATCATGAATTTTAAGAATAAAAAATTCCCGGCACAAATTTTTCGTGCTTATGATATTCGTGGGAAAATATCATTTTTAACTCCTGAAATTGTAAAAGCGATTGCCTATGGATTGGTTGCCCAATATCAGAAGGTTGGACAGACTCAACTTGCCATTGGTTATGATGCACGTTTAACCAGTCCAGAATATGCAGAAATTATTAGACAGGTATGTGAAGAGAAAGGCGTGAGTGCGGCCATTATCGGTTGCTGTTCAACCCCATTATTATATTTTATTGCCCGTCAGTTTGATGGTAACGGGATCATGCTCACGGCAAGTCATAATCCAAAAACCGATAATGGAATTAAATGGATTGTTCAGGGCGAGCCTCCTTGTCCAGACATGATTCAACAAGTTGGTATAAGTGCAAGTAGCACTTTTGATCCATCAGAAAAAGTCGTGATCAAACCCGTTCAGCATGAGGTTGTCGTTGAATATTGTCTCGAATATCAGCAAGCACTTTTAAAAGATATCCAGTTAAAGCGTCCTTTCAAAGTGGTTCTCGATGGTTTAAATGGTTCGGCAGGGCGCTGTGCTGCATTGGTGTTAAAAAAGTTAGGCTGTGAGATCACAACTATTCGCTGTGAGGCGAATGGCAATTTTCCCGATCATGCACCCGATCCTTCACAAGAAAAACATCTTGTTGAATTACGAAAAACTGTCCTTGAACAGCAAGCCGATATGGGGATTGCACTGGATGGCGATGGTGATCGACTGGTATTAATTGATGAAAATGGCACGACTATTTCAGCAGATCGATTACTGGCCTTATTTTCTGAGATGTGCTTGAAAACGCATCCCGGGCATGAAGTGGTTTACGATGTAAAATGTTCGACCATGGTGAGAAATACAGTTCATCACCTGGGTGGACAGGCGAAAATGATTCGTACAGGCAGTTCTTTTTTGCGCACGTATATGTTGCAGTCTAAAGGAAAAGCAGTCTTTGGCGGAGAATACGCAGGTCATTATGTGTTTAATGACGGGCGTGGTTTTGGCTATGATGATGGTTTGTATGCGGCCTTGCGTGTACTCGAATATTTGGATCAAAAACCGGGTTTAACCCTATCCAAAGCATTGCTGGCTTATCCTGAGCGCAGTTGTACTGAAGATCTTTACATTAGTACTCATAGTGAAGAACCGATAGCGGTATTACATGATGTTGAAATTAAAAGTCATGATTTAGGCGCACAATTAAGTAAAATTGATGGGGTACGACTTGATTTTAAAGATGGATTTGGCATTATTCGAGCATCGAATACCGGTGAATACTTTACAGTGCGCTTTGATGCAGACAATCCTGTAAGATTAAACGCGATTCGACACACATTTGTTTCCATGTTAAGTGAACGATATCCTAAAATCGCACAAGACATTTTAGATGCTCAATAAGGAGAGGCGAATGCCACATCAGCATACTGGCATCGACAAAGCACAAATTTTGACTGAAGCTTTGCCGTACATTCAACATTTTGCGGGTAAGACGCTAGTAGTGAAATATGGTGGCAACGCAATGACCGATCCAGAGCTGGAAAGCTCGTTCGCACGTGACATTGTATTGTTAAAAACTGTCGGTTTAAACCCAATTGTAGTGCATGGTGGCGGTCCTCAAGTAGACTCATTCCTGAAGCAACTCGGCCGTGAATCTGACCGTATTGATGGCATGCGTGTAACTGATCCTGCAACCATGGAAGTGGTTGAAATGGTTTTGGGCGGCAGCGTGAACAAATCTATCGTTAACCTCATTAACCAGCATGGCGGTCGTGCCATTGGTTTAACCGGTAAGGATGGCAATTTGCTGCGTGCACAAAAGCTGTTGATGGAAAAGACCGCTGAAGATGGCACAGTACAACAGATTGATCTTGGCTTGGTCGGTGAAGTTGTTGGTGTGAAGACTGACGTATTGGAAATGTTCACCAACAGTGATTTCATTCCTGTGATTGCACCGCTTGGCGTAGATGACGAAGGTAATACTTACAATATCAATGCTGATTTAGTCGCTGGTAAAGTGGCTGAAGCCTTGGGTGCAGAAAAGCTTATTCTGCTGACCAATATTTCTGGCGTTCTGGATGAAAATAAAAACTTGCTCACAGGTTTAACTACTCAAGAAGTCGACCGTTTGATTGAAACCGGCGTGATTTATGGTGGCATGATTCCTAAAGTGGGCTGTGCACTGGATGCAGTGAAAGGCGGTGTAGTGAGTGCGCATATCGTGGATGGTCGTGTTCCACATGCAACCTTGTTGGAAATCTTTACCGATCATGGGGTAGGGACTTTAATTACCAACCGTGCCAAGCATTAAATCAGTCATTTAAAAAAAGCCTCCTTGTGAGGCTTTTTTATTGCCTTGTTTGGATTGGCTTAACTGAATTTTTAATAAAATGAAGTATTTGACTGGCATTACTGAGCTAATGCATAAAATAGTGGACGCTATGCTAAATTGAGATTTGCAACGCTTTCCCCAGTCATGCAAAATAGAAAAATCCTGTATTTGCTGTTTGATCAAGACTATGTGCCAGTTGCTCGGAATGAATTGTGCTACGCCAACGGATGTGACTTTCTCATTTCGTGGTTTTTCTCAACGCGCGGGCATTACATCCGACCATTGTGACGGTTTTGGCATTGCTTTTTTTGAAGATAAAGCCTGCCGACTGTTTGTCGATAATCAATCTGCAGTTGAGTCTCCGATTGCCGAACTGGTTCGTAACTATCCCATCAAATCACGCAATGTGATTGCCCATATTCGTAAAGCGACCCAAGGTAAAATTACTCTGGAAAACTCGCATCCATTTAGTCGTGAACTTTGGGGACGGCAGTGGATTTTTGCCCATAATGGCGATTTACATGGTTTTAATCCCACCTTATCCGGTCGTTTTACCCCTGTGGGAAATACTGATAGTGAACGGGCATTTTGTTACTTGCTGGATCAGCTGGTGCTTAAGTTTGGTTATCATGAACCGAAGCTGGATCAAATTTTTGATCTGTTGGCTGAAGTCTCGCCCAAAATTGCCGAACATGGCACCTTTAATTTTTGCTTATCCAATGGGCAGGCTCTGTTTACTTATGCTATTACCAAACTGCATTGGCTGGTACGGGAATACCCATTTAAACCGGCGCAATTGATTGATCTTGATGTCGAAGTTGATTTCAGTCAGGTGACGACACCTGAAGATCGAGTTGCCGTGATTACGACAGAGCCTTTAACGCAAAATGAAGTGTGGACCGCGTTTGCGCCTGGAGAGATGATTTTATTTCAGGATGGACGTCCAATTCGAAAGCAACTGACCCAGATCGAACGTCTTGAGCGTGAAAGATTAAATCCGGAATTAAAAAGAATAACCCGAGCAGATCAATATTGATCCATAAAAGACTGATCCATAAAAGATTAGTCCATAAAAGTTAAATAGAGGTAAATCTATAAAGGTGTGGCATCAAGTGTCTTTATAGGTTTTTTTATGATTGTAATATTTTAAAAATATTAATTTCTTTAACTCATATGATAATAAAATCTTTTATTTTATATTTTGGGTCATGCTAACAAATTAATCGTTTTATTCTTAATAAAAAATATATTTAGTCGTCTGAATTAAATTATATTTCTATAAATTAGCTTATTTTTTACTCATACTTTTATCTGAAAATTTAATTTAAGTATTTTATTTTTAATCATTTAATGAGGTTTAAAGTAATATTTTTATTCTTATTAATCACCTTGGGTAATTATATTGGTTAAAAAATACTTTATTCTTTTGGTTGGTCTTTATAATTAAATCATTACATATCATTGGGTTATATTGTTTTATAGGGGTTTTGGTTTAAAACCAACTGTTTTGGTTTATTTTTATTTGTTAAAAATCAATATATTATGAATTTATGTGATGAATCATATATATTTTATAGGTGGTCGTAATGAAAATGAAATGGGTTCCGGAATATAATACTGGTATCGATGTGATTGACGATCAACACAAACGAATTCTTGATTATATCAATGAAATTGATGATGTGGCAGAACATACGGATCGTGCCCGTATTAAACAAATTCTTGAAAATATTATTGATTATACGCAATCGCATTTTACCTTTGAAGAATCTTTACAAGAAGAAGCCGGTTATAAATACCGCGTTCCGCATAAACGTGTCCATGATTTATTTATTAAAAAAATTGAATCTTACCGTGACCGTTTTGAAATGGGTCAAGCAATTGAAAGTGAATTACATGAAGTACTTTCAAAATGGCTGATTAATCATATTCAGCACGATGATGCGGATTATGTGGGTGCCGTAAAAGAAAATATGATGGGCATCATTAAGGAAAAAGAAAAGAAAACAGGTAAAAACTGGTTTGCTCGTTTCTTTTCATAAAGAAAAATAAACCTGATAATAACAAATACAAGTCATAATAATCTTGCGCAGCAAATCATTAGGCATGATGGTTTGCTTTTTTCTTTTTGATTTTCCCTCATGACAAAGGCAAAATAGCCAAAGACTTTTTTAAGGAACGCATCATGCAGGACAATGCTATGTCACGATGGCTATCACCGCTGATGGCATTTTGTTTATCTTTTATCATCATTGCCACATTAGCACCGATAGTCGGGATTCAAGTTGAGCGTCAACTTGATTTTTGGTTGTTATGGTTAGGTACTATGCTTATTTTGGCATTACCGATCTGTTATTTAGAAATTGCCTTGGCGAAACGCTCAAAAACCACAGCGTTAAATGCATTGTCTAGTTTGACACGTGATGCAGATGCATCGCAAAAATGGCGCGTAGTCGGTTGGTTAGCAGTTGTCTTTATTCCTTTCTTGGCAGGCGGCATGCTGTCTAATGCAAGCCAGTTATTGGGTCATTTTGCTTTTAATGGAATTGCACCAAATCTGTTGTTCGTTGGCTTGGCGATTGTTGCAATTGCACTTTCATTTGCACCGCGAAAGATGATTGTCATCCTCAGTGTGGTCGGTGTTTTAGCTTCCTTAATTCTGGCCAATGTGATGGGAACGGCTTTGCCTGCTTGGCAAGTCACGCCGGTTGAATTTAGTGAGTGGGGCAGTGCGACCGTATTGGCACTCGTGGCGAGCGGTTTGGGCATGGGCTTATACTGGCAAAGCAGTTTGCCTGCGGTTAAACAACAAGATGTTGCCACCAAAACAGCATTACCCATCTGGATTGCGCAATTATTGGCAGTGGTTACTTTTGGCTTCTTTGCTGCCAATGCCCAAATTCCAGGTTTTGCATTCGTGGTTGCTGTAGTCAGTGCATCTGCACTTTTACTCAATCTAGCGCGTGAACAATTATTACAACGTCAACTGAATATTGCGATTCAATGGTTGGTGATTTTGGTTGCTGTACTGGTTTGGGCTATTCCTGCCATGAGTCCAATTTTTAATACCATACTCATGCTGTGGGGCTTAGTGATTTGCTTGATCTATGCCATTTTTGCCGGATGGATCATGAAAATTAGCCATTTACGTAAATCCATGAATTTTAGCAATGAGCTATTTTATAACTTGTGGCGTATTGCAGTGCGTGTGGTATTGCCTGTATCGATCATTGTGGCGATGATTGCCATCATTGGACAATTGGTCTAATGAACGAGATACAACAGGTTTGGGTGGCGTATGCGGCTCAGGATCGACAGTTTCATCTGGCGGTTCCTTTTCATCCAGGCATGACTGCTTTAGATGCGATTGAGCAAAGTGGTATTCGGGCACAAATTGCTTTACCCGAACCACTTTCATTGGGAATTTTTGGGATGCGGTTGCAAGATCCGAATCAAATATTACAAGTCGGTGATCGTGTCGAGATTTATCGTGCATTAACGATCAATCCGAAGGATATTCGCCGGAAACGTGCTGCAGAAAATCCGGTCGGACTTTATTGTCGCGGAAATCGCTTTAAACAATTGAAGTGATAAGAAAAACCCCTCATTGAGGGGTTTATTTTTATTTCAAAGCGGCTATAGTGGTGGCGCATTTAGAATCGCTTCTTTTGATCCTGGCAAGCCGGGTTGAGATTCTGGAATGGTTTCCAGACCTTCAATCTTGATGACAGTCCCTGTTTGATCGAAGTAAATTCTTAAATGTTGACCCTGAGCAGCTGGGATTTTGGCTTTTTTAGCGTAAGTTCCTGGTGTATAGTTGTAGATGTAGTCCCAACGTAAAGGATTCATTGGATCTGAAACTGTAGGGCTTCCCAGCAAGAATCGGACTTGTTGGTGACTCATACCGACTTGAATTTTTGAAGCTTGTGCTTGAGTTAATGGCGTCCCTTGCGGAATATCAACTTTATAAACGCCCAAGGTCGAACAGCCTGCGAGCAGTGAAGTGACGAACAACGTCAACATGATTTTTTGCATTTTGCTACACTATCCCAAATTAATTATGATGCATTTGATCCACGGATAGATCATACTGCATCTAAACTTTGTTGCATATTCCAACTTTAAATTTGTTGAGAGACCTTTTTACATGCCTATTTCAAATCAAGATTTACGCAAAGCTGGACTTAAAGTTACGCTTCCACGAATAAAAATATTGGAATTACTAGAAAATTCAAGACAACACCATTTAAGCGCAGAAGACATTTATAAAACTTTACTTGAACAAGGTGAAGATGTCGGTTTAGCAACTGTGTATCGCGTGTTAACACAATTTGAAGCTGCGGGGATTATTCAACGTCATCATTTTGAAAATAATCATTCCGTTTTCGAAATTATGCAAGAAGATCACCATGATCATATTGTGTGCCTGAATTGCAGCAAAGTCGTTGAATTTACAAATGATGTAATTGAAACTCAGCAACATGAAGTGGCTGAAAAATATGGCTTTACTTTGACTGGTCACTCTTTAAATCTTTATGGTTATTGTGATGCAGCTGAATGCCAAGAAGCATTACGCAAAAAATAATACTGACTTAGAATCAGTCAAAAAACAGGCTTCTTTTGAAGCCTGTTTTTTTTCATTTAAATCTGAACGTTAAGCCTGACCATCAAAGGTGATGTTGCTGCTTGCATGCAATAAGCGATCGCCACCTTCTTCGGACAACTTGATTTGCAAACGAAGATCGTTAGGTGAGTCTGCATGTTTCAAGGCATCTTTATAGGTAATCTGTTTGGCTTTATACAAGTCAAACAAGGCCTGGTCAAAGGTTTGCATCCCCAGTTCACGTGAACGTTTCATCAACTCTTTAATTTCATGTACATCACCTTTACGGATCATGTCTGCAATTAACGGCGAGTTGATCAAAATTTCAATTGCTGCACGACGAGACTGCCCATCCACAGAAGGAATAAGTTGTTGCGCAACCACTGCTTTTAAGTTGAGTGACAAGTCCATAAACAATTGGTTATGACGGTCAGCATCAAAGAAGTGAATAATACGGTCAATCGCCTGATTGGCATTGTTGGCGTGCAGCGTGGCAAATACCAAGTGACCCGTTTCAGCAAAGGCAATCGCGTAATCCATGGTTTCGCGTGAACGAATCTCACCAATCAAGATGACGTCGGGTGCCTGACGCAGGGTGTTTTTCAAGGCAATTTCAAAAGAGTCGGTATCAATGCCCACTTCACGCTGGGTAATGATACAGCCCGCATGTTCATGAATAAATTCAATCGGGTCTTCAATGGTAATGATATGACCTTTTGAATTTTGGTTACGATAGCCAATAATGGATGCTAAAGAGGTCGATTTACCCGTACCTGTTGCACCCACAAACATAATGATGCCGCGCTTGGTCATCGCCAATTCTTTTAAAATAGGCGGTAACTTTAGCTCTTCCATCGTTGGAATAATGGTTTCGATACGACGCAATACCATACCGGGTTCATCGCGTTGTTGAAATGCACTGACACGGAAACGGGCAGTCTTGTCGCGGTTACTGATAGCGAAGTTACATTCGCGCGTTTCAGCAAATTCTTTACGCTGCTTTTCACTCATAATCGAGTTTAAAAGTTGCCCGACAATTTCGCCAGTCAGCTTGGTCTTTGCAATTGGAACAATCTGGCCATTAATTTTCATGGACGGTTCAACATCGGCAGTAATAAACAAGTCGGATGCCTGCTGTTGAATCATCAAATTCAGTAAGTCGTTAAAATCCATAATAAGATCCTAAATCCGTTTAAACTTATAAGAATGATTCTGGTTGTTTTGCCATGGTGCGCGCAGTTTGCGGGCTGATAATGCCTTTAGCGACCAGCGTTTTCAGGCTTTGATCCAGCGTAGTCATACCGTAGTTGGCACCGGTTTGAATGGCAGAATACATTTGAGCCACTTTGTTTTCACGGATCAGGTTACGGATGGCAGGAATACCGATCATGATTTCATGTGCTGCGACACGACCGCCACCATTTTTCTTCAATAATGTTTGAGAAATTACAGCTTGTAATGATTCAGACAACATGGCACGAACCATGTCTTTTTCTTCTGCCGGGAATACGTCAATCACACGGTCAATGGTTTTTGCCGCAGAGGTGGTATGTAGTGTACCGAAGACCAAGTGACCCGTTTCCGCAGCAGTCAATGCCAAACGGATGGTTTCAAGGTCACGCATCTCACCGACCAGAATGATGTCAGGGTCTTCACGCAGCGCTGAACGTAATGCTTCGTTAAAGCCATGCGTGTCACGATGCACTTCACGTTGGTTAATCAAACATTTTTTCGATTCGTGTACAAATTCGATTGGATCTTCGACCGTCAAAATATGGTCATAACGGTTATCGTTAATATAGTCGATCATTGCAGCAAGCGTGGTCGATTTACCCGAACCTGTAGGTCCAGTCACTAACACGATCCCGCGTGGGAAATTACAAATATCCTTGAAAATTTGGCCCATGCCCAGGTCTTCAATAGTCAGTACTTTTGAGGGAATGGTACGGAATACTGCACCTGCACCGCGGTTCTGGTTAAATGCGTTGACACGGAAACGCGCCACACCCGGTACTTCAAAAGAAAAGTCAGTTTCAAGTTTTTCTTCAAAATCACGACGCTGTTTATCGTTCATGATGTCATACACAAGTTTGTGTACTTCTTTATGTTCTAAAGCGGGTAAGTTGATACGACGGACTTCGCCATCGACACGGATGAGTGGTGGCATACCTGCCGATAAGTGTAAGTCTGACGCCCCATTTTTAGCTGAAAAGGCTAAAAGTTCAGTGATGTCCATAATTTCCCCGAGATCATTTAAATGTTATTTATTTTGTTAGAATAATAAGGCTTTCCCAGAGCTTAACCAACAGTTAGTTTAAAGGGAAAGTAAAAAAAGATGAATGAAAGTGAGAACCTTGTCAATGAATAGTCTTCAAGCGTCACGAAATAAAGTTTTACAGCAAATTGAAGATGCCTGTAAACAGGCCCAGCGTGAGCCGGAAAGCGTACAGTTACTGGCTGTTTCGAAGACTCATCCAAGTGAGTCCTTACGCGAAATGTACCAAACCGGGCAGCGTGCATTTGGTGAAAATTATTTGCAAGAGGCCTTGGATAAAATTGAAAATTTAAATGATTTGGATATCGAATGGCATTTTATTGGCCATGTTCAGCGCAATAAAACCAAGCATTTGGCTGCAAGTTTTGCCTGGGTGCATGGGGTAGATCGTTTAATTATTGCCGAGCGTTTATCCAGTCAGCGCGAAGCATCTCAAGTACCGCTAAATATCTGTTTACAAGTCAATATTGATGCACAGGACAGCAAAGATGGATGTCAGCCGAATGAAGTGGCGGAATTGGTGAAAAGTATTAGCCAGTTGCCACAGCTAAAATTGCGTGGCTTGATGGTGATTCCAGCACCGAATAATACCCAAGCTTTTAGCGATGCCAAGAAGTTATTTGAAACAGTGAAATCTGAACATGCGCATCCTGAAGACTGGGATACTTTAAGCATGGGCATGTCAGGGGACATGACCGAGGCGATTGCTGCAGGTTCAACCATGGTGCGGGTGGGAACAGCCTTGTTCGGCGCGCGGGATTATTCCAATTAAACCATATTCAGCTCCATTTTTTATTGTTTTGAAAACTGAACTTTAGGGTTCAGTTTTTGTTTTAAAAATTGAACTTTCCACTAAAGTTGAGTACAAGAAGAAGCAGCTAAAGGAATAATCTGTATAAAAACCATTGATTCGACCAAGGAAATAGGCAAGTTTATGGCGGCATATTATCAACTCATCGGGCGAGATACCGATACCACCGGAAAAGTCACGGCGCATTATCAATCAACAATACTGGCCCAAGGTGCATGGAATGAACATGAACAGCATATGGCACCGGCGACCGGAATTATCTGTGCGGAATTGGAACGGTTTTCACCACGTAGTGATATGCGCATTGGCCGGGTCAGTTTGGATATTTTAGGTCTGATTCCTGCAGGTGAGTTTAGTATCAACACCCAAGTGATTCGCCCGGGCAAGACCATTGAGCTGATTGAATCAGAAATGATGGCTGGGGGTAAAACCTGTGTGGTCGCAAGAACCTGGCGCATGATGACCCAAAATAGCCAGTTGATAAAAGGTCTGGAAGATGCTGATGCTGCTGGCCCTGAAAATGCCCCGATCTGGGAAGGGATTCGTCAGTGGCCGGGTGGATATATTCAGTCCATCGAAGCAAGAAGTCATGAGCGTTGTGCAGGTAAGGGGATTGTCTGGTTGCGAACACCGCATGACATGATTGAAGGTGAACCGACCAGCGATTTTGTTCGCTTGATGGGTATGGTGGATACGGCCAATGGTATTGTGCCACGTCAAGACTGGCCATTTAGCTGGGGCTTTCCTAATCTGGATTTGCAGATCCATATGCACCGTTTACCGCAAGGTCAGTGGCTGGGTTTGGAAACCGTACAGCAGTATGGGGACGACGGCATTGGCCTGACCAGTTCTGTGTTGCATGATATTTGTGGGCCATTCGGGCGCAGTGAGCAGATTTTGACCCTGCGTCCTATGACATAAATCATAGATTGTTTGCTAATAAAAAAGCCTAGGGGCATTTTTCTAGGCTTTTTTATTAAGTCTGGATTTTTAATTAACCCACCACCTGAATGGTACTGGCACCTGCACCCAACGGTTTCACCTGAATTTGTACCGGAATACGTTCGTGCATTTCCTGAATATGAGAGATCAGCACTACTTTGCGCCCTTGGCTTTGTAATTGATCCAAGGCATTCATCACCATATATAAAGAAGATGCATCTAAAGTTCCAAAACCTTCATCAATAAATAGCGATTCGATTTTCATTGAACCTGACGCCATATTGGCAATGGCCAAAGACAAGGCCAGGGCAGTCAGGAAGGATTCACCGCCAGAAAGAGAGGAGACTGAACGGGTTTCACCATCCATGTCATGATCAACAATCGCGAGGCTTAACGAGTGATCCAGACGCTTGAGGGTATAACGCTGCGACAATAGGGTAAGTTGCTGATTGGCATGTTCAACCAGAATATCGAGATTGTATTGCTGTGCATAATCACGGAAATCTTTGCCTTTTGCATCGCCAATCAGGCCTGAAATTTTGCCCCAGCGATGTTCCTGTTGCTGAATGTTTTGAATCTGATCGGCATATTTTTGTAGTTTGTGTACATTTTGCTGATGCACTTCAAGTTTTAAATTGAGCTGGTCATACACATCTCGTTGGGCTTTTAATACCGCGAGATGCTGCTCTAATCGCTGTTGTAATACGGTGAAATCGCAGTCAGGCTGTAATTTTAAATGTTCAGCAAGTTGTCCATGCATGGTTTTTAAAGCCGATGATGCTTCATTCAGCATGCGTTCGGCTTGCTGGAGTTGCTGACGAATCTGGTGCTCTTGGATGCTATCAATGAGCAATAACTGGGTTAACTGATCCGCTTCAAAATCTGGATGCAGCGTTAACCATTGCTGAATTTCAATATCCGATTTTTCTTTGCTATCTATATGCTGTTGTTGCTGGACTTTAAGCTGGTTTAACTGATTCTTCTGCGTTTCAAAATTTTGACGTAATTGTTCAAACTGTTGTTTCAATTGAGCATAAGTGACTTGCTGTTGCTGGCGCTTTTGATCATGCGCTTTGAGCCATTCATTCGGCTTGTCTTGCTGTGTTCCGGTCATATCAAAAATAAGCGAACAGGCAATTTTACTATTCTGTTGTCCTTTTTCAGAAAGTTCAGTTACGGCATTTTGAGTTTCTTCAAGCTGCTTCAAAAGATAGCCAAGATCGGACTGCGCTTTTTGCAGTCCCTGTTGTTGTGCGCTTAAATCTGTATCGAGCTGTTGCAACTGTTGCAACTGTTTAAAGCGTTGCTGCAAATCCTGTTGAATTTGCTGCGCCGTATGCACAGTATGCTGTTGCCATGCCTGTTGTTGGGCTGAATTTAGGCAAGAGAAAACATCATTCACTTGAGTTTGCAAGGTCTGGGCAGACTCAAGCAAATGCTGTTGTTCCTGAATCTGATTAGATAATGACTGTTGATCTTTAGAGGCTTGAAGCAAGTTTGAAATCTGCTGTTCAGCCTGCTTTAAAGTCAGTTTGATTTGTGTTTGCGCTGCCAAAAATTCTTCATTCAGACGTTGCTGCGGCTGCTCTAAATCAAGCTGTAATGCAGCAAGTTTAAACAGCTGTTCTAATGCAATTTTTGTTGTTTCAAGTTTTGTTGCTAATTGCGTAATCGTCGTTTCAGTCTGGGTATATTTCGTCTGTAATTGGGTCAAACGAAGTTGCTGCTGTTGCCATATTTTAAATGTCGCTTGCTCAAGTTCAATAGCCTGTTGTTCTTGTTGCTGCTGTAGATTAAACAGGGTTTTAGAAATAACGCTTTGCTCTTCTTTATAAGGATGATGGGTGCTGCCACAGACCAGACACGCTTCACCAGACTGCAAGTTATCACGCAGCTGTTCAATATTTTCAGTATGCAACAAACGCTGTTGTTGTAAAAACTGTTGCAGTTTTTTACGCTCTAATTTTGCCGTTTGATAGTCTAGTTCTGCCTGCTGGGACTGATTTTGCTGTTGTTGCAAGCTGATGCTTAAAGTGTCTAACTGTGATTGAGCTGCGGTTTTTTCATGCTGCTCTGAAAACCATTGAGCCAGTCGTTGCTCGATCAAACTGAACTGATTGAGTTGTGCCAGTTGCTGTTCACGTTGCTGACGGATTGCTGCTAACTGTTGCTCTAATGCTGCAACATTTCCAAACTGTGAAATATGCTGCTCAAGCTGCTGTTGTTGCTGTGCAAAATTTTGTCGGGCAGTTGCAAGATTACCTAAACTATTTTCAATGTTTTGATAGTGCTGAATAAAGCGTTGCAGTTGCCCTAAGTGAACATCTAGACCGTGGTCTAAAGCTGAAAACTGGTGGCTATGTTGCAGTTGTTGCGTAATTGCAGCTTGCTTGTGTTCAAGCTGTTGAGCCTGTTGCACGCTTGCATTGAGTTGCTGTTCTAGGGGCTGCTTTTGAAGTTTCAGCTCATCCAGTTTGGCATTGGCTTTACGAAAGTCTTGTCCAATAAATTCACGTTCCAGAATACAGTGACGAACCTGCTGTAAGGCAGGGTCATGTTGCTGTTCAAATTCCTGGGTCATTTTGAGGGCAGTTTCAGCCTCTAGATAAATCTCTTTTTGGGCTTCGAATTGTGTTTCAAGCACTGAAAATTGCTGTTCAGACTGGGAGATTTTCGGGGCAAGTTGCTGTTGTGCCTGAATGCACTGCTGCTGCTGGAATACTACAGGACGGATACTGGAAAATATTTCCAAGCGTTGTAACTGCTCACGTTCTTTTGAGAGCTGCTGATGACTCAACTGCTGTGCATCAAAATGCTGTTGTTTAACGGCAATCTCTTGCTCAAGTTTATGTTTATGTTCAAACCATTGCTGTTGTAATTCAAGTCGGGTTTTTTCTTGCTCAAGTTGGGTGAGCTGTTTTTTTATTTGCAGATGTTGCTGTTGTAAGTCAACGAGTTCTTGATCCGAAATAAGATCAATATGACCTAACATTTCTTCGAGTTTTTTACGTTCTTTTTCAATATCTGCGGTTTTACGAAAAGCAATTTCACCAATTTTGGCAAAGATATTGGAGTTGGTTAAATATTCAAGTAAAGCGCCACGTTCATTGTCACGTGCTTTTAAAAATGCGGTCACTTCAGATTGAGCCAGTAAAACTGCCCGGGTAAATTGCTCAAAACTGAGCTGGGTGATTTTATGAATACTGGCATCCACTGCCTTGGCTTTATCCGCGATCACCACACCATCGGTTAAGCATTTTAAATGGCGTTGTACACTTTGTAATTTACCTGTGGCACTTTCACGTGCACGTTTAATTTCCCAACGCGCGAGATAATGTTTCTGATCCTGTGCCACAAAAACAAGTTCGGCAAAACCATGTCCGGTACCACGGCGAAGCACGGTTAAAGGGGAGTTAGTCAGCAATTCTGAACCATCCACATCGATCAGTTTGCCATCACTGCCTTTGAGCCGCGGCACCTGGTTAAACAGTGCCAGACACATGGCATCTAGAATTGTGGATTTGCCTGCACCAGTTTTGCCAATAATCGCAATTAACCCGGCATTGGCCAAAGGTTCACTTTCAAAATCAATAAAATGTTCACCAGCAAGAGATGCCAGATTTTTTATACGTATAGATAAAATTTTCATGGCACATCCCTAAAGCGTATTTTTATTTTCAAGTGAATGATGGGCTTCTTGAACCAGCGTTTGAAAATCTTTTAATACCGCATCATCTTGCACATAACCTTTATTCTGCCAAATTTGTTCAAACAGTTTCTCTGGCGTTGGCGGTTCTAGCTGAATTTTTGTCGCATTATTTTGTATTGCAAGATTTTTGTATTGACGTGAAATTTTTACCAGACGATAGCGGTTTTTAGGCAAGGCATCTTCAAATTTTTGTCTTAAATTAGGTAGTGGAGGCGTGTCGGTATGATATTCAATATCGATGTATTCACGTTGATCAATATTGGTAATTTCACCGCTGGCGAGCGCTTTGAGCTGTGCAAATACTTCATTCAATTCACCCCGAATCCGGTGCAGTTGAATACTGCGTGGAATGGGTAATGCTTCAAATTGAAAAGCAGTTTGATCAGCTTTGGAAGGCTCAATTTTGACTTCAACCACTTGGTGCTTGTAATTAATTTCACTGAAAGATAAAGGAATTGGTGAGCCGCTATAGCGAATATGCGGATGCTGAACTTTTTGTGGTTTATGCAAATGTCCAAGCGCCACATAATCAATCACATCATCAAATAACGCGGTAGACAGCGCTTCTTCATTGCCAATAATAATCGGACGTTCAGAATCGGAAGTTTCACCGCCTTGCATATGCGCATGCGACATTAAAATCAGCGCTTGATCATCCGTTTTACGTTTTTTGGCTTCGCTAATCAGTTGCTGGTGCAAATAGGCAATCGCATTTTGGCTATTGGTGGTGTGCTCATTAAAACCGGTAATTTCCGCAGCACGTAAAAAGGGCAGGCTTAAACACCACGCTACAATATTTTTATCAAGGTCATAAATCGGCAGCAGTAAACGGTCGAGATCTAAAGTCTTATCTTCCTTCCAGCGCACCACACCAACCGTTCTGGCATTGTATTTTTCCAGTAAGGGTTCGACCTGTTCAATGCGATAACCTGAATCATGATTACCTGCAATCATCAGCGTTTGCATATGCGGGGCAAGTTCATGCGCATCGGCTAAAAATTGGTAAAGCTGTTTTTGTGCGGCAGATGCAGGATTGATCACATCAAAAATATCGCCTGCAATCAGTAGGGCATTCGGTTGTTTTTGTTTGATTTGTTCAAGCAACCAGCTTAGAAACTGTTCATGTTCATACTGGCGTGAATGGTTGTAAAAAAATTGTCCCAAATGCCAATCTGATGTATGAAAAAAATGAACAGCCATATCGATGTACAATCCCTAAAATTTGCCCCGCATATACTATAGGCAAAACAGCAGCTTAATTACAGCGGAGTTTGCAAAACTTCTTTTTCATATTCTGCTATTTAAACCCAAATATACTGCAAGTAATTTATCTGTTATCAGTTGGATAAACTGAAAATCAATATCCATAAAAAAGCCCCGCTGAACTCAGACAGGGCGGTTAGGTGTTTACTTTTACATCAATCTTTAAAATGCACCGGAATCCACTGATAGCTCTTACCGTCTTTAGAGTAAATATGTCCAATGCCCGGGAAAGGTAAATGCGGTGCAGCGACAGTCTGTCCATTTCTAGCCAATCGTGCAAACTGCGCTAAACGTGTTTGCACCGCTTTTTTCGGATCTACATCAAAATCAATGGCAGTTTCAGGTTGATCAAACTGAATGCTATGTGAATGCACAATATCACCGACAAATACGATTTCTTCATTGCCAGACTTGAATGCAAAACTGAAATGTCCCGGTGTATGACCTGCCGTACTGATGACTTCAAAACCTTTAATTTTGTCACCTAATTTAAAGGTCTTAAAATGTTTTTTGGCTTGGTAGGGTTGAACAGCTTGCTGAATTTTCTCAACAGTTTGTTTGAATCTGGCCTGTTTATCTTGCGGTAATTTTACTGCCTGTTTGGGATCTAGCCAATAGTTTGCTTCCGCATCGGCAACATAGACCGTTGCATTTGGAAAGCTGGCGACACCTTTAGCACTGATGCCGCAAACATGATCCGGATGTAAATGGGTCAGTAAAATGGTATCGACTTGCTCTGGTTTATAACCCGCAGCAATAAGGTTTTTATGTACCGAGCCAAAATCTGGACCGTTACAACTGGATGCACCACTATCCACTAATACCAAGCTTGAGCCGGTATTGACCAGAAAAGCATTCACCGAGGTTTGCACACCTTTGGCCTGATCAGCATGATATTTCTTTAAGATTTGCGTCACTTCAGTTGCTGGAATGCCTTTAAACATAGATGGGTTTAAGTAGTTTGTGCCATCGAGTAGGGCAGTGATTTGGGTATTGCCCAATTGATGCTGATAAAAGCCAGCGACTTGTTTTTGTGGGGTGATGGTGGGTTCAGCAGCTTGAGTGGTGATGGCTACTGTGCTTAAGGTAAGAGCGAGGAAAAGTGGTTTTAGAGTTTTCATGGGATATTTATAAGTTTTGAAGGATGTATCTTTTTATCATATTTATACATGGTTTTTAAAAGTTTGATTGTAAGCTCCTTCTCCCTTTGGGAGAAGGTTGGGATGAGGGTGTTTTCCTTGTGATCATCAGAGATATTAGCCTTACTTTTGTCGGGGCAAAAGTAACAAAACCCTTCTGTTCGTTAGAGGGCACATCCGTGTACCCCTAACGAACGAGCGACATCCATGTCGCTGGGCATGTAAATTTATAACAGTTAATTTGAAGATTTAGCTCTACGCTCTAATCTTCTTCTACTTGCTTCATTAATTTGTGCAGGTAATGTATAAGTTTCAGTAAGTAATGCTTCAGTAAAATCTAAACAGTCTAAAGCTTCATCCTCCCCTGTAGTTCCATCATGAGCTGAATCATTGCCATCATGACGAATACAATGTGCTAGATCTTTTAATCGTTTTGGAATTTTGTCTTGATCAATTAAAAAATCAATTCGATTAGCTAATTTATTTCTTTGTTCTTTATTCGGTTGTTGCTCAGAGGTTTGATTTTCTTCTAACCATTTTTCTAATAAATCTTTAGTGACAAGGTCTAGGCATAATCTAAACATAGAGCCACTCGCAACAAAACAACTCATTGCAAGACATTTAGTAGCTTCATCAAATATATTTTTTATATTTGTAGGTATGATGTGTGCTGAGAAAACAGGAGGTTTTAACTTGGTAAACTATAGACACTCATCAGGAGTTTACCATGAGCAAGAAACAGAAGACTTACACCGCAGAATTTAAAGTTGAAGCAATAAAATTGATTGAAGCCAATCAAGGCAATGTATCGGAAACAGCCAGACAACTTGGCATTTCAATGCAAACTCTTTCAAATTGGAATAATAAAGCAAAGACTGGCACCTTAGCAGGCACTAAACAATATTCACCTGATCTAAATGCCTTACTCGAAGAAAATAAAAAGCTCAAACAACAGCTCAAAACAGCTGAAATGGAACGTGAATTTCTAAAAAAGGCAGCAGCGTACTTTGCGAAAGAAAGTCAGTAAGGTACGCCTATATGAAACAGCAAAGACATTTATTCCCGATTAGCTTTATGGCTAGATTACTTCACGTTTCAGTGTCACAATTTTATGATTGGCTAAAACGAGGCATGAATAAAAGATTGGTTCAGCGAAATCAACAGACAATTTTGGTCAAAATAGCTCATGAGGAAACTAAACAAAGCTATGGCTATATTCGATTAACTAAGCATTTACAAGCGCAAGGTATCAAAATCAGTACGTATGCTGTACGTCAAATAAAAAAGCTCAACCAGCTGTATTGTAAGCGTCATAAGCGTTTCAAAAGAACTACGAAGAGTGATCATAATCGAGTGATCTACACAAATTTACTAGAGCAACAGTTTTCAATGACTAAGCCCAATCTTGCATGGTCAAGCGATATTACATACATTTGGACTGCTGAAGGTTGGTTATACTTGGCAGCAGTAAAAGACCTGTACACGAAACAAGTGGTTGGCTATAGCTTAAATGAGCGTATGACCGCACAACTTGTTTGCAATGCACTGACTATGGCGATTCGTAATCAAAAACCAACGAAAGGCTTAATTGTTCATTCGGACAGAGGCAGCCAATATTGCAGCCATGAATATCGAAAGATACTGGAAAAATGTGATTTTCAAGGTTCAATGAGCAAACGTGGGGACTGTTACGATAATGCACCGATTGAAAGTTTCTGGGGCATACTCAAGAATGAATTAGTGCATCATTGCAACTATAAAACCAGAGATGAAGCTAAAGCAGATATTACAAAATACATTGTGTTATTTTATAATCAGCGAAGAATTCAAAAGAGTTTGGATTTTAAAACGCCAAATCAAATAGCAGAGAACTTTTATCGGTTAGCTGCCTAGCATATCCCAAGTGAAAGTCTCCTGCTAATTCAGCACATATCATAAAAGTTAAAGTAATAAAAAAAGCCCCTACATCAGTAGAGGCTTTTTTATCTAAGATTTTTAAATCTTAAGAAACTTTATCGCCCGGTTTAGCACCAGATTCAGGTGAAATCATCCAAACACCTTCGCCATTACCAGCTGCAAGCACCATACCGTTAGAAATGCCAAAACGCATTTTACGCGGCGCAAGGTTTGCAACCATCACCACCAATTTACCTTTTAGGTCTTGAGGCTCATAGAACTCACGGATCCCACTGAATACATTACGTGGTTCAGCTTCACCGACATTTAAAGTCAATTGAAGCAGTTTGTCAGAACCTTCAACGTGAGCCGCTTCTAAAACCTCAGCAACACGTAAGTCAACTTTTACAAAGTCATCAATCGTTATGATTTCAGCTTCACCGACTTTCGGTTCAGCTTTCTTCTCTTTGGCTTTCTCTTTTTTCTTCTCGGCTTTTGCAGGTTCTGCAGCAGGGGCAGCTAGAGAGTCTTTGGATGCATCGACCATTGCAGCAACAGCTTTAGGGTCTACACGTTGCATGAGTGGTTGGAACAATGCAATTTCATGACCCACTAGAATTGTTTCGCGAGAAGAAAAATCGAAGCTTTCAAGTTGCAAGAAATCTTGAACCTGTTGAGCCAAAGTTGGCAATACAGGCGCTAAATACACTGCTAATTGACGGAACAGGTTGATTCCCACAGAACATACATCATGAACCTGTTGTTCCTGACCTTCCTGTTTCGCAAGTGCCCAAGGCTTTTTCTCATCGATGTACTGGTTGGCTTTATCTGCAAGCGCCATGATTTCACGAATCGCAGCAGAGAATTCACGTGCTTCATAAGCCTGAGCAATTGAGCTACCGGCATCAATAAAGCTTTGTACCAATTCAGGTTCAGTACATGTCACACTTAACTTGTTATCAAATTTGGTGTTGATGAATTTTGCACAGCGACTGGCAATATTCACGACTTTACCGACTAGGTCTGAATTCACTTTTTGTACAAAGTCATCCAGATTTAAGTCTGAATCTTCAACTTTGTCAGAAAGTTTCGACGCGAAGTAATAGCGTAGATATTCAGGATTTAAATGCTCTAAATAGGTTTCAGCTTTAATGAAGGTACCGCGAGATTTCGACATCTTCTGACCGTTTACAGTCAAGAAACCATTCACGAACAAGCCAGATGGCGTACGGTAGTTTGCGCCTTCAAGCATTGCCGGCCAGAACAATGCGTGGAAATATACGATGTCTTTACCAATGAAGTGATACACCTCATTTTTAGAATCTTTTTTCCAGTAATCATCAAAGCTGAGTTCTGGACGCTTGGTTTTAATATAATTCTCAAAACTAGACATATAACCAATTGGCGCATCTACCCAAACGTAAAAGTATTTGTTTGGCGCATCTGGAATTTCAAAACCGAAATATGGCGCATCACGAGAGATATCCCAGTCATTTAAGCCGGCTTCAAACCATTCATCCAGTTTGTTCGCGATAGATACAGGCAAACGACCTTCATCACGGGTCCATTTTTGCAGGTATTCAGCAAAATTTGGCAGTTTAAAGAAGTAATGGTCTGATGATTTTTCAACAGGCGCAGCACCACTTAAAGTCGATTTTGGATTCAGCAATTCTGTTGCATTATAGGTTGCGCCGCAAACTTCACATGAGTCGCCGTATTGATCTTCCGCTTTACATTTCGGGCAGGTGCCTTTAATGAAACGATCTGACAAGAACATGCCTTTTTCAGGATCGAATAACTGTTTTACAGGACGCACTGCAATGTTATTTGCTTCACGGTTTTTGATGTAAATCTCAGACGAGCGATTTTTATTTTCTTCGCTGTTGGTTGAATCATAATGGTCAAAGTGAACACCGAAACCATCAAAGTCACGGATATGTTCTTTTTGCACATTGGCAATCTGTTGTTCCGGTGCAATACCATTGGCTTCAGCACGCAGCATGATGGCTGTGCCGTGAGCATCATCCGCACAGACATAAGTCACGTCATGACCCATTGCACGCATGGCACGAACCCAGATATCTGCCTGGATATAACCGAGTAAGTGACCCATATGGATTGGGCCATTGGCGTAAGGAAGGGCATTGGTGACTAGGATTTTACGCACGGATTCACTCTCTCATTCGTATTCATTATGCAATGGGCCATAATTTTACATGATGCAGAGGGGATTACAAAGAAATGCTTTAGCTGAAGCGCATCCAATCAAGCGACCGGAATATTCAAATACAGAATTCGATCTCATCCAATGAGCGACGATTAAACAATTGATTGAGTTACCTTAGCGCTACTTTGTGCCATCAATAGCAACAACATGTACAGGCTTTGTTGCAGTTTGCTTAATTCGCCCGCTTATTTAAATGCTTTGTGCTAAAAAATTGTCTGATAATTCTTATATACCTCAGGGAGGGTACTCATGAATCAGAATAACCAGACTAGTATTTCGAAGCAGAACCAAGATAAAGAACAACAGGCACGTGAACTGCATGACAAGATTGAAACAGAGCAAAAGCAGAACGAGATCGATAAACAGCACAAGCAAGAATATCAGGAAATACTAGAAGCCCAGAAGAACCATACTGATGAAAATTCTGACGCCAAGCAAAGCGCTCAGCCAAATGGCAAAGATGCAGACCAGCAAGACAATTCTGATCATACTCATTCTGATCATGCTCAAGAAGCTCAGTCAGGCAAGTCAGATCAAAAAACTGAAACCATCAAGATGGATGACTTAAAAGCCAAGGCAATCGCCATTGGTGAAGAACTGCTGAAAAAAGGCGAAAAGATTCTGAATGAGCTAAAAAATAGCAACTCAAACAGTCAGCAAAATGCTGGGCAGGGTTCAGATTCGAAAAATGCCAAATCTGATCAGGATAAATCGGGACAGTCAGATAAACACAATTCTAAACAGGGGCAGAATGGCCAGCAGGACCTTATGGCAAATTTAAAAGATGAGGCGCTGCATAAGTTTGAAGATACCAAACAGAAGATTACTGAGTTAGTGAGTGAAGCCAGTGTCAAACTCGGTGAACTTAGACAGATGGCGGCTGACACAATGAGCAAAATGAAGAAAGATGATCAAGCTCAGTCAGATGAATCAAAAAAGGATGATCAAAATGCTTCGTCGAAGGACAAGGACTCAGATCAAACTCATCAGAAAGATGATTCCAACAAGGATCATGATAAAAATGCTCAGTCTGAGCAACACAAGTCTGAGCAAAATAAAAATCATAAATAATGGTTTTAACTAAAAGGCCCCTTCAATCAGGACATGATTGAAGGGGCTAGAAAGTCCGAAAAATTCAAGATCGTTCCGATACCATCAAAACATGGTTCATCTGCATATCAGGCAATGTCTAAATCAAACGAACTGTTATTTAGTGGATATGACGTTGATTGAATCTCGCTTGGGATTCAATCGTTTGTTTTAGTATTTATTTGTGCTGTATTGAATACCTGTGATAATAGCCGCTTAAAGCAATATGCCAAGAGTGAAACCATGATTGATGAAGACGATTTTGATTACGACCAGCCGGTAACCCGAATTCCACAAAATCAGAATGCTCAGAACAAACTCGGGAAAGGCATTTTGCAAAACGCCGAGCAATATCTTCAGGAAATGTCTGCCGGTGAACATACCCATTTAATGCAAGCATTACATCAATATGCTCAAGTAGAAGCTTATTTTGATGTGCTTGCTGATGATCTGGATCAACCAGTCGATGCAAAATTTGCCAATGATGCCTTAAACCTGATTCATATCTGGAGCTTGATCAATCAACATGAAGACGATGTGGCAAGCTTCGATCTTTTAGATGTGATCAATACCTGTTATTTCCAGACTGAACTGTTTGAAGCCTTTGATGCTTTAGAGATTGATGCCGAAAATAAAGCGCAGCGCCGTCTGGTGATTCAAGAAGCGTTTAAACTGTATCAGATGCAGTGTTTTGCAGGCTGCATCCCGCTTTTGTATGCTCAACTGGAAGGTCTATTGACTGATGTCCTGATTGAACGTGGTTTCTTGAAACAGAACCAGACCAAATTTGTCGATGTTTATAAAATTGTGCCAGGTTTAAAAGGGCATGAAATAAAGAGCTTATGGCATAAGAGTAAAATTGCCTGTGAAATGAATATTTATTTTGCAGAATTGGCCGCTTATAAAATGGATAGCAGCTCAACCGTGACCATGACCCGTCATAATATTTTGCATGGTACAGATGTCAGCCATTTCAGCAAAGAACGCAATTTTATCTTATTTATCTGGCTGTTTTCGGTCGTGAGCTTTATGAGCACGCTTAGAAAATAATAAAATAAAGATCATTAAGTTGAATTTTGCTGATTTGAAATTTAACGAAGCAAAGCTCTGCAATGACCAACCCAATACACCATCCAAACACAGGATGGTGTATTTTTCTGGATGCACATTTTTCCTAAAGAAATGTTTAATGCACTCTATTTATGGGTATAGAGTTGTGGATATAGAGGAAATTAAAAGCACAACCAGTGAAAGGGAAGCTAACTAAATAGAAAGATGTGATGAGTTCAAATTCTCTACGAATGAATGAAATATAGAATCACTAGATTGGGGAGTTTTAAATAAGCAGAGAATAGAAACTTAAAAATAAAAGAACTTGCTCAGCAGAGCAGATGATTTAGTGCTGCTGAAAATGGCAGCACCAGAACATATGGGATTTATTCTAATACATTGAAAATTGTATGATCTAGTATCGGGATTGGGGGAATTGCACTCAAATTTAGATCATACAAGACAGCTTTTTAAATCTGGAAGGTTTGGATCGAATTTTATAGTTCGCGCCATACTTCATTTTTATCATTTAAAGAAACGGTGAAATTAAAGTTTGAATCATCCGATACAAGCAGACCAGTAGGCGTATGCATTACTACTTTTAAAATAGTCCCTTGTTCAAAAACCAAAGGATTGCAATTTTCTTTTTTTAGAACGACTGGTTTTAATAATTCGATGACTGAATTGTCCATTTTGCTTCCCCGAGCGTTTCACTAAGCTAATGAAATACTAGCATGATTTGATAGATGTTTAACTAATTTTATCAGCATTGAGAATTAAATCAAAAAAAATCAGATGGAAGTTTTATGTGATATGCACATTAAATAAAAATGATGAATGTATTAAAGTTATTCGCTGAGCAATAAAGTAAAACTCATGAGCGCATTGGATGGTTTTTCTAATATTGTTTTAATATTGGTTTAATGAATGAAGATTAGCTTAGTCAGTTATCTAGTGGATCGGTCTGGCTTAGCTTTGCAATGCTACTTTGATTCCATTACAAGAGATGAGAAAAACTGATTTCCTTTGCGCTGTGTATCCCTAATGAAGTGAAATGATGAAAATATCAGCGCTGGGTTAATTTAAAAGTACATATTGTTTATTGAAATGTCGGGTTGCTGAAGCTGACTCACGCGAAAAAACATTTCCCAAACAGTGAATAAGTTGTTACAAAGATGCAAATACTAGAATAATGGCGGATTCATCCATGGGAGCTAAAATATGTTTAGTTTGCGTGGATGGCTTAGGTTGTACATTAAAAAATAAAGGAATATCCATACGCAATGTTTAGATCTTTTTTTCCGAACCCGAAGTGGTTCTTTTTGTCGTTGGTGCTTTGGTTTTTAATCAATGTGGCTTTGTGGTATTCAGGTGGAAGTGGTTGGGGAACATTTTTAGGTTTTGCACCCGGTTATCATGAGGCGGAATTGCCTATTGGCGTAAGTCGTTTCTGGACACCCTCATTTTTATGGTTTTATCTGTGGTTCCTAGTTTCGACGGTTATTTTTGCCCTGTTCTGGAGATTTAAATCCAGTAATCCATGGCAAGGATGGTCAGTCTGGGGTTCTGCCTTTATTCTGTTTAATATCTGGTTTTCAGTGCAGGTCAATGTCGTGGTGAATGCGTGGTACAGCCCGTTTTACGACCTGATTCAGAAAATGCTCGGCAGTGGCGGTGGAGATGTCAATTTACTCTACGGTGAAACTATGACTTTCCTGTATGTCGCGATGGTTTATGTCACGATTGCGGTATTTAACCTGTTCTTTGTCAGTCATTATATTTTTCGCTGGCGTACAGCCATGAATGACTATTACACCGCACATTGGGAACAGTTACGTCATATTGAAGGGGCTTCGCAGCGTATTCAGGAAGATACCATGCGCTTTGCCAAAACCACCGAGAGTCTGGGGGTGAGTTTCATTCAAGCCTTGATGACTTTAATGGCATTCTTGCCGGTGTTATTGCAGTTGTCATCGCATGTGAAACAACTGCCTGTGATTGGTGAAATTCCCTATGCACTGGTTTGGGCAGCCATTAGCTGGGCGGTCTTTGGTACAGTCGTGCTGATGGTGGTCGGTTATAAATTGCCGGGTTTAGAGTTTAATAACCAAAAGGTGGAAGCCGCATACCGTAAAGAACTGGTGTATGGGGAAGATTATGCAGAGCGTGCCGATCCGCTGACTTTAAAAGAACTGTTTAGCCGCGTACGTTTTAACTATTTCCGTTTATATTTCCATTATGCCTATTTCAATATGGTGCGTATCTGGTATATGCAGCTGGACAATCTGTACGGTTTATTTGTGCTGTTCCCGAGTATTGCCGCAGGTGCAATCACGCTAGGCCTGATGATGCAGATTGCCAATGTATTTGGCAAGGTGCGTGAATCATTCCAGTATTTGATTGAGTCATGGCCCACGATTATTGAACTGCTTTCGATTTATAAACGTTTAAGAGCGTTTGAGTCGACCTTGCATAAGTAATTTGAATTGAAATAAAAGCCCGCATCGTGCGTAATGCTGATCAGTTAAGGAGTTTGACCATAAACTCCTTAACTTTTGGGTTATTCACAGCGGATTTTTATCTTATAAAATCAAATATTTGGATTCATTAGCTCTTTTGTTTAGCCAAATGAGAAGCGAAGCTTCGCAAGAAAAGCATCTTACAAAGACTTTAAATAATTTATTTAAAGTCCTTTCATCGCAAAACTCGTCCACTAGCACCGAGTAGAAAATCCATCGCAGAAACAGTAACTTCTTTAATGTAATTCTGCCTCAAACAGTTGCGAATGACGTATTCGCGTATCAAATAACATGATTAATTCAAAGTAGAAAATGCCAGCCAATTTCTTAACTGACTTGCATTCCGTATCTCACGAGTTTTTTTAAATAGGCTGCGTAGAGCAGGGAGATGACTCAGGTCGGATGGGTACTTGAAAGGTATAAATAACAGCATTTTGAAATGATTCAGCAACATTGAAATCATCATTAAGCGGTATATTGATAAAAAAGGCTGGGATAGGAAAAGATGAACATTTTCTACAGTTTGATTTCACTTATTTGTTTAACCGCGCTGAGTCCATTCACTGTGGCCCAAAATATTCAAGGCCAGTCTTTTTCTTATCGGGATTGGGAAGTTCATTGTAGCAATACCGGAACGTGCCGTGCGGCAGGGTATCAGCCGGATAGTGCGCAAATGATGCCGGCTTCAATATTGCTGACTCGTCAGGCCGGAGCAAAACAGGCAGTTCAGGCAAAAGTTGCCTTATCTAGTGATGACCAGACTTTAGACAATAAAAAACTTAAAAATATTCACTTTTATCTAAATGGCAGAGATTTTGGTGCAGTCAATGTAAATACTTCGACTGAGCCTTTAATCGGAACACTGAATACCCAGCAAACCCATGGATTACTGCAGTATACCCAGAAAAACGTAAAAATCGTATTTAAAAATAACCATTATAGCTGGCAGGTTTCAGATGCAGGCATGACGGCGACTTTATTGAAAATGGATGATTTCCAGAAGCGTACTGGCACAACCGGCGCATTGGTGAAAAAGGGTACAGCAAATGAATCCAGAGTGTTGGCTGCGCAGCCCAAGCCTGTGGTTAAGAAGGTTAATACAACTGCAAGACCTTATTTGACCCTGCAGCCAAATACTGAACAGTACCAAGCCGTACATACGCTTCTTATGGCTGCCCAACCCGCGCTTCAGGATGCACATGCATTTTGTGAAGGTATTCCTGAAGATACTGTGGCAAAACCTCAAGCCATAGCACTCTATAAACTCACAAATCATAAAGTCCTGGCAACAACACTATGCTGGCGTGGTGCCTATAATGAAGGCTATGGCGCGTGGGTGCTGGATGAATCTTTAAAAGGTAAAGCGACCTTTGTGACCGAATTCGCCTCAGATTTTGCACCCGGTGAAATCCGCAGTGCACAAAAGGGCCGTGGTCTGGGAGATTGCTGGGCAATGAGTCAATGGATCTGGAACGGCCAAACTTTTGTCAAAACGATGGATCGCTGGACAGGCATGTGTAACGGTTTCCCGGGTGGAATTTGGGATCTGTACCTGATTGAAGCGGTGGTGAGGTGATTCATTTTACAAATAGAAAAGAGGGAATGAATATCCGGCTGGAGCATCTGCTGCTCATGACGTGATTATTGAAAAAAAATGTGTCAGTGATATAGTCAATAAGATGAAAAATCCTTGGATTAAAAAGATAGAAACTGGTCAGCTCAGCATTAAAATTGTCGAATAATTGCGGGGAAAATTTTCCCTCAACCCATGATAAAAATCTTGAAAATGAGATTGAACTGTTATGCAGTTCAAATTTTAAGCATAAAGCATTTAAGGATTGGCAGTTTTTAGCCAGTTTTGAATAAGAAATTCGAAAAACAGTTCAGTAAAATCAATAATAAAATCAAAGTTATGAGTTTGTTATTTTTTGTATTTTCATATATTTTCATTTATACGGCATAATTGAGAGTTGATACGTGAATTTCAGAACATTCATCTTGATGGGTGGAGTGGGCATCGCTTTACATGGCTGTACCAGTATTGACAGTTTTAACTCGGATTCAGTTAAAAATTTTAACTCACCTCAGGAACTCATTGTTCAGAAGAATATTAATGCTGCAAATGGTCGGGCGAAAGAATATGTCTATTCTTGGGGACCCAAGCAAAGCAATAAAGACCCTCAATCCTTATATCCAAGAAAACATTTAAATAGTTACTGTTCTGCCAAGGGTGGCAAGTTTTCTCTATTACATAAAAGTTCAATGAGTTTGTTAAAGAATCAATGGGATAAAAAACTGCTTTCTACCTATAGCAGTGTCAAGCAAGGTATAGGCGCATATAAGTGTGTGCAAAGTGATGGGCAAAGCTGGATTGTATCGATTGAACCTGTGGCTGAACGCAAGCTGGATGATGGCAGTGAAGCACATATGGTGGCGCTTCAAACTAAAATAATGACGGCTATAGACGCCCAAAAATTTTATTCAAATGCCAACTCTGCAAATAATAGTGCTGCAAAAAAAACCACGGTAAATAATCAAAGCACTAAAAATTTAAAAAATAAAGCGGTTACATCCAAAGAAGTGGAAGCTAAAAAAGAGCTTGAAACTAAAAAAGAACCCAAGCCTACGCCTGAATTACCAGTAAAACAGTCTGCACAAGTTGCGGAAACATTACAGCAGCAACAGCTTAAATCTTATGTTGTGGCACGCCGTGATTTGAATAGTGGTAAAAATCAGGTTGCTGCCTGTAATAATGCACAACGTGCTTATAACTACGGCAAGCTACAAGGAACCGACGGAACCAAAGTTTATACTGAATCCGGAATGCTGGTCGCGCGCTGTTTAACCAATGTACCAAGTTATAGCAGCCGTTTTGCTAATTCGAAAGGGCAGGCAGTTAAGATATTGCAGAATTTAGCTAATAATTATAATCATGCTGGTGCGAAGAATATGTTGAGGCAGATCAAGTAATTTGACGTTATTAATTGGTATTTTAAGCGATTTCTCCAGTCAGTTGGGTGATCCCCGTGATTGGATAAAGGCTGATCTCTAAACCATAGCCCAGATAATTTTTATTTTGTCTGATTCAATATTTTCTTGAATAGCAAACATCATTTTTTAATTTTTAATTTTTAATTCAGTTTTCAGTGAGTTCAATTTACAGAGTCATAACAGGTAAAAACCTCAGCGTTATGATACAAAGAGAATGATTTTTACTGGAGTTCGCCTTATGTCTCACAAAGTTTTAACCATTGCTCGTCACAGCATGCCACGTATAGGCTTCTCAGCTTTAATGGCAGTTGCATTGTTGGGTTCCGCGCAACTGGCGACAGCAGGGCCAACAGTCGATCAATTAAGTGATTGTCTGGTGAAATCGACAACCGAGACGGATAAGAAAACTGTACTGCAATGGACCTTTGTGGCTTTATCGACTCATCCGGATTTAAAAAGTTTTAGTCAGGTGACTGATGTTCAGAAAGAGCAACTAGATAAAAGCCTTGCGACCGTTTTACAGCGCATCTTGGTGGAGCAGTGCTCGAGTCAAACCAAAGCCGTAATTCAAGCAGAAGGCTTGCAAGCCGTAGGTGATAGTTTTCAGGAGTTAGGTCGTACTACGGGTGAAGCCATTGTGAAAAATCCTGAGGTGAACAAGCAGTTAAAAGGTGTATTGCGTTATGTCGACCTGAATAAGATGGTAATGACATTTTTAACGCCTGATGTGTGGAATAAGTTGGGTGTTATACGTTAAATGCGAGCCTATTTTAGAATGGCTGCAATGATTCTAAAAAGCCAAACAATGGGATAAGCGATCATTTCACCAATATGCAACAGTTGTGAGCCTTTTGAGTCTTTAGTTTCTTCAGGATGCATGGAGAATAAGTATCTTCTCGACTTGGGGTGGATGAGGAGCACAACAATCGTGATGGTAAATATTCCAATGGCAGTTTGAATCATGAGGAGTAACAGTTCAGGCGTCATTTTTATTTTTCTTTGATATTTATTTAATTATATAACACATAAAATAATCCTCTCCCTAGCCCTCTCCTTTAAAAAAGGAGAGGGAACACCGCGTATCAAATTAATCACATGTCAAAGTCTCCCTTTTCTAAAGGGAGATTTAGAGAGATTACAATAAATCCGGATAAAACTTCTCAAATTCTTTGTTCACCGCGTCACCTCGCAGCAAATAGCCTTTCGGCTGAATATAGCTATAAATTTCTCGTGCAGGCTGTTCATGCCAGCCAATATTAAAAGCGCATAATTTTGGGAAAAATGTTAGATGACTGTAATTCAAATGGTTATGAATCCAGTAGGCAAGTTGTTGCCAATTCGCTTGGTCTTTTTCATAAAGTTCTAAAAAAGATGGAATCACGATACACGCCGTTGCACCATAGCCCTTTGCATCGGGATAGTCCCAAATATGACTGGCAAAGTTTTTCTCATTACTTGCGCAGTTATGACCTTTTTCATTACCGAGTTGGTTCACGCTTGGTGAGCGGTAAGCTGAGCGAATGGCAATGCGTCCAAACTTGTCTTGTAATGGTTCGAGCAGTTCTTCACAAAGTTTTGTACCTGTTCGGATGGCAATGTCAGGATGGTCGGGAAAGTTAGGAACACCGTACCAACTGGCGATTTCGCTATAGAGGAAGTCGCGCATAAAAAAGGACTTCGAAAGTTGAACGCGTCCTAAGTCTTCGAGCTTGGCGATGGAAGATACTTTTTTGATGGTCATGTTGTTTTTGGTTTGAAGTGTTTGGGGTGATTGTATGTTTAAAATGATGAAATTTAAATAATAATCCTCTCCCTTGCGCACTCAGAATATATTCTGAGGATGCTCATCTCCTAAAAGGAGAGGGAACATCCAATACTAAATTTATGATGTCATGTGCTTCACAATGAAAGCTCCTTCTCCCACTGGGAGAAGGCGGGGGATGAGGGCGATTAGAAGTTATATATAAAATGGACTTTGAAAGCTGAACAAATTTTAAAATATCAGTTCTTTTGATGGAGTTGATATATCTGATAAAATAAAAAAATTATTTTAAAATTAATTGGTTGTCTTGCTAAATATGAATAAAGGAAACTTTGGAATTGGAATTCTTTTCTAACAAGTATTCATATTATTTTATATGCTTAATTGCTGATTTTATCTACTTAATATGGTTGATGTGGTATATGTTTTATCCTAAGAAAATTTTACAAAAAATAGTAATCTTTATTTTGGTTTATATCTTTTTAACATTGGCTTTAACAATTTTCTATTTTTATCTAGGAGATTCATATCCTAAAGAATTGGGGTTAAATACATCCAATTCTGCACAATGGTCAAGATATGATTTAATTTCGATTTTTTCAGGAGTAGGTGTATTTTTAGCTCCAATTGCTGTTTTATTTGGATTTAATATTTGGAAAGAGCAACAATTTGAAAGTTCAAAAATTAAGGCTATAGAATCCATAAAATCTATTTTGTCTGACCAGGAAAGTATTACGTGGAAATTTAGATTAAATGCTAATGCATCTTTGATAAAAGACGGAAAATTCAAAGAATTTGATCAAAGAGAAAAGGAATGGTCAGATTCATTTGAAGCATTAAGACATAATATTATGAGTGTATTGATTAATTCAGGATTTTATTTTGAAAAAAGTATTTTAGATAACCTTTATAAGCTTAATAATGAAACTATAAAGTTAATTACAGAGCTTGAAAGCGCATCTTTTTTACTGAAAGGTTGTTGGTTTGGTTCGGGTAAAATACAGCCTGAAGAAGGTGAGCCAAATGATCAGAATATTTTAATACTTAAAAGAATTTATTTAATTGAACCTACTTATCTTGGGATAAAGTATCAATTAAAACGAAACAATGAATTAAAGTTAATGTGTGAAGAATTTGAAAAAGATAGGGTTTTAGATCCTTTAACTAATTATTTTAATTATTTAAATAAAATACTAGAAGAGTCTTATAAAAGTTAATTAAAGAAAACCCGCTCTAAAGCGGGTTTTTTATTCCAAAATTAATCAGATCAACCAATCAATTTCTTCATCAATTCATTTACTTGAGCAGGGTTGGCTTTGCCACGTGATGCTTTCATCACTTGACCTACAAGACCGTTAAAGGCTTTCTCTTTACCAGACTTGTATTCTTCAACCATCTTCTCGTTTGCAGCAAGCACTTCTTTAATGATCGCTTCAATCGCGCCAGTATCCGTTTCTTGTTTCAAGCCTTTTTCAGCAATAATTTCGTCCGCAGTTTTGCCTTCATCCCACATAAAGCCGAAGACTTGTTTTGCAATCTTACCGCTGATGGTGTTATCCACAATACGCGCAATCATGCCGCCAAGTTTTTCAGCAGATACAGGAGAATCAGCAAGATCTAAGCCTGCTTTGTTTAAAGCACCCGAGAATTCGCCCATCACCCAGTTTGCAGCAATCTTACCTTGCGCAGCGCCACCAGCAGCCTTAACCACTTCTTCATAGAACTCTGACATTTCACGTGTCAGGGTAAGAACGTGTGCATCATACTCAGTCACACCAAAGTCAGCTACGAAACGCTCACGACGTGCAGCAGGCAGCTCAGGCATGGTTGCTTTAATCGCTTCGATTTGCTCATCAGCAATCACCACAGGCAACAAGTCAGGGTCAGGGAAGTAGCGGTAATCGTTCGCTTCTTCTTTAGAACGCATTGAACGGGTTTCCATCTTCACAGGATCGAACAAACGCGTTTCCTGATCAATGGTGCCATCCCAGTCCAGTATTTCCATTTGACGTTCAATTTCAACATTGATCGCCTGCTCAATGAAACGGAATGAGTTGAGGTTTTTCAATTCACAACGTGTACCGAATGGTTGACCCGGACGACGTAACGACACGTTACAGTCACAACGGAATGAACCTTCCGCCATGTTACCGTCAGAAATGCCTAACCAACGCACTAAAGTGTGAATCGCTTTGATATAAGCAACGGCTTCTTCAACCGAGCGCATATCCGGTTCAGATACGATTTCAAGCAACGGTGTACCGGCACGGTTCAAGTCGATACCTGACATACCTTCAAACTGGTCATGGATCGATTTACCTGCATCTTCTTCAAGGTGTGCACGGGTCACGCCAATGCGTTTAACCGTACCATCTTCAAGCTGGATGTCGATATGACCCAAGCCCACAATCGGGTTATCCATCTGGCTAATTTGGTAACCTTTTGGAGAGTCAGGGTAAAAATAGTTTTTACGTGCAAATACAGATGCTTTATCAATATACGCGTCGATACCTAAACCAAAACGAATTGCTAAATCTACAACTGCTTTGTTCAGTACAGGCAATACACCCGGCATTGCTAAATCGACAAGGCTGGCTTGTGTGTTCGGATCGTTACCAAATACAGTCGAAGAGCCTGAGAAGATTTTTGAGTTGGTCGCAAGCTGAGTATGAATCTCGATACCAATAACGACTTCCCACCCATCAATCAAAAGAGATTTTGGTTTAGCTGTTTTTTGAGCTTGAGTCATTATGCATTCTCCTCAGCAATTGCCGCACGTTTGGTATGCCAATCGGTTGCTTGTTGATATTGATGCACAACAGACAATAATTGAGATTCTGACCAGTAGTTACCAATCAACTGTAAGCCAACGGGCAATTGATCTTTATCAAAACCAACAGGTGCATTGATGGCTGGTAAACCTGCTAGGTTCACTGCGATGGTGTAAATGTCGCCCAAGTACATTTCAACCGGGTCTAAAGACGCACCGATTTTATAAGCAGTGGTTGGTGCAGAAGGCGCAGCAATCACGTCAACAGATTCAAAGGCTTTCAAGAAATCTTGCTGGATGAGACGACGTACTTTTTGTGCTTTCACATAGTAAGCATCGTAATAACCGGCAGAAAGCGCGTAAGTACCAATCAAGATACGACGTTGCACTTCAGGACCAAAACCTTCTGAACGTGAACGCTTGTACAAATCGGTTAAATCCACCGGATTTTCACAGCGGTAGCCGTAACGAACACCATCAAAGCGTTGTAAGTTAGACGATGCTTCAGCAGGTGCAATCAGGTAATAGGTTGGAACATAAGCATCAGTCATGTTGAGGTCAATCTCAACCAGAGTCGCGCCCATGTCTTCCAGTTTTTTCAACGATTCTTCAACACGCGCTTTCACGTCAGCATCTAAGCCGGCAACGTTAAAGTACTGTTTTGGAATACCAATGCGTAAACCTTTCACCGAAGTACCGTTCAGATTAGCAACGTAGTCATCAGCATCAATGTTTACCGAAGTTGAGTCACGCTCATCATGACCTGCCATCACGTTCATGAGATAGGCACAGTCTTCAGCCGAACGCGCCATCGGGCCGCCTTGGTCCAAAGAAGATGCATAGGCGATCATGCCGAAACGAGACACACGGCCATAAGTCGGTTTAAGCCCTGTAAGACCACAGAAAGACGCAGGTTGGCGAATTGAACCACCAGTGTCAGTACCGGTTGCAAACGGTGCAAGGTCAGCCGCTACAGCCGCAGCAGAGCCACCTGAAGAACCACCCGGAACATGATCCAGTGCCCACGGGTTTTTGGTTGCGCCAAAGTAAGATGACTCCGAGGTCGAACCCATGGCGAATTCGTCCATGTTCACTTTACCTAAAGTCACCAAGCCTGCAACTTTGCCTTTCGCTACAACGGTTGCGTCGTAAGGAGAGATAAAGTTGTCCAGTATTTTAGAGCCGGCAGTGGTTTTAATGCCGTGGGTGCAGAAAATATCTTTGTGTGCAACGGGAACACCAGTCAACACATTGGCCATTCCTGATTTGCGCAGGGCATCGGCAGCATCTGCCTGAGCTAAAGCCTGTTCAGGGGTAACCGTGACATAGCTCTGTACTTGGGCATCGATTTTTGCAATGCGTTTTAAATAATGTTCGGTGAGTTCACGAGACGAGAATTTAGAGCCAGCTAAACCCTCAGAAAGTTCACGAATCGATAAGCGATGTAAATCTGTCATGAGAAATAATTCTTTACGTTTAATTTAACAAAAATGGTTTGACTGCTTGGAAATTATTCAATCACGCGTGGAACAAGGTACAAGCCATCTTGCGTTGCAGGTGCAACAGCTTGATATTCTTCACGATGATTTTCTTCAGAAACCACGTCTTCACGTAAGGGTTGTGGATGGTCAAATGGGCTTTTAAGCGGCTCGACACCTTCTGTGTCAATGCCTTTTAAGGTTTCCATCATGCCTAAAATTTTATTTAGACTTTGAGCATATTCAGCAGATTGCGTATCATCTAGCGACAATCGTGCAAGATTGGCGATTGCTGAAACTGTTTGTGCATTTAAATCTGCAGAATGCTGTGCATCCGTTGTAGACATAACATCACCTGATCAGTATTAAAAAAATTCAAAATATCGTGCGTTATAATAAGCGATTGACTTGTTCAAATCATCACATTTAGTTAAAGTTGCCACCTTGCGTCCATATAAAGTTTAATCGAGAACGTCTCCGTGATTCTAAAAAGACTAATTGGCTTGTTTTCGCCCGATCTAGCCATTGATTTAGGTACAGCAAATACACTTATTTATGCACCAGGACGAGGCATTATATTAAATGAACCGACGGTTGTGGCAATTCGTCACAGTGGTTCACAAAAAATTGTTGCCGCGGTAGGTCTTGATGCAAAGCAAATGCTTGGTCGTACTCCTGCGAATATTACCGCAATCCGTCCCATGAAAGATGGTGTGATTGCCGATTTTGAAGTGACTGAAACCATGCTGAACCAGTTTATTGGTAAAGTGCATGAAAGACGTTTATTTCCACCTGCACCGCGCGTTGTGGTGTGTGTTCCTTGCAAATCGACACTGGTAGAACGCCGTGCCATCCGTGAAGCGGTATTTAATGCCGGTGCGCGTGATGTTCGCTTAATTGAAGAGCCAATGGCTGCTGCAATTGGTGCGGGTATGCCGGTGGAGCAAGCATGTGGTTCAATGGTGGTGGATGTTGGTGGTGGTACCACTGAAATTGCGATCATCTCGCTGCAAGGCTGTGTCTATGCTGACTCGCTACGTATTGGTGGTGATGTATTTGATGAACAGATCATTAACTATGTACGTAAAGCACATGGTTGCGTGATTGGTGAAACCACGGCTGAAGTGATTAAAAAAGAAGTGGGGATGGCATTGCCGGATGAAGGTGCTAAACCACTGGAAATTGAAGTTCGTGGTCGTAACCTGGCAGAAGGTGTGCCTCGTGCCATTACTGTGACTTCTGATGAAATCACTCAAGCCATTTCTGATCCATTACAAAATATTGTCTCTGCGGTGAAATCTGCACTTGAACAAACCCCGCCTGAATTGTCGTCTGACATTGCAGAACGTGGCATTGTTTTAACAGGTGGCGGTGCATTACTTCGTAACCTCGATAAACTGCTTGCACAAGAAACAGGCTTGCCTGTGGTGGTTGCAGAAGATCCTTTAACTTGCGTGACCCGTGGTGGTGGTAAAGTCTTAGAATTCTTTGATAACCCAAATCATGACATGCTATTTGTAGGCTAAGTTAAGGACCAGGCGGGTGCAAACAAATCTGTTTTCCAGACAACCGCCATCTTTTCGCTCATTTATCATTGCGGTCATCACATGCTGGGTCGTGCTGTTTTTTAACTGGCGCATGCCGCATGTGATTCAGCCCGCACGTGATGTCTTGTATGCGGCATATAATCCTATTTATGCCTTGGCAAGTTATCCAGTGTTATCGCGAGAATGGCTAAATCAACAAACCAAGTCTGAAGCCCAGTTACGTCGTGAAAATACCGCGATGCAAGCCGAGCTTCTACAGGCGCAAGTTCGTCTGCAAAAATTATCTGAACTTTCTGCTGAAAATACCCGTTTAAGAGGTTTACTCGATACGCCACTGATTATTGATGGGCGTATGGAAATTGCAGAGGTGATTGGTACAGATGCAGATCCACTCAGACATATTATTGTGATTAACCGTGGTGCAAACAGTCAGCTCAAAGTCGGTCAAACGGTTTTGGATGACAAGGGCATTATGGGGCAAATTATCAATGTCTATCCACATAGCAGCCGGATCATGTTGCTGTCCGATAAAGAGCATTCGCTATCGGTACGTCTAGAACACACCGGAATGCGTGCCATTGTTAGCGGTACAGGTGATTTAGGTCATTTGAAGATGGAATATGTTCCAACCAGCGCCAACATCAAAGTTGGTGAAAAAGTATATAGCTCAGGTTTAGGCGAACATTTCCCTGCGGGTTATCTCGTGGGAACAGTGTCTAAAGTGAACCGACATAATTCGGGTGAATTTGCCAAAATTGAAGTCATTCCAGCCGCTCTATTGGCAGGTGGACATCATGTAGTGGTACTTTTTTCTGATTCTTTAGCGATGGAGCAACCGCATGCTGATCGCTAAATTACGCTCTGAGAATAAACGTGATCCGCTGATTGCCATTATTATTTCAGTTATTATCTGTTCAGTACTGCTCGTTTATCCCTTGTCCTATGCGGTTTCAGGTGCACGTCCATTATTCATGTTGCTTGTGATGCTCTTCTGGATCATGTGCCAGCCGACATGGTGCGGCATCTGGTTTGCCTTTGCGACCGGTATTTTTACCGATCTTTTGGTCGATGCACCTTTGGGAATGAATGCTTTAACCTTTGTGGTCATCACTTTCGTCGCCAGATTTTTAACCCGGGAACGACGCATTTTGACCTTTGCCAATTTATGGGTGATTAGCTTCCTGGCCGTGTTGGCACATTTGTTGATGATCGGGATGGCTCAAATTATGGGCGGTATGCAATTTTCGATTGCAAGACACTGGCAGCCTTTATTGAGCAGTGTTTTATTTTTCCCTGTTATTTATTTTTTCTTAAGAAAATGGCGCATTTAATTCTCGCTTCGAGTTCTCCGCGCCGTCGGGAACTGCTTCAGCAGCTGGGACTGGAATTTGAAATTTTTAGTCCCGATATTGATGAATCGGTTTTAGCAGGCGAGAGCGTTGCCGCCTATGTGCAACGTCTCGCTTGCAGCAAAGCTCAAGTCGTGCTGGATCAGTTTCCCGATGCTGTCGTTATCGCAGCAGATACCAGTTTAGGTGTCGACAATCAAATTTTAGGTAAACCTGAATCTAAACAACATGCTTTTGAAATGTGGCAATGCATTTCAGGTCGTAAACATGACGTTTTTTCAGGTGTTTGTGTACGTACAATCACAGAAAAATCAAGTATAGTGGTACGAACGCAGGTTGAGTTCCAACAATTAAGTCTCAATGATATGGAAAGTTATTGGGCAACAGGCGAACCTTTAGGTAAAGCGGGAGCTTATGCGATTCAGGGGATCGCAGCACGTTATATTCCTCGCATCGAAGGAAGTTATAGTAACGTTGTAGGCTTGCCTTTATATGAAACGGTACAGTTATTACAGTCGGTTAAGGCACTAAATTAACGGCTGAAAAAGAATTTTTATAATGTTTTGAGTTTTATTATGTCTGACGAGTTGTTGATTAACGTCACACCTATGGAATGTCGGGTGGCCTTAATCCAAAATGGTACGGTCAATGAATTATTTGTAGAACGCACGGTTAAACGTGGTCTGGTTGGAAATATTTATAAAGGCAAAGTTGTCCGCGTTTTGCCGGGCATGCAAGCCGCATTTGTAGATATTGGTTTATCACGTACCGCATTTTTGCATATTAACGATATGGTCTGGCCGCGCAATCAACCGACGCCCAATGTTTTTGAATTGCTGCAACCAGGTCAAATCCTCACTGTTCAAGTGATGAAAGACATGCTCGGAACCAAAGGTGCGCGTTTAAGTACCGACCTTTCCATTCCTTCGCGTTATCTTGTCCTCATGCCCTATGGTCATCATATTGGTGTGTCACAACGGATTGAATCTGAACAGGAACGTGATCGCTTACGCTCGATGATTGAGGGCATTCAGACTCAACATAAGCTACCGGGCAGTGTCATTGTGCGTACTGCTGCTGAAGGTATTCCAGAATCAGAAATTGCCCAGGATATGGCGTATCTGGCCAAGCTCTGGGAATTTATTCAGCGTAAGCAAACCAGTATTGCTGTACCTTCACTGATTTTTGAAGAGCTTCCGCTTCCGCAACGTGTAATTCGTGATTTAGCCAATGAAGATACCGCGAAGATTTCAGTCGATTCACGTGAAATTCATGCCAAGTTGCAAGAGTTTGTCGACGAATTTGTACCGAGTATGAAAGACAGGCTAATGCACTATCCCGGTGAGCGTCCTATTTTCGACTTGTACAATGTAGAAGAAGATATTCAAAAAGCGCTACAAACGCGTGTCGCACTCAAGTCTGGCGGATATTTGATGCTGGACCAGACAGAAGCGATGACCACGATTGATGTCAATACCGGTTCATATGTCGGTGGTCGGACACTGGAAGACACCGTCTTCAAAACCAATATGGAAGCGACGCAAGTGATTGCACGTCAGCTGCGTTTGCGTAATCTGGGTGGCATCATCATTATCGATTTCATTGATATGCAGGAAGCGCAGCATCGTGAAGAAGTGATGAGCCAGTTTGAGCGCATGCTTGAACGTGATCATGCCAAAACCAAAATCACTCAGGTTTCAGAACTGGGCTTGGTGGAAATGACCCGCAAACGTACTCGTGAATCTTTAGAGCACTTGTTATGTGAATCATGTTCGACCTGTCAGGGACGGGGCTATGTGAAAACTGCAGAGACGGTGTGTTACGAAATTTTTCGGGAAATTTTAAGATATGCGCGTGCTTTTGAATCAAAAAGTGAATTTACCGTAATTGCGCATCCTTTGGTGATTGACCGATTGTTAACAGCGGAAGCACCGGCAGTGGCCGATTTAGAGCACTTTATCGGGCGTATGATCAAGTTTCAGGTGGAAAATCTATATACGCAAGAGCAATACGATATCATTCTGAGCTGAAATTGTAACAGAATATCGTTAAACACTTGTTACATCTGAAATTTTACTTTCTCGGCGTAATTTCTAATACTAGTCATACACAGTAGCCAAAGCCAAATTCTCCCTTTTTGGCTTAGCAAAAAGAGGTATGACATGAGTATGAGCCAAGTCGTTATTAAAAAAAGTTTGAATGCATTAGATAATAAACCAACACGAAATGGTTATATCGTTGATGAACAGGGTAAAGAAGTTCAGATTACTGCTGCCATGATTCGTTCGGTTTGCCATCAATTATTAAACCAATGCCGTAGTATTAAAAATTAAGGGGCGAATAAAACGCCCCTTAATTACTTTATATTTATTTTTTAGAAACCGCGGTTAACTCACCGCCTGTAACTTTGGGTTTTCTTGACCCACGATCTCTTCAAATCGCTGTATTTCCTCTTCCAAGTGAGTGAGTAGGTTTTGCATTTTAGGTAATGCATTGCGACAGCCTGTTAAGCCGACTTCCAGTTTATCCAAATAACTGGTCATGGTAATGTTAAGGGCTTGCCCATCTAGCACAATAGAAGCCGGGTAGAGTGCATCTAATTTGGCACCATTCCAATACAACGGTTCACGCGGTCCTGGAACATTCGAAATTACAATATTAAAGGCCTGATGTTTAGGCATCATGCCTGAAACGATATTTAAGCCTGCTGCACCATAAACCAGAGCACTATAATTCAAAATTTGATTGGAGTTCATGCGTTTAAAACGCTGTTTTGCATTCAACACGCTACGACGAATAATTTGCAGACGTTCTAACGGAGTTTCTTTGTCGGTGCCTAAATTGGCTAAAATCATCGTAATACGGTTAGAGACATCAGAGTTATCATCACGCACTGACGCAGGAACCATGGCGATAAGCGGCTTTTTCGGCAACGCCTGTTGGCTGATCAGATATTCGCGTAATGCACCGGAACAAATCGCAAGCACCACATCATTAATGGTTACACCAAGCGCTTTGGCAATTTTGCTTAAACGGCCCAGCTCAAAGGATTGTGCTGCAAAACGACGAGAAGAACTCACGCGTTGATTTAAAATACTGCTTGGTGCCTGAAAACTTGAAACATAGTCAGGGTTGCGTCCCATATCTTTAAAGATAGTCTGAGATAATTCATACATGACTTTTGGGGTCGATTCTAATTGCTCTTTTAAAGCCCCCATAATTTTTTTGATACGACTCTTGGGTGGGGCTTTCAGGCGTTTAGCGCGAGGGCCTTCAACACACCACAGCGGCACAATACTTTTGGCATTTGGATCTAGAGACAGTGATTTTTCAACTAAACGCATGCCTGCAATACCATCCACCATTGCGTGGTGAATTTTAAAGTACATCGCGAAACGGTTGCCTTCAATGCCTTCAATAATATTACAGGTCCAGAGTGGTTTGGCACGGTCAAGCAGAGCGCTGTGTTCTTGGGAAATATAGGTCAGTAATTCACGGATTCGACCTGGATGAGGAAGTGCAATGTGACGGAAATGATGATCTAAATCAAATTCTTGGTCTTCATCCCAAAATAGGCCATTCAGTTTATTATTAAAAGGTGCAACAGGCAGACACTTGGATTTACGAATATCGGCAACAAGATCTTGAATAAATGTTTCAGGTGCATTGTCAGGAATCTGAAATAGAAAAAGTCCACCGACATGCATGGGTTGCTGGCGTTTTTCTAGTGACAAAAAAATAAAATCAATAGGATGTAATGGACGCATAGCGCGGAATGCCTCACTGCAATTTCATTGGCTGTTCTTATGTGAACAGGCTTGTTAGAATTATAAAAACCGTTTTTTCAGTATATCTTTTTTCAAAAAGAAAAGAACCGCTTTCTGTGTAAGGAAAAGTGAACAAAAAGCCACTAAAAACAGTGGCTTTTTTTGAAAAAATTATTTTTTTAAGTTTCCTGCATGTAATCCGCATTCCTTATGAGTGGCTTCTTCCCACCACCAACGACCTTCACGTTCATGTTGATTCGGAAGGACGGGACGAGTACACGGCTCACAGCCAATAGAAACAAAACCACGCTCATGCAAAGGATTATAAGGAATTTCCATCATACGGATATAATTCCATACATCCGCGCTTGACCAGTTGGCTAGCGGGTTATATTTGATCAGTTGTTTGCCAGGTCCAGAGAAACCTGCATCGGCCTGAACCACAGGGATTTCATTGCGCGTACCCGGGCTTTGATCTTTACGCTGACCGGTAACCCAGCCATCTAGGGTTGCCAGTTTTTTTCGCAACGGTTTAACTTTGCGAATACCACAGCATTCCTGATGGCCATCGCGATAGAAACTAAATAAACCTTTTTCAGTTGTAAGTTGCTGAATTGCCTCAGTCTCAGGGAAACAAATTTCGATATCAATTTTATAGTGCTTACGTACGGTTTCTATAAACTGATAGGTTTCTGCGTGTAAACGACCGGTATCTAAACTAAAGACACGAAAAGGTTTGCCCAAATGAGAGGCCATATCAATCAAAACCACATCTTCAGCACCTGAAAATGAAATCGCAATTTCACCTTCTTGACTTAAGGCAAGTTCCAGAATTTCGCTGGGAGATTTATCAGCATATTCAGATGCAAGTGCATCGACAAGGTCAATGGTGGGGATTGTAGTCATGACAGTTCCTGGCGTATAGGCTTGGACACTTAAAAACCTATATTAATTTAATTCACAACGATTTTAATAGAATTGAAATAGCATGCTTATCACTAAAAAATAAATACTTATGAATAAAACAGATTTAAAAAACAACACATCGAATATCAATTTTTAAGCTATGATAACGCAAAATTTTTTCACTGACATTGGGAGAACCCATGGAAATCGTATGTCTTGATCTTGAGGGTGTATTAGTTCCGGAAATTTGGATTAACTTCGCCAAAAAAACTGGAATTAAAGCATTGGAAGCAACTACACGTGATATTCCAGACTACGATGTGTTGATGACACAGCGCCTGAATATTTTAAAAGAGCATGGTTTAGGCTTGAATGATATTCAGGAAGTGATTGCCGATATGGGACCATTCCCAGGTGCAAAAGAATTTGTGAAATGGGTCAGTACTCATTTTCAATTGATTATTCTTTCAGATACCTTCTACGAATTTGCTCATCCACTCATGAAGCAACTCGATTGGCCAACAATTTTCTGTCATAAATTGGAAACTGATGAAGCGGGCATGATCTCTGCCTATAAACTTCGCCAGCCGGATCAAAAACGTCAAGCAGTCAAAGCCTTGCATGGTTTGAATTTCCGGGTGATCGCAGCAGGTGATTCGTATAACGATACCACGATGCTGGGTGAAGCAGACCACGGTTTCTTATTTGATGCGCCTGAAAATGTGATTGCTGAATTCCCGCAATTCCCGCCGATTCATGGTTATGAAGCATTAAAAGAAGCGATTCGCAATGCATCAGTTCGTGATATTCCAGCTTAATTAAATGTTTTAAGCAAAAGAGAAGGGCGCTATAAGCGCCCTTTCTTGTTTAATCCTAATTTTTAACACAATTAGAAGCGGTAACCGATTTTCATACCATAACCCATTGCATGATTGTCCTCAAAATTGCCTACTGGATTGCCACCAGTTTGTGCGGTTGCATCACCTAACCAGAAGTATTTTACACCCGCTTGGATAAAGTAGTTTTCTGCAGGACTATATTGACCACCTAAACCGACACTCCAATAACCTTCAGTAGGACCTAAAGTTGTGACTGGGTTGCCTGCACCAGAATCCCAACCAATTGCAGCAGTACCAGACCATTTATTATTAAATTTATGACCTAAACCAACTGTGGCAGACCATTGATCATCTGAATAATCAATTAAATTTTGTGCTTGACCTTTTGCTAAGGCAGAAGCTTGTGCTAGAAGAGAAGGTGTTACTGCAAATTGATCCCAATGTACCCAGCGAATATTGGCAAATGCTAAAGTGTTTTGAGCAATACCTGATTGTAAGTCAATATTTACAGATTGGGGAGTAACAGCTTCTAAGGTACTTTCTCTAGAACCTAAAGTTGATAATAGAGGTTTGGCCGGACTTAGTGGGTGACCTGCTGCAGGTAATTGCTGTCCTAAAATAGCTAAGCCTGATGTTTCATGAGCTTGTGCTTCATGTTTGATTTCTGAGCGATAAGTTACAGCTGCTTTTAAGGCCAGTTCAGGAATCTGGTAAGCAAAACCTGCCAGCCAGCCGTAAGCTTCTTCTTGTTCAACTTGAATATTATATCCGCTAATAGTTAAGGGGGCTTTACCATAGGCCTCACCACGTAATTTAATGTCGGCTTCTACGGTTTGCCATACTGGACCAGCATAGAAATTCCAGTTTTCAGTAGGTTGATAACCAATTAAAGCAGTTAGGTTGTTGGTTTTTACTTCAACAGAAGTACCTTCAATTCCATCTCCAAAAGAACCTGCAGTTGCTGCATATTGAGAATCAGCACCAAAGGGTTGATCGTAAATTAAACCAAGTGAAATTTTATCAGTTGCTTGTACTTTAATCGCTGCAGAAGGGAAATAGTAGTCCTCAGCCATATCGCTAATTTTTTCGCCTGCAAAGCCTTGTACAGTAGAAGAACCTTTAACAGTTGGGTCTAAAACTGAGATACCTGCTTCAGCATAGTTACCTGGTTGTAAAAAAGCTGAAATTGACTGTCCAGAACGGTCTAAACCACCCGCAAAAGTTGCTGTCGCTGGAATTAAACTGAGTAAAATAGCTGAATGAATTACTGTAAGCTTCATAGATTCTTTTCCCTGAGTCGCTTCATCTTTTTAAAAGTTACGGGAAAGTAACATAAATAAAAAAAGAGTAAACGTAGAGGAATGGACGCAAAATGAACTGACTAATTCAAAAAATGAACTTGAATAGAGTAAAAGTACTAACAATACTTTTGTATATTAATGATTTATAAGTAAAAAAATAGAGTAATAAGCTTAAAAAAAATAGGGCAATACAAGTAATTCTTTTTGATCAAATTTAAAACATATAGATTGGAGTGTTAGAAAAACAAGTGATGTAATGTAAAAAAGACCATTGCGAACAATGGCCTTTTGATTCATTTATTTAATAATTTTAGAAGCGGTAGCCCATTTTTAGACCATAACCCCAAGCATCATTTTCTTCAAACTCACCAACAATTCTATTTTCGCCATATTGAGCTGCTGTTTGTGATTTGGCATCACCTAACCAGAAGTATTTCACACCGCCAGCGATGAATGTTGCAGGAGTAGGGCTAAATTGTAATCCTAGACCAAGGTTCCAGTAACCTTCTGTTGGACCAAGGGTAGATACAGGATTACCTGCGCCAGAGTCCCAGCCAACAGATACATTACCTGCCCATTGCTCAGAGAGTTTACGCCCCACACCAACGGTTGCTGAAATTTGATCGTCAGAGTAAGACACTAAGTCGAAACCGTTAGGACGATTAACTGATTGAAGTCCACCGATTTCTTCTGATAATTTACCAAATTGGTAAGGTCGAATACCGAATTTAGACCATTCTACCCAGCGCACATTTGCGAATGCTACTGTATTTGCCATGATCCCTGTTTGGAAATCGAGGTTTACAGATTGAGGTGTTGTAATGGTTGTTTTACCTGGCGAGCTAGTAATATCTGCTGGATTACCACCTAATAATGCAATTGCATTTAGACCACCAGAGAAAGTTTCTGTTACATCCGTCGAATGATCGATTTCAGAGCGGTATGTTAAAGAAGCTTTTAAAGCAATGTCGGGGATTTGATATGCTAAACCTGCTAACCAACCAACATCACCTGTTTCTTTAATCTGTGCATCGTAACCATTATAAATACTATATGCCTGACCACGTAAACTAACATTACCCTTAACAGTTTGGTATACCGGGCCTGCATAGATATTCCAATTTTCAGTCGGTTGATAACCAAATAGGAAGGTTAGGTTTTGTGTATCTACGGTAACTTTGGTATTTCCAACACCTAGTTGGTCTGCACCTAAAGCCGCGAGTTGAGTCGCTAATGCTGCATTTCCTTTTTGTTGTGCACCATCCAGAATGACTTGTTTAGCTTGATCTACACCACCTGCTTGTGTAATGAGACCTGTTACCTGAGCATTTAATGTTGCAGCAAATGCCGGGTTAGTTGGCGCCAGTCCTGCTTCGATTAATTGACTTGCAACACCTGCAGTAACAATTTGTACATCTGTTAATTGGTCATAACTTTGTAGTGGGGTATTGCTTCCAGACAGCGCATCAGAGATTTGTTTACTGCCTGTAGCAAGCGCGCTTTGCACTTGAGAAGTAACCAATCCATTAAGAGTACTTTGAGGCAGTACAGTATCAGTTAGTTTTGATACAAATGCATTGTCACCACTATATTCAGCAGCAGCGCCAAATGGCTGATCGTAAAGTAAACCAAATGAGAATTTGTTAGTCACTTGGAATTTAAGTGCAGCAGACGGAAAGTAGTAGTCATCTGCCATATCGCTAATGGTATTTCGACTGGTCGTTTCACCAGCTTCTTTACCTGAAACTGTTGGATCTAAAACAGAAATACCAGCTTCAAAGTAATTACCCGGTTGTAAAAATGCTGAAATAGATTGTCCTGAACGATCCATTGCGGCTGCGAATACACCAGTCATTGGCACAGTTGCTAGAAGAATCGCTGTACTAAGAGTTTTTAGTTTCATTCTTTGTCTTTCCTTGAGGTACAATTTTTTTACTGCGGCTTTATGTTATTTATGCTCAGCATTCATTTTTGGTGATAGCGGTCTTTTAACCAGATATCATTTGTTACTCCATGTGACAAAAATAACACAATAAAAAAAAGAGTAAATGCTCTAGAAAAACAAATAAGTGTAAAAATACACTTTATTAGATTTTTTAATCTAAAGTTGTTGAATAATTTCTATATAAAATATTGAAAAATAAAAACAAATATTAATTAATTGAAATTTAATTTAGATTTTCATTTGATTAAAAAATAATCATTTATCGTGAAAAGTGTAGTAATAATTTGTTGTCTATATCACATTATTTGGTTCTATAATTTTTTTGCTAGATGAAAGGTCTTAATGTATTTAATATCAAATATTTACAAATATTTTTAGGTTATATTTAGGGTCTGTTGACATTTCAAGTATAGAATTTACCCGATAAAGGTAGCCAAATAAATACACAAGCTAATGCAACTGCACCCTCATAGCTACACTTTAGCTT
>NZ_JBRATK010000018.1:0-49915 GCF_052712855.1 Acinetobacter sp. F16
ATCAATCAATGAAAATAATTTCGATCGATCAACCAGTAAAAATCCACACAAGTTGTTCTTCATAATCTCTTAATGATCTTCTTGCTCTTCGTCAGAGACAAGTAACAACAAGATAATCTCAACAACTCAACGCTTCGCGTTTCGTTCGTTTCAACATATCTCGTTGGTATGTGCTCATTATAGGGCAATTTCGCACACACGCAAGTGCTTTTAACTGACAAAAATAACGAGTGTATTATTTTTATGCACCAAATTGGGTCAATTTTATACAAAAAATTTTTAAACTGTTGTTTTAAAGCAGAAATATTAATTTTAAAATTTCTGTTTTAATGTGGATTACTTTTTCTCAGCTGCTGCTTTAACCGTCACACTGACGATTTTTACAGCTTGCTGCGGTACATTTTGATGCATACCTAGATTCGCTGTCGGTACTTTAGTGATTTTATCCACCACATCCATGCCTTTAATGACTTTACCAAACACGGCATAACCGGCATTCCTCTGGCTTTTATTTAAAAAGTCGTTATCGACCGTATTAATAAAGAATTGGCTGGATGCAGAGTTCGGCGTATTGGTACGTGCCATTGCTAAAGTGCCACGGGTGTTTTTCAAACCGTTATACGATTCATTTTGAATGGGTGCTTTAGTCTGCTTCTCGACCATATTGGCATCCATTCCTCCTCCTTGAATCATGAAGCCCGGAATCACGCGATGAAAAATAGTGCCGTTATAAAAGTTATCCTTTATATAGCCTTCAAAATTTTTCGCTGAAATAGGTGCTTTATCATTAAAGAGCTCTATTTCAATATTCCCCATGGATGTTTTCATTTCTACAATCGAGTTTGCAGCGATCGTTTGCAAACTGATCAAGGCAGCCCCGACAGCGAATATGGTTTGTTTTAACATTTCTTTACTCTTCTACTTCAAGTTGTAATTGTGAATGTCTATATATTAATCGTTCACTATAAATATAACAGCATCTCTTTTTGAGATAAAACGAGAATGACAATGAGTGAAGAATTAACCACGACCACTTTTCATCACCACCCACCTTGGCATTTACATGGTGATGCTTTTATTTTGAATTACTGGTTAACCCCAAACTTTATTAAATCCAATCAAGCTTTCTACCTTGCTCCCTCTCCAATCGGTCGGGTGATCCAGGTCATATTGGTTCGTTATGAGGAATCCCCAGTGGGCCCTTATGATGAGCTTCTGATTTTAGATCATCCTTTAATGATTAAAAGACGTTTGTCTTCAATTCCTAAAATTTATGTATCTACTGAAACCTCTGTGGTTCATGGTCAACATTTTTGGGGAATTCCGAAACAATTGGCTCAATTTAAATGGTTAATCAAAGATGATGTGGTGTATTGCAACATTTCATTTGCTCAACAAGAAATGAGTTTGTGCCTACAGAAGTATAAACGCAGCCAAGACTTTTATATTAACAGCCATCATGTGCCCGCACGACTGCTCAACATTCATCAGATATGGCAAGGTTTACATTATCAATTCAGTCCCCAGTTTCGTGGCAAGCTCGCTAAACTTAAACAGGCCTCGTGGAAAAATACCCTGGATATTTTTCCAGATTTTTCTCAAGCCAAATATTTACAGAGTTTTTATGTTCCCGAATTTAGACTGACGCTACCCCCAGCCAAAATTGAGAAAAAATAAAAAGTGTTTCACGTGAAACACCTTGTATATAGACAGGCGAATTGATAAAAAAGCTTAAGCGTGTTTATCCCAAAACTTTCTGTAGTTTTTACTGATTTCAATCACGTACTTTTTAGCCCGAGAAGAAATGGGCGTTAGATTGACAAAGCCATGGGCTTGATCAGTGTATTCCTGATAATGCACTTTCACGCCCCGATGACGTAACTTATAAGCATAAATTTCACCTTCATCATGCAACACATCATGACCTGCGGTAATCACAAATGCAGGCGGTGATTTGTCATGCTGGCCATAGGTCGGGGAAATAATCGGGTCATCCAATTCAACTTGATGCGTTTCTGCATAATATTGCGTTACAAAATCTACATCCGTACCAGTGAGCACCAAACCTTCTTTATAGGCATGAAATGATGGGTGACGGCTTTTAAAATCTAACGCAGGATAGAGCAGCAATTGCGCTTGCGGTGCATGAACCTTGTTGACACTACGCTGGGCAACCACCGTACTAATATTGCCGCCTGCACTATCCCCGGCCACCGAAATTCTGTTTTTTAAGATTTTAAGCTGTTTTCTGTTTTGATATACCCATGCCAGTGCATCTTCACAGCTTTGGATCAGTTTTATCGGGCTGGTTTCTGGTGCTAAAGGATAGTCGATGCTCATCACCTGAACCTTTGCATGTACGGCAAGTAAACGGCAAACCTCATCATGAGAGTCGAGGCTTCCCACCACAAAACCACCGCCATGATAAAACACCACCATCGGAAGTTTTTTACTGGGTGCAGGATGATAATGTCGCGCGAAGATGGTGCCGCTATGTAAAGGTAGTCGTAAATCTTCAACTCGCTTTACCGCTGTCGGTTTAGTCTTAATCGACTGCATTTGCAGATCAAAGTTTTTACGCGCACGGACAACATCTGCACCAATGAAACCACTATTGCCCTGTCTTAACTGGGTAGCCATCATGCATTGGATTAAAGGATCAAGTTCAGGATACTCATGCGGATATCTTAAAATTTTAACTAAAGACTTTTGCGCAAAAGCCGGTAACCGATCCAAGGTACGTGCTGCCGTGCCTTGCCCTTTTTCTATCATTGTCTGTAGCGTTCGATTAAAAGCAACCATAAGTATCCCTTCCTTTTATTATATTCTTCACATTTTCTACATGATCAGCCGATAAGTGACCATAATCTTATACAACTCTAATCATCTGTATACACAGTAAAAACATTCATACGCTAATCTTCTTTTTATACCTTGTCATTGACAATTTCCATGTATATTTCGGAGTGTTTTGCTACTCCTTAAAAGAAGAAGGATGCAAGCCATGACTAAGAAACTGATTATACTCTCTTTAGTGACCACATTTTTAACGGTAGGTTGTGTGGCATTTCCAGAAGATGGCGGTTATTACAATGGTGGTTATGACAACCGCTATGACCCTCGTTATGATCGGGACTATGACAACCGTTATGACCGAGAGCGGGATCGTCAACGCTGGGAATATCAGCAGCGTCAAAACCGCTTGGAATTGGAACGTAAAAAACGTGAATTAGAACGTCGCCAATGGGAACAAAACCGTCAGAAGCAGTCGGATTGGGAGCGTAAAAAACGTGAACAACAGCATCAGTTAGAACAGCGAAAGCGAGCTGCCGAAAAAAATCGAAGTAACCAATCCAATTTGGATCGAAAAAAACGGGAACTTGAACGCCAACGCTCAGCACAACAGCGTAAAAAACTGACTGAGCAAAATCGTCAAAAAACCCAACAGCGAGCTAAATCTCAAGAAAGACGTTGGGATAATCAACGCCGCGATACTGATAAGCGAGTTCGAGATCGTCGCGATAATTAAAATCCTGTTATTAGCTAAATACCCTTCCAGTAAAGGGTATTTTTTGATGTTATAAAATTCATGCTCATCAAAACTTCATGCTGCAAGGATTGAATCACTATTCAACACTAAGGCTAGAATGGGCTAAACAGATAAAGGAGATCCGTGGTTCATGGGGGCTTAGTTTATTTTAGGCAAAAAAAAAAGCTTACCCAGAGGTTGGGTAAGCCTAGAAAACAGATTTCAAAAATACCAAGAAGAAACTACAGCGATAGAATCTGGATGAAATAATAACCAGCCTGCAGGTTTTTGTGAAATATATAATTTATTGAATATTGATCGTTTTTAAGTCTAAGACTGATATACCCTCTCATCACACTCATCTTGTTTATATTTTCTGATTCCTTTTCATCTCTATCGTTACTTGCTTTTATCCTTCATACAAACAGTCCATACAAACTGAAGTTGAGTAACAAAACTGATTCTTTCATTCACAGATGCTCAAGCTTTTATATAAGCTGCTGTGTTGTTTTGTCCCTTCGCTCAATCTTGACCACGAAGAATCCAACATTTTTAAGCTCAACGCTGGAAAAACCAGATTTTTTTAATAATTTTAATCAAATTAGACAGATTTAATTGATTGTCTCGCTTGAATTTTTATCGCCTGCCCCGACCTTTGTATTAATCATGAATTTTATCACTCATGGCAGTTCAGAATTAACCCAGTTAACACTGAAGCCAAAAGGACTGTACATGTTTAAGAACCCATTTAAACGGAGTAAATCTATGGCGGCTGAGCAAAACGAACAAGCTCAAGATCTAGGGCAAGAGCAAGCTGATCAACAAACAGCACAAACTCAAGCTGAAACGGAGCAAGCTGAAGTTTCAGTTGAAGATTTACAAGCCCAGATCACTAATCTGCAAGAAAGTTTAAAACTTGAAAAAGCGCGTACAGCCAATGCGGTATATGAAGCGCAAAAAAGCGTGGAACGCATTCAACGTGATGCTGAAAAGCATAAAGAAACAGTGATTGAAAAATTCGCCAAAGAATTACTCGACACCGTCGATAATTTAGAACGCGCCATTCAAGCTGCGGGTGATATTGAATCTCCATTACTTGAAGGTGTGCAACTTACTTTGAAATCACTGCTCACCACACTGGAAAAATTCGGTGTAGTCGAAGTGAACATGAGTAACGGTTTCAATGCAGACTTGCATCAGGCAGTCGGTATCGCACCTGATGCTAAAGCAGGGGAAATTGGTACTGTATTGCAAAAAGGCTATACCTTGTCGAACCGTTTACTTCGTCCAGCAATGGTCTTGGTCGGTCAATAAGGTAAAGAAATTCGGGAGTTTTTCACTTTTTTTAATCAAATAAACTTGAAAAATTTTGAATGGCTCTCATATCGGATAACAAGCAAAAGCATTGCAAAAAATAATTTTGAGGAAACATCCAAATGGCTAAAATCATTGGTATTGATTTAGGTACTACAAACTCTTGCGTAGCAGTACTTGAAGGCGACAAAGTTAAAGTTATCGACAACGCTGAAGGCGCTCGTACAACTCCATCGATTATTGCATACAAAGATGGCGAAATTTTGGTGGGTCAATCTGCTAAACGTCAAGCGGTAACCAATCCTAAAAATACGCTATTCGCGATCAAACGTTTGATCGGTCGCAAGTACAAAGACCAAGCAGTTCAAAAAGATATCGGTCTTGTCCCTTACAAAATCATTCAGGCAGACAATGGCGATGCTTGGGTTGATGTAAATGATAAAAAATTGGCACCACAACAGGTTTCTGCTGAAATCTTGAAAAAGATGAAAAAAACTGCAGAAGATTATTTGGGCGAAACTGTTACTGAAGCGGTGATTACTGTTCCTGCTTACTTCAATGATGCACAACGTCAAGCAACTAAAGATGCAGGTCGAATTGCCGGTCTTGATGTTAAACGTATCATCAACGAACCAACTGCTGCAGCGCTTGCGTTCGGTATGGACAAAAAAGAAGGCGACCGTAAAATCGCGGTTTACGACTTGGGTGGTGGTACTTTCGACGTATCAATCATTGAAATCGCTGACCTAGATGGCGACCAGCAAATCGAAGTATTGTCGACTAACGGTGATACCTTCCTAGGTGGTGAAGACTTCGATAACGCATTAATTGAATTCCTTGTTGAAGAATTCAAGAAAGAACAAAGCGTGAATTTGAAACAAGATCCACTTGCATTACAACGTTTGAAAGAAGCTGCTGAAAAAGCAAAAATCGAGCTTTCTTCTTCGAATGCAACTGAAATCAACCTTCCATACATCACAGCTGATGCGACTGGTCCTAAACACTTGGTGATCAACGTAACTCGTTCGAAACTTGAAGGCTTGGTTGCAGACTTGGTTGCTCGTACCATTGAGCCTTGTAAAATTGCGCTTAAAGATGCGGGTCTTTCAACAAGCGACATCTCTGACGTAATTCTTGTGGGTGGTCAGTCTCGTATGCCACTTGTACAACAAAAAGTACAAGACTTCTTCGGTAAAGAGCCACGTAAAGACGTGAACCCTGACGAAGCTGTAGCAATGGGTGCTGCGATTCAAGGTGCGGTATTGTCTGGTGACAAAACTGACGTATTGCTTCTAGACGTAACTCCATTGACTCTGGGTATTGAGACTATGGGCGGCGTGTTAACTGCAATCATCGAGAAAAACACCACGATTCCTGCGAAGAAATCTCAAGTGTTCTCAACAGCTGCCGACAACCAGCCTGCTGTAGACATTTCTGTGTTCCAGGGTGAACGTAAAATGGCGCAGCAAAACAAATTGCTCGGTAACTTCCAATTAGGCGACATTCCACCTGCTCCACGTGGTGTGCCACAAATTGAAGTATCTTTCGACATCAACGCTGACGGTATCTTGAAAGTGTCTGCGAAAGACAAGAGCACTGGTAAAGAACAATCAATTCAAATTAAAGCAAACTCTGGCTTATCAGATGCTGAAATTGAAGCGATGATTAAAGATGCTGAAGCGAATGCTGAAGAAGACCGCAAATTTGAAGAATTGGCGAAAGCTCGTAACGAAGCTGATGCTTTAGTTTCTTCTGCTCAAAAAGCGGTGAAAGATCTTGGCGAACAAGTGACTGCAGATGAAAAAACTGCAATCGAAACTGCGGTTTCTGAGCTTGAAGCTTCAACCAAAGAAAATGATGTAGAAGAAATCAAAGCGAAAACTGAAGCGCTGCAAAACATCATCATGCCGATTAGCCAACGTGCTTATGAAGCTGCGCAAGGCGCTCAAGGTGGTGCTGAAGGTTTTGACCCGAACGCTTTCCAAGGTGATGCAGGTCAATCTCAAAAAGCGGACGACGGCGTTGTAGATGCTGAGTTCACTGAAGTTAAAGATGACAAAAAATAATTTGTCGCTTTAATCTGACTCGACAGAGTTAAAAAAGACCGCGCGAAAGCGCGGTTTTTTTTATGTTTAAAAAGATAGGATGAGATTAAAATTTCAGCTACATTAATTTAAAAACAATGATTTAAAACTGTTATGCGTGCTCTCTTCTTTGCCATCGGAGCGTTATTGTTCATTTGGTTATTCTTTCCATCGCAACACGATAACAAGCGAGACCACCGCACGGTCACAGATAAAATACTTCATCCTTTTGATTCAAGTGTGCGATTTCGCTTAGGTGATGTCGACCCACGATTTGGCATGAGCCAAGCAGAACTGATTCAGCTCTGCAAAGATGCCATCGGCATTTGGCAGCAAGGCTCAGAAAAACCGCTTCTGGTTTATGATCCCAATGCAAAATTGACGATTAATTTGATCTATGACCAGCGCCAAGCTGACCATAAAGCGTATAAAACAAGCCAGCAACTTTTGCAAACGGCGCAAAATGTGAATCAACGGGTTTCAGAGAATTTAGACCCTCGCTATAGCTACCTAGAACAGCGCCATCAACAACTGCAAGCCCAGCGAGATCAATTATCCAGGGATGCTGAACAACTCAATCAGCAACGCATGAGTTGGATGCGTATTGAAAATGAAAATGGTCCAAATCGACAACGTATTGAACAGCAATATCAGCAATTGAAAGCCCAGGCACAACAATTAGACCATGACATTGCTGAGCTTAAAGATCAAAATAACCAATACAATCAACAGGTCGAGCAGCACAACCAGAATATTGATTCCTACAATATCAATGTGAATCATCTCAATCAACGCTTCCCGGCACGCGAGTTTCATAAAGGTATGTACAATGGAAAGCGCATTGAAATTTATCAATTTGATACGATGGATGATCTGCGTCTAACCATTGCACATGAGTTAGGGCATGCCCTGGGCTTAGAACACAATCACGATCCTCAAGCGCTGATGTACCCACTTCTGAAAGATCAGCAGATGCAAAATTTCAGGTTATCGGCAGCAGATTTAGCCTTGTTGCAGGCACGTTAAGCCACGACCGAGATACAATGCAAAAATCCCTTACTTTTTATACGTCTATGCAGGGCAATAGAACAGAAATCCGGCTCATTTCATGTTATTGTGATGGGAAGAAATGACAATATAAAATCTCTGGAGACGCGTGTGAGTTACTACCATATTCTGATTGAAATGAATGATCACATTAGTACAATTGAGCAAACACGTGAGATTGAAATCTTTGATATTATTGAGATTCAGCCTTATCTGCATTCTATTTTATTGCCATTTTTAAACGAACAGCTGATTGAACTGGAAGATGAAAATATTGAGTTCAAGGATATTCTGCATTTAGAAATCAAACAGACTTTACTACCTATTCAGCATTTGATTGAAGAAGAACAACGCTTACTGCCAAGCGATACAGATGTAACTATTACAGCGCATGAAATTTTTAACAATCGTGATTTAAGCCAAGACGTGACGACTGTTATTTTTGATATTTTAGAAGCCGCTAAATTAGAAGCATAATTTTTAATGATGTGCTCACAGAATAATAAATTCTACTTTTCATAAAAAAACCCTCCAGACAAGGAGGGCTTTTTAATTTTTTTATTAAATTGAGAAAGAAGAACCACAGCCACAGGTTGTGGTTGCATTTGGGTTTTGAACCACAAAACGTGACCCTTCTAAACCTTCAACATAATCGACTTCTGAACCGACAAGATATTGATAACTTAAAGAATCAACCAGCATTTTCACGTCACCATTCACAAATTCAGCATCATCTTCATTCATGCTTTCAGCGAAGTTAAAGCCGTAAGAGAAACCAGAACAACCGCCGCCTGTAACATAGACGCGTAACATTAATTCTTGATTGCCTTCACTATCACGCAATTGGCGTACTTTATTCGCAGCATTGTCGGTCAGCACCAGAGCTTGGGCATTCATGTTGGATTCCTCTGTTCAATTCAGTTGTCTTTAAAAGATAAAGACCATATTTCGAGTATAGCATACCCAATATATGGTCAGTATTTGAAGATTTAAAGTCAAACCTGAGTATTTTTCTCAAGATTGTTTGTAGTTCTCATCTTGAAGACTACATTCAAAGTTCTTTGGATCTTCCTTACAACGGAATTGCCATAACAATTTCATCATCCGTTTATCATAAACACCGCGCTTGGTTAAATCGACACGCGATTCGCGCATTAGTTTTTGATAGCCTGGCTTATCTGCTGCAGGAATTTGCATCCAGTATTTTTGTGGAATATCCGCTTTCATTTTGCCTAAAATACCAAATGCACGCGGTAACTGACCTCTTACCCATTCACGTGATTTTTGTCCATAACCTGCTGGGAATTTATCTGGACGGATAATAATATTACCGGTCACTTGTAGAATTGGATAATTTACAATCGCGCCTTTGGTACCTAACCCCTTATGTAATTCTAGCGGTTTAAATACAGCAGCAGGTGCCCCAATAATATCCACCTGACCATTATTAAATTTGGCCCCAAAATTGGTGACATCTGCACTGACCGCTTGTGCACCAATTTGCTGAACCATAATTTTTTGTGCTTCATCATAGTCTAAAACCGCAATTTTTTTACCTGCAGCTTTAGCGACCGTGTTAATGCTACGGTCATTGACCATTAAAAATGCATCACCGACTGGAATAACACCCACCACTTCATATTTGCCACGTACCATATGTTTGGCAAAAGTCGGGCTAGCTAAGCCTTGCATCACTTTAACCGCAAGTTTTAAATCAGGAATCGCACCAATGGCATCTAAAGAGCCAGTAAAATCGTTAAACTGACGCCCACGCATACCTGTAACACTAATCGCATCACATTTACCTGCTTTAAAATCTTCAGCAATGACCGCTTCATTTTGGCCGACACGTAATTCAATATCTGCACCCCAATTTTTGGCTGCCAGTTGATAATCTTTCATCAAGGTAAACACATCACCACTTTTACCGACCAAATCGAATACGCACATCACTTGTTTTGCTTGGCTAATTCCGGTTACAGCACACAGACTTGCACCCAGTAGCAGCGTTTTAGACCATTGCATCATGACTTTTTCCTTGTGTCTTTGTTTTTATTCAGTCTTCGACTGAATCTTTTTGAGTTTTTATTCATTACGAACAACACGCTTGCTATGCCTGTTTTCATTTTTATGATAAAAATTTTATATCATTATTTTTTTAAGATTACGCCTTTTTTGACTCACAACAATGGCAAAAATGACATATTCCACTCGACAAAAAAGCCTAGAGTTAATCTAGGCTTTTTTCTTTAAAATCAAAGTTATTCACCACCAAGTGAACATTCAAAATTCGCCTTATCGACAGAACAGCGTGCTTTTTTCAATACCGACATCATGCTGGCATCATAAACTCCCCGTTTGGTCATATCCATACGGCCATCGCGTAACATTTTTTGATATTTGGTTTTATCTTCTGCAGACAGGTTCATTTTAAACTTAGCTGGAATACTGGCTTCAAGACGATTAATCATCGCAAAACTTTTTGGCAAGTGTTTCACGAACCAGTCACGCGATTTTTGTCCAAATCCCGCTGGGAACTGATCAGGACGAATCACAAAATCTGAGGTCACTTGCAGTACAGGGAAATTGAACATTGCACCATTTGTACCTAAACCTTTATAGATTTCCAAAGGTTTGTAGGCATAAGCCGGCGCACCCACCATATCCACCTGACCATTATTAAATTTCGCCACAAAGTTCGATACATCCGAAATTACTGCCTGTGCCCCTACACGTTGCACCATAATTTTTTGCGCATCGTCATAACCCAATACTGCAAATTTTTTGCCTGCAGCTTTTTCAATCGAATTAATGCTCTTGTCACGTACAAAAATAAAAGCTGAACCTAAAGGCGCAATACCGGCAACTTCATATTTTTTTCCACCTAAATTACTCACCATTTTCGGTGCATTACGTTTATCGAGCGCGAATGTAATTGCACGTTGGGCAATGGCATTGCTGGGTGCACCACCTAAAGCATCAATAGAACCGACAAATTTATTGTATTGACGTGCACGCATCGCCGTCATAAAGACGCCATCGCATTTGCCTGCTTTAAAATCATTATCAGCGACAGCTTCGTCTTGACGTGGAATTAAATTAATATCAGCGCCCCATCCTTTGGCAGCCAGCGCCCATTCCTGTGCCATTTGATAAGACTCACCAGATTTACCCAGTAAATCAAACACACAAACATCCACCTTTGCTGCATGTGCTGTTGCCGCACAACCAATAGCAGAAAATGCGGCTAATGCCAGAATCGTTTTTTTCATTGTCATGGTCCTTTTCAGAATCTTGTTGTTTGATGAGTGTCCATTCATGGCATAAATATTATGCAAGTTTATTTAAAAAAAATAGAGCATTTACTCCATTTATTTCCGACTTATATGTCAGTTGATTTATATTTTTTTAAGTTAACAATAAAATCATAAAGTTAGCTAAAAATGCTTTTAGTTATAGCTTCAAAAAGTTTAAATATTTTACAAATTACTACACAACACAGTCGTTATTCACCACTCAAAGAACACTCAAAATTGGTTCGCTCTACAGTACAACGGGCTTTTTTCAATACGGTCATCATGGCTGGTTCATAAATTCCCTGTTTGGTTAAATCAATGCGTCCTTCACGCAGAATTTTTTGATATTTTACGTGGTCTTCTTTGCTTAAATTCATGCGGTATTTTGCCGGAATTTCCGCTTCCATACGTTTGACCATGGCAAAACTTTTCGGTAATTGTTTTACGAACCAACTCCGCGATTGCATGCCGAACCCTTCAGGAAATTTATTTTTACGTATAATCAAATCGGCGGTGACATTGACCACGGGAAAATTAATCATCGCTCCTTGCGTACCTAAACCTTTATAAATTTCAAGAGGTTTAAAGGCATAAGCAGGTGCAGCTACAATTTCAACTTCAGCTTGATTAAATTTTTTGATGAAATTTGAGATCTCGGACATTACCGGAACAGCGCCAACACGCGTAACCATAATTTTTTGAGCATAATCATAATGTAATACAGCGAACTTTTTACCTTCTGCACGGGCTATAGAATTAATCGAACGGTCACGGACAAAAATATAAGCCGAGCCAATTTGCCCAATACCGGCTACTTCAAAGGTTTCTTTACCCATGGTATTGATCAGACGTTTTTCATTACGTTTATCAAGTACATAGCTAATAGCTTTTTGTGCTATATCATTACTCGGTATACCACCAATCGCATCAATCGAGCCAGCAAATTTATTGTAGGCACGTGCACGCATTGAGGTCATATAAAAAGCGTCACATTGACCCGATTTAAAATCCTGTTCAACTTTGGCTTCATCTTGATAAGAGATCAGATTGACCTCCCCACCCCATTGCTTACTGGCCAAGGACCATTCTTCGATCAATTTATAAGATTCACCCGCTTTTCCCAGCAAGTCAAAAACACATATATTCTGTTTTGCCTGTGCCACACTTGAAAAACTGAATAATAGTCCTGTGGATAAAATCAAAATCCTTTTTTTCATGCTCATGCCTAATTTTTTTTATATATTTCCTTATAAAATAACTATAGTGTTGTTTTAACGGTAAAAATAGAGAATTCATTCTATTTCTGATAAAAGGCTTTTTTTGCACAAATTGTCACACTTTTATTTATTTAGTTAAAACTGCTATTTATCCACATAATAACCTTCTAGTCTTTTTCTTTTCTCGGTCACTTCCTTTAGAATATGCGCACCATTCTTCTCATTTAGATATTTTAATGATTCAGTTAGATCAACTTTCTATACGTCGCAGTGGACGTGTTTTATTTCAAAAAGCATCCATGCAACTCCATCCAGGCTGGAAAATTGGTTTAACTGGTGTAAATGGTGCAGGAAAATCCACACTATTTTCTGCACTGCTCGGTGGGATGGAATCGGATGGGGGTTCTTTAACTCGCCCTGCGGTTTGGACCGTTGCCCATATGGCACAGGAAATCAAAGCTTTAGATATGAAAGCGATTGATTTCGTTTTGTCTGGCGATGAAGAATTTTGGGAAATTCAAAATAAATTAGATAACCCAGAAAGCTTAAGCGATGATGAACTTGCACATTTATACGGTCGTTTTGACGAAATTAATGGCTATTCTGCACCGTCTAAAGCATCGCAATTGATGGCAGGTTTGGGTTTCTTTGAACATCAGTCACAACTGGATGTTTCAAGTTTCTCTGGTGGTTGGCGTATGCGTCTGAACCTTGCGCGTACCTTGATGAGCCGTTCAGACCTGTTATTACTCGATGAACCGACCAACCATTTAGATTTAGACGCCATTTTATGGTTAGAAGACTGGTTAAAAGCCTATGAAGGCACATTGATTCTGATTTCACATGACCGTGATTTCCTGGATGCAATTACCGATCATATTTTACATATTGAAAATCAAGAACTGATTCTTTACACAGGCAACTATTCAACCTTTGAACGTACCCGTAGTGAACGTTTGGCTCAGCAACAGCAAGCCTATGAAAAGCAATTAGAAACACGCGCGCATTTGCAGAAATATATCGACCGTTTTAAAGCGCAAGCCACCAAAGCCAAACAAGCGCAAAGCCGGATTAAACAACTTGAACGTATGCAAGAATTGTCTGCTGCGCATGTTGATACACCGTTTACCTTCTCATTCCGTGAACCGACCAAAATGAGTTCGCCACTGCTTGAACTGGAGCATGCGGATATTGGTTATGGTGACAAACTGATTGTGACCAATGTCAGTTTGCAAATCACCCCTACCAGTCGTATTGGCTTACTGGGGATGAATGGTGCTGGTAAATCCACGCTGATTAAATCACTGGTCGGTGATTTGCAACTGCTTCAAGGTACCCGTAAAGATTCTGAACTTTTAAATATCGGTTACTTTGCTCAGCATCAAATGGATGCTTTGGATGGTAATGCCAGTCCAATGCTGCAATTATCTCGTATTGCCGATAAAAAAATCAGTGAAGCAAGCTTGCGTTCTTTCCTCGGGAGTTTCGGTTTTAGTGGCGAACGTATGGATACCCCAAGTGAAAGTTTCTCGGGAGGTGAACGTGCCCGTTTAGCGCTGGCACTGATTGTATGGCAACGTCCAAATGTATTGATTCTGGATGAACCAACCAACCATTTAGACTTGGATATGCGTCATGCATTAACCATGGCATTGCAAGATTTTGAGGGTGCTGTGGTTCTGGTATCGCATGAACGTCAACTGATTGCCAGTGTGTGTGATGAGTTGATTCTGGTGCATGGCGGTCAAAGCCGTGAGTTTGACGGTGATTTGACTGCCTATGCAGACTGGTTACGCCAAGCCCGGATCGAGATGATGAAGTCAGGTCAACAACCTGCTGCACCTGTGAAATCTCAAGTGGAAGTTAAACCCACGATTTCGAAACTGGATAAAGAGGCGCAACGTAAAGAAGCTGCACGTCGTCGTGAACTCAGCCGCCCTGTTCGCAAGAATATTGAAAAAATTGAAGCGCAGATTGCCAAAGTGCAGCCGCGTTTGAGTGAAATCGAGACCTTACTTGGCGATAGCGCATTATATGAAGCCAATCGTAAAGATGATTTGTTGAAGCTGATGAACGAACAAACCGAGTTAAAAGCGAAATTAGCTGAAGCTGAAGAAAAAATGTTGGAGCTCATGATGGAGTTGGAAGAGCTGGTAGGTGCTTTCGAATAAGTCAATTTACCACTCTTAAGCAAAACTAAAGTGATGCTTATTTTATGATCGCAGTACAATTTCAAACTTGTACTGCGATTTTTTAATTTTTCTACACAACACTTTTATCGCAATATTACTCAACCAGATGTCATTGTATTTAAATTTAAAAATTACCACCTATTTTAAAAATCACCAGCTATCAATTTTAAATTCAAAACCGACTTTTAAATTTAAAAAATTTATCCACAATACATCTACAGTAAACTTTGAATTTAAATAAAATATTTATTAAGACTGTGGATAAATTAATTTTCACATTCTTATTCAACAAAAACCAAACTTATCCACATCCGTATTTTCACAGAAAATAAGACTTTTTATTCATCCTGCTTTGACTTTTTGCGTTTTAAAAACCTGAGTTCGATAATTTTCCAAGCGCCCTCATTGACCCATAATTCCTGAATTTTTCTCTGATCTTCTAAACCAATTAAAACCTTACAACGCTTCAAATCTCGATCAAACTCAAACTCTTCAAATTCAATGTTGGGCTTTTGCGGTTTCCATACGCCATTTTTAACCGCGTGTGCGATGCGCTCATAGCGGGTAAAATTGCCTTCAACCCGACCTTCCTGCTCATAAACCACCTTAAATTTTTCATGTTCATACTGAGCCAGCACCTCAAAATTACCGGTAAAAAATGCATTGCTCCAAATATCCCGGATCTGTTCCAGTTGATTATCCATGCTGCTAACCTCGTAATATTGCATGATGCTGTCCTGTGTGCAGGATTCATCATGACAGAGGAATAAGTCATTTTTATAAAACAAAGATGGCTAAAAGTTAATCGTATTTAAATAAAAATAGCATAAAAAAAGCACCCCGAAGGGTGCTTTTTACAATTTAACTCATCAATGCCCTAAGCATCAATATCCGCATTTAAGGCGTTTTCTTCAATGAAGGCACGACGTGGTTCTACATCGTCTCCCATCAAACAAGAGAACATCCGGTCTGCTTCAATCACGTCATCAATAGTGACTTGCAACATGTTACGATTTTCAGGATCCATCGTGGTTTCCCAAAGCTGTTCCGCATTCATCTCACCCAGACCTTTATAGCGCTGGATCATCATACCGCGACGTGAATCGGCTAAAATGTGCTGCCACACTTGATGGAACGTGATGACATTAATTTTACGGTCGCCTTTCTGCAAAAATGCACCCTCTTCAAGCAAGCTAAACCAGCTCTTCGAGTTTTGCAGTAAACGTTTATATTCACCTGAAGCCAGTAATCCGGAATCAAGTAAATACGAATGCGGCAAGTTATGCACATAGATGGTCACACGTGGCCAGAAATGCGCCACTTTAGAACCATCAGCATGTTCTTTTTCAAACACTTCTAACGTGATCTCAGGACGTAAACTTGGTTGATATTTTTCAATCGCAGCACGTAACTGTTCAGACCATTGTTTCACATAATCTTCATCATGATTTTGATCAAGTTTGAATGCATCCAGCCCCAGTAAACCATCTAGCAAACTTGCAGGATAGCGTACAGTTAAACGGTTCAAACTCTTCTGTGAAACTTGGTAATCTTCAATAACTTTTGCCAGTGCTTGACCTGTAATTGCAGGAGCTTCAGCACTGATATGCAAGGACAGATCATCAATCGCATTTGAAATCAGGAAGGTTTCTAAAGCATCATTATCTTTAAGATATTGCTCTTGCTTACCTTTTTTCAATTTATACAATGGTGGCTGTGCAATATAGATATAACCACGTTCCACAAGTTCAGGCATTTGACGGAAGAAGAAAGTCAACAGTAGCGTACGAATGTGCGAACCGTCGACGTCAGCATCGGTCATGATGATGATTTTGTGATAGCGTAATTTATCCGGATTGTATTCTTCACGGCCAATACCACAACCGAGTGCAGTAATCAGGGTGCCGACTTCTTGCGAAGAAATCATTTTGTCGAAACGCGCACGCTCCACATTCAGGATTTTACCTTTCAGTGGCAGAATCGCCTGCATCTTACGGTTACGGCCCTGTTTTGCAGAACCGCCCGCAGAGTCACCTTCGACCAAGTACAGTTCAGACAATGCTGGATCTTTTTCTTGGCAATCTGCCAATTTACCTGGAAGACCTGCAATATCAAGTGCACTCTTACGACGCGTCATTTCACGCGCTTTACGTGCCGCATCACGCGCACGTGCTGCATCAATAATTTTGCCGGCAATTGATTTTGCCGCTTGCGGATTTTCCAGCAAGTAGGCAGAAAATTCCTTGTTCATCGCCTGCTCTACAGCAGGTTTAACTTCACTTGAAACCAGTTTTTCTTTGGTTTGTGAAGAGAATTTTGGATCTGGCACTTTTACTGAAACAATCGCAGTTAAACCTTCACGTGCATCATCACCGGTAACCGCGACTTTTTCTTTCTTCAGGATATTTTCGCTGTCCAGATACTGGTTTAAACCACGGGTTAATGCTGCGCGGAAACCGGCTAAATGCGCACCACCATCTTTTTGCGGAATATTGTTGGTAAAGCAGCGCACATTTTCTTGATAAGTGTCATTCCACTGTAAAGCGACTTCAACAGTAATTCCTGTTTCCGGCACCTGGCTGGTGAAATGAAAAATATCATTCAAATGGGTTTTGCCCTGATTGATATATTTTACGAATTCAGATAAACCGCCTTCATAATCAAATACATGTTCAGCATCGATACGTTCATCACGCAACACAATACGAACGCCGGCATTCAAGAATGAAAGTTCACGCAAACGACGCGCTAAAATATCAACATTGAAAATGGTTTGGCTAAAGGTTTCTGCACTTGGATAGAAACGAACCGTGGTTCCTGTTTCCTCAGTATCACCAATGGCACGTAACGGATAGACCGGATCGCCGTGACAATACTCTTGCTCGTACACTTTACCGGCACGACGGATATTCAGTAATAATTTACTCGACAAGGCATTTACAACAGAGACACCTACTCCGTGCAAACCACCGGATACTTTATAGCTATTATCGTCAAACTTACCGCCGGCATGAAGAATGGTTAAAATTACTTCAGCGGCAGATACGCCTTCTTCTGGGTGAATATCAGTTGGAATACCACGACCGTTATCTGAAACACTCACCGATTCATCTTCATGGATGATGACTAAGATTTCATCACAGTGACCCGCCAAGGCTTCATCAATTGCATTATCGACAACCTCAAACACCATGTGATGTAAACCTGAACCATCGTCAGTATCACCAATATACATGCCTGGACGCTTACGAACAGCATCGAGGCCACGTAATACCTTGATACTAGAGGAATCATAAGCCTTTTCATTGGTTAGTTCTGTTTGAGAAGCAGCTTGATCTTCTGAACTCATGGTTTCTCCCTAGTGAAATATAGGTCTATCCCAAAGATGGGTAAAATCTAAAAAACTATTGCACAACAACTTGAACTTGACCGTTTTCAACATTGAATAATTGATATGAAATAGACAAATCATGTAAATGTTTTTTTACTGATTCATGCTCTAAAGTGGTAATAAAAACTTGACTACCCAGTTGGCTCAATCGCTCAATTAATCGTCGTTGTGCAGTTAAATCTAATTCTGCTGTCACATCATCTAATAATACCACAGTTTCCTTATTACAGGCATGTAGCATTGCAATCTGTGACAGTTTTAAGGCGACAATCAGCAGCTTTTTTTGACCGCGTGAAAGTACCACATCTGCATCACCCAGCGTTGTTTTTAAACGTAAATCTGCGCGATGCGGACCATATTCGGTATAGCGTCGATCGAGGTCTTTTTGATGATGCACGGTTAAGTCATGCAGCAAGCCAAGCTCGCTGTGAAAACCTGCAACATATTCCATCTGTATATCCAGATTGGGCAATAACTGCTTTAAATCCTGCTCAAAATAAACTTTCCACTGTTCCACAATTCCACTGCGCTGTGAATGCAGCATTTCGCCATATTCTGCCAGCATTTTATTCCAGGGCTCTAAATCATTCAGGCTAAGATTGCGTCTCGATTTCAGCAAACTGTTGCGTTGTTTCAGAGCGCGCGAATAATACTGCCAGGCATGATAAAAATCCGGTTCCACGTGGAACATCAGCCAGTCAATCAATTGGCGCCGAGGCTTGGCTCCGTAGTCAATAATGTCGGTACTTTGTGGATCAATATGCTGCAAAGGCAAGATTTTAGCCAGTTGCCCCTGAGTCGCAATATGATCTCCATTGACCTTAATCAGTTGCTCACCGGACAAGAATTTTTGCATACCAATCTTTTCGGTCGCAGATTGCGCAAAAACAATCGCATCGCTTGTTTCATTTTGAATATAGTTTTTCGGGATATGGGTGCGGAAAGAACGCCCGGTCGCCAGCAAATGAATCGCCTCTAGAATCGAGGTTTTGCCTGAACCATTTTGACCATAAAAGACATTAAACGGCTGCAACTCCTGGAGTGCAACCGCTTTTAAGTTTCGAACACGCTCTATATTTAAACGCGTGATAAACATAATTTGATCTTGTTAAAAATCTGCAAATTAAACCCGCATTGGCATGACAACATAGGTTTGATCTTGCTGTGCTGGGTCATGTACCAATACCGACTGGTTGGCTTCAGTCATGGTCATGTAGACATCATCGCCATCCAAAGCACCCAATACATCCAGTAAATATTGCGCATTGAACGACATTTCCATCGGTGAATCTGCATATTGAATGGCCAGATCCTCAATCGCTTCATCTTGCTCCGGGTTATTGGCGCGAAGCTGCAAAGAATCGCTACTAAAATTCAGGAACACACCGCGTAATTTTTCATTACTCAAAATCGCAACACGTTGCAGGGATTGCTTAAATACATCATGTGCAATCAATACGTTTTTATCGCCGCCACGTGGAATCACACGACGATAATCTGGGAATTTGCCATCAATTAGCTTGGTGGTGAACCGAACCGTGATATTGCCCTGTTCTTTGTCGCGGCTTGGTGTGCTAATGGTCACGTTCAATAATTCACGGCCAATCAGCAAAGATAACTGCTCATCTTCAATACTGAGCAGACGCTGTAATTCTGCTACTGCTTTACGTGGCACAATCGCTTGAATAGCCTGGGTTGCAGTTGAAGTTGCTGCTGTTTCACATAATGCTAAACGGTGACCATCAGTGGTGACTGCACGAAGCTGGTTTTGATCAATTTCAAGCAAGGTCCCGGTTAAATAAAAACGTACATCCTGCACCGCCATCGCAAAAGCAGTTTTTTCAAACAGGCGTTTTAACTCACGCTGAGTCACAGTCACTTGCGTACCTTGCGCATTTTCAGTACTCAGTAGCGGGTAGTCTTCAGCAGGCAAAGTACCCAATACAAAACGGCTATTACCCGATTTTAAAATACAGCGATCTTCAGTAATTTGCAGGTCAATCAAAGCTGCAGTCGGTAATGATTTACAGATGTCCATCAGCTTGCGTGCAGGCACAGTGGTTTCCCCTACTTGCAAACATGCACCTTCAGCCAAAGTGGTACTGGCAACCAGCTCCACTTCCAGATCGGAACCGGTAATGGTTAACGATTCGTTGCTGACTTGAATTTTAACATTAGACAGAATGTTTAAAGTATGGCGACGTTCAACCGCTCCTACGACATGTGACAGAACATTAAGTAAGCTTTCTTTCGCGATTTTCAAACGCACGGTACATTCCTCTAACTACTGAAGATAAATAATAAATAAATGTGTTTTTAGCAGTGTACTATGCGGCAGAATATGCCGCATTGCAAGAATAGAATTTGATCAAATTCGATCAACTTTGCAACAAACGTTGCAGGTTTTTATAGTCTTCATTAAAGATCGGATCTTGTTCACGCAGGCTTAACACTTTCTCGCAGGCATGCATCACGGTACTGTGATCACGACCGCCAAAAGCCATGCCAATTTCCGGGAAACTATCACCGGTCAATTCACGCGCAAGCCCCATCGCCAGCTGGCGTGGACGGGCATAAATACGGGTACGTTTAGGACCGACAATTTCTTTGAGCGGAATACGGAAATATTCACTGACCACACGCTGGATATTTTCAGTACTGATGGTTCGGGCACGAATCGCCAGCACATCTTTTAATGACTCACGCACTACATCCAGATCAATCGGGGTACCTTTAAAACGTGAAATAGCCACGACTTTATTGAGCGCACCTTCAAGTTCACGCACATTGGCCACGACCTGTTGTGCCACAAACAAAGCACAGTTACGCGGCAATTCCACTCCGATATTTTCCGCTTTTTTCAGCAGAATTTCGATACGAGTTTCAATATCCGGCGGTTCCACGCCCACCGACAAGCCCCAAGAAAAACGTGAAACCAGACGTGCATCCAGTTCGGTTAATTCTTTAGGATAACGATCCGAAGTTAAAATGATCTGCTTCGACTCATCCAGCAAGGCATTAAACGTATAGAAAAACTCTACCAGACTGGCTTCTTTTCCGGCCAGCAAATGAATATCATCGACCAGCAACAAATCCAGCGAGCGGCAATTTTTCTTGAATTCTTCTACTTTGCCTTGTTGCAATGAGCTGACAAAATCTTGCACAAAACTTTCCGCAGTCATATACATCACGCGCGCATTGGGTTTGGCTTGCAATAAAGCGTTCCCCACCGCTTGCATTAAATGCGTTTTACCCAGACCTGTCGGACCATACAAAAATAAAGGGTTATGTTGCGAAGCGCCCAGTTGGGTTAAAACTTTACGACAGGTTTCCGCTGCCATCTGGTTGGAGCGGCCTTCAACAAATAACGAAAAAGTAAATAAGGGGTTCAATAAACGCTTGCGGCTATTTTTAGCCGGCGTGTCTTCTTTTTCTTTTCGCGGTCGAGCCACCGGTGTAGCAACCGCTTGCAAGGCAGCAGTCGTGGTTGCCGGTTGTTCATGGGCAGACAGAATGGCACCAGGACGGGAATCCACCAGAATTTCAACTTTGCGCACCCGGCCTTCGGACATTTGCTCTGCCAGAATCGTGATCAGCTCAAGATGATGTTCCTGAATATAACGTGTCCAATACGGATTGGGTGCATAAAGTTTTAATGTGTCGTTAAGCTCTTCAGCAACCAAAGGGCGAATCCACATTGTAAAGACATTACCCGAAAGCTCTTGTCGCAAACGAGTTAAACAGTCAGTCCAAAGCATGTGAAACCCCTATTTATTCCATTAGTTATAAAAAATCATTTTTGAGCCCGACCAAGCGGGTCGCCATTCTATCGAAGTTATCCACATCTGTCATGGCAAAATTAAAGAAATATCACTCAAAAAAGCAAATTTCAGATTAAATTTAAATTTAAACCCGCATGTGGATAAGATTATCCGCAAGCTGTGGATAAAATATATCACAAAGTTATCCACAATTTAATAAACTTATAAAAACATGGATATCCACAAGCTAACTTCATGTTTATAAAAATTAAAAATAGCTTTTCCACAGAAAAATGGCTCCCTAATAGTAATAAATTTAAATTTATAAATTTGAATTTATTTATAAGAGCGTTGTTTGATGGGGATAACTTTAGATATTTTTAAATTTAAATTCAAAAATGAGAAAATAAATCTTATCAACACTAAGTTGTGGATAATCTTGTGAATATTTCTGTTTATAACTTATGTTGTATTATTAATCAATAACTTATATTGTGTGTAAAATTAAAACAATTTTTAATGTGATAAACAAACTTGATATTCTTCATTTTAAAAAAAAAGCCCTTATTTTGAAAGAAAGTTTGTTTTTGATTGACAGCTCACCGAATGACCACTAAAATCGCGAACCTTCATAGAAGATCATTTTTGGAGTTTCAATATGAAACGTACATTCCAACCATCAGAATTAAAGCGTAAGCGTGTTCATGGTTTCCGTGCTCGTATGGCTACTAAAGCTGGTCGTCAAGTATTAGCTCGTCGTCGTGCAAAAGGTCGTCATAGCTTAACTGTTTAATTAGTTAAGTTATTACGATTTTGGGTGTCATGACACTTTATGGCTTCAGCACAGACGTACGCATACGCTGTGCTGCCGATTATAAAAGTGTGTTTGATGGTGCGCTTTTTAAAGTGCATCAACCCCATTTCTTATTTTTGGCAAAAAATTCCGAACAGCCTTCAAGCCGTTTGGGTATTGTTGTTGCCAAGAAAAAAGTGCGTCGTGCACATGAAAGAAATAGAGTAAAACGTCTTGCTCGCGAAAGTTTTCGCCTGCATCAGCAGCAATTAGATTTATTAGATATTGTGGTCATGCCTAAAGTCGGCATTGAAGCAATCCCTAATGCAGAATTGCAACAGCAATTACAATTTGCTTGGCAGAAATTGCAACGCCTTGCCAATAAGCATAAAAAGATAGCTCCCTCCCCACAAAAGTAGAGAAGGCCAATGGTACGTTTACTGCATTGGTTGATTCGATTCTATCAAATCGCGATTAGTCCTTTATTGGGACCCCGTTGTCGTTATATTCCAACATGTTCTCAATATTCTTTAGAAGCAGTCCATCGTTATGGTGCTGTGCGTGGTGCGTGGTTAGCTACTCAACGTATTTGTCGTTGTCATCCTTGGGGTGGTTCAGGGTATGACCCTGTTCCGCCAAAAGCAATTCGTTTTATTTCATTTCAGCAAATGGATTCTCAAACGCTTCACGTTGCTGTACCCTTTCGTGATCGTTTATTGAACCGAAATCACTCTAACTACTTGGGATAAAAGATATGCAACAATGGGCCAGGTTTGCAATTCTAGGGGCTATGTTTGTCGTCGCATATTTGCTTATTTTGGCTTGGCAAAAAGATTATGGTCATGCAGAGACTAAACCGCAGCAAGACGCTGCCGTGGTTTCGCATGAAGTATCTGCAGATTTGCCAAATGCTCAAACAGCTCCAGCAGCGTCTGACGTGCCTCAAGCAAATATTGCCACTCAGCAAACTACAACAGATGTCACTGCACCTGTAAGTCAACAGCTTATTTCAGTACAAACTGACCTTTATCATCTTTGGATTAATCCTAAAGGTGGTGACATTGTTCGTATTGAATTATTGAACCATGATAAAAATAAAGACAGTGATGAACCGTTTGTCATGCTGGAAAGCGATGAAAAACGTACTTATGTTGCTCAGTCTGGCTTGATTGGTTTAAATGGACCGGACAGTAACCGTAATGGTCGTCCGGTTTATGAAGTTGAAAAAGCAGCGTATAGCTTGGCTGATGCAAAAGCTGAACAAAGCAAAGATGGCAAAGCGGTTAAAGTTTTATCGGTGCCAATGGTTTATAAAACCGCTGATGGTGTAGAAATCATCAAAACCTTTACCTTTAAGCAAGGTGAATACCCGATTGTTGTCAACCACAAGGTTGTGAACCGTAGTGCTCAGAACTGGCAAGGTCAAATGTTTGGTCAAATCAAACGTGACAACTCGGATGATCCGGGTAAATCTGACCAGGGCATTTTCACACTGGGTACATTCCTGGGTGGTGCTTGGGGTACACCGGATGAGCATTACAACAAGCTTAAATTTGACAACTTCAATGAAGAAAAATTGAATGTGGAAGCCAAAGGCGGCTGGGTTGGGGTTGTGCAGCACTATTTCGTCAGTGCCTGGATTCCAGGTGATCTTAAACTCACTCAAGCCAATGGTCAGCCGTATAGTGCCAAACTAGAATCGCGTCAATCGACAGACAACATGAATATTATCGGTTTTACCTCACCGATGATCAATGTTCCTGCCGGTACTGCAGCTGAGCTGGATGCAACCTTCTATTCAGGTCCTAAAATTCAGTCTGAACTGAAAGACCTGGCGATCGGTTTAAACCAAACTGTGGATTATGGCTGGTTGTGGCCAATCGCGAAATTATTGTTCCTTGGTCTGCAATTCTTCCATAACATTGTCGGCAACTGGGGCTGGTCAATTATCTTGTTGACTGTACTTGTTAAACTGATTCTTTGGCCATTATCTGCTAAGAGCTACCGCTCTATGGCGAAAATGCGTGTGATTGCACCTGAAATGCAACGCATGAAAGAAGAGTTTGGCGAAGACCGCATGCGTTTCTCGCAAGAAATGATGGCGCTGTATAAACGTGAACAAGTCAACCCATTATCAGGTTGCTTGCCACTGCTTTTACAAATGCCGATTTTCTTGGCCTTGTACTGGGTATTGATGGAGTCTGTAGAGCTTCGTCATGCACCTTGGTTAGGCTGGATTCAAGATTTATCTGCAATGGATCCATGGTTTATCCTGCCGTTATTGATGGGTTTGACCATGTTTATCCAGCAGTCTTTAAATCCGCAACCGGCTGATCCGATGCAGGCGAAAGTCTTCAAGATCATGCCGATTATCTTCACCGTATTTATGTTGTTCTTCCCTGCGGGCTTGGTAATGTACTGGATTGTGAATAACAGTATTACCATCTTGCAGCAAAGTTTGATCAACAAAGGTGTGGCGAAAGAACGCGAAAAACGCGAAGTTGTTTAAGTAACGACTGATTGCGAATAGCTGAATAAATCCGCTTAAGATGGTAATCTTAGGCGGATTTTTATTTGGCTGTGATTTGGGATTTTTTAGGTGAATTTTATGCAAAACCGAACAACGATTGCTGCAATTGCAACTCCGCCCGGACGTGGTGGTGTGGGGGTGATTCGTCTGTCAGGTCCAAAATCCTATGCCATTGCAGAAGCTTTGACGCAAAAAACTCTGCCGAAAGCCCGTTTTGCCGGTTTCCGCCAGTTCTACGATGCCGTAGGCGAAGTCATGGATGAGGGCTTGGCCATCTGCTTTCCCAACCCCAACTCCTTTACCGGTGAAGATGTGGTGGAACTGCAAGGGCATGGCGGTCCGGTGATTCAAAATGCTTTGCTGGGCCGTTTACTGGAACTGGGCGCAATTGCTGCCAAAGCCGGTGAATTTTCCATGCGTGCCTTTGAAAATGGCAAGCTGGATTTGGTGCAGGCAGAAGCGATTGCTGACCTGATTGATGCCACTTCACAAGCGGCAGCACGTTCAGCGGTACGTTCACTGCAAGGTGCTTTCTCGACCCGAGTCAATACCGTATTAGAGAAACTGATTCACCTGCGCTTACATGTGGAAGCAGCGATTGATTTTCCGGAAGAAGAAATCGACTTTTTGGCCGATGGCAAAATTTTGGCCTTGCTTGAAGATGTGCAAGGTTCAGTGACTGCGGTACAAAAATCTGCACGTCAAGGCCAGTTGCTGCGTGAAGGTTTGCAGGTGGTGATTGCCGGTAAACCAAATGCAGGTAAATCCTCACTACTCAATACCTTGGCCGGAAATGAACGTGCCATTGTGACCGATATTGCCGGTACCACCCGTGATGTGTTGCATGAAAAAATCACCTTAAATGGCTTGCCGATCACCCTGACCGATACGGCAGGCCTGCGTGAAACCGGTGATATTGTCGAGAAAGAAGGTATCCGCCGTGCCATTAAAGAAATTGAACAAGCCGATTTGTTGCTGTTGGTTTATGACTTAAGCCAAGGTGAAGATCCTTTGCAACTGGCACAAAACTATTTTGCCGAGCATCTGGAACCACGTCGTCTAATGCTGATTGCCAACAAGTGTGATTTAACCGGTACTGCGGCTGAAATTGGCGATTATCAGGGCTTCCGTCATATTACGGTGTCTGCCAAGCAGGAAACGGGTGTTCAGTCGCTTATAGATGCGATTACAGCGCATGCAGGCTTCCAGCCAGAAGAAGACACGTTTATTGCGCGTACCCGCCATTTAGACGCAATGAAACGCACTCAAGTGTACCTTGCAGAAGCGCATGAGCAGTTGGTGGTGTATCAGGCGGGTGAACTGGTGGCGGAGTCTTTGCGTCTGGCCCAAAATGCCTTGGCTGAGATTACCGGTGAATTTAGTGCAGATGATTTGTTAGGTAAGATCTTCGGATCATTCTGTATTGGAAAGTAATTGAGTAAATTAAAAAAACCGCCTTTATGTGAAGGTGGTTTTTTTATGATGAAATTTTCTTATACCAAAATATCAGCGCAAGACAGATTAAACCAACCCCTAGGCAGAATCCTAAAACACCCGTGGTTAAACCAAAATGATCGGCTAAATACCCCACCGCAATAATCGGCACAATCGTGCCCAAGTAACCAATAAATAAATAGGTCGACATCACCGCTGCGCGGTTATCCGTGGTGGTCATCTGGTGAATTAAACCGAATGCACCCAACAAGCCCAGCCCATGACCTACACCGACCAAAATATCGCTGATAAAGAACAGAATACTCCATTGCATGCTCATGCATAAGCCCAGTAAGACAAAGCTCACGACTAAGGTGATCAGCCCTAAAATCAGACTTTTAGCTGGAAGCAGACTTTTGGCAGAAAATTGTACGACAGCAGAAACCAGTAAAATGCTGGCAATGGCCGAACCGCTAACCAAAGGTCCATGCCATGGAATCAGGTCTTTCACAAAAGAGGGTGAAAGCGATGCAAATAAGCTAAAGGCTCCAAAAGCACTAAATGCTGTCAAACCGGCAATAAAAAATAAGGAATGATGCTGGGGGGCTGGTATTTCCAGACGTGGGGCGACTGAAAAAGGCTGGACTTTGAATTGGGGAACTTTAACCAGAAATAAACCCAAAAAGCATACAATCGCAGCGGCAATAACCGGTAAATAGGGCGTAACTAAGGGTTGGCTGGAGAACTGGGCAATCAGCCCGCCAATAAACGGTCCCAGGCCAAAACCAATCACGGTAATGATGGAACTTAATTGCGGTGCATTTTGTTTATGACTGTCTGGAATGGTGGTGATTAAGCCCAGCATCGCAGAGGTGCTGATCAGTCCAGATGCAATCCCGATAATAAAGCGGCCCAAAGCCAGCCAAAGCGCATTTGATGCAATCGATGAGAGGGCTAAGCCCAGGATCACAAACACGATCCCGATTTGTAAGGTGGGTCGGAATCCAAAACTGTTGCTGCTTCGACCCAGAAATAACAAGGTTGCCAGACAGCCAAACATATAAGCCACAAAGATATAGGTAATATGGCTCGGCAGTAGATGCCACAGTTGTTGATAGATCGGATATAAAGGACTCGCGAGCGCGGTGCCAATGGTTCCAATACACAGTGCCAGGCTGACCATTAAAAACGGTCGCCATGATTGTTGAGTCGTCATGTAGGGCCACAGAAACACCCGCCATAGGGTTGAAAATGGCGAATATTTGGAGAAAAAAAGAGCTTTAGATTAATTGTTATTTATCTAAGACGTCAATTTATAAGATGTAAACCATTTAACCATAACGCTTTAATAATTTTAAAAATTCAGCAAGTTCTTGTTCATTAATTTTAGTTTGTTCACCTATCACGTGATGACGCAAATGTGATTCAATCAATTCATTCATCAGACCATTCACGGCGCCTTTAATCGCAGCGACTTGCTGTAATAGCATAATGCATGAATGCTCAGGGCTGTTTAAGGCTTGCTCGACGGCATTAATTTGCCCTTGTAAGCGTTTGACTCGATTTTGAATTTTCTTATCCTGATGTAAATGGCTCAACACAACACTCCAAAAATAAATATACTATGGGGGAGTATATTTAAACACTAAGATTATGCAAAAAGCCCCATTGACCAGAATACACGCTCATCAGTTTGATGAAGGTAATCCCCTCGCCCAAAAACGAATTCTATTGGCGACTATTCTAACGGCAGTGATGATGCTATTAGAAGTGATGGGTGGTTGGATTTACAACTCTATGGCCTTGCTTGCCGATGGCTGGCACATGAGTTCGCATATGCTGGCCTTGGGACTGGCTTATTTTGCCTATCGTTCTGCGCGCCATTATGCACATGATGCCCGATTCAGTTTTGGTACCTGGAAAATTGAAATTTTAGCCGGATATAGCAGCGCGATCTTGTTGATGGTGGTGGCGATCTTTATGGCCTTCCAGTCAATAGAACGACTCATAAATCCCATCGATATTCATTATAACCAGGCCATTCCGATTGCAATTTTGGGCCTGGTGATTAATTTAATCTGTGCGTGGTTACTGTATGATGACCATCACCATCACCATCACCATCATGAACATACTCATGAACATCACGACTTAAACCAGAAAGCGGCATTTATGCATGTGGTGGCAGATGCAGTAACTTCAGTATTTGCGATTATTGCGCTGTTTGCTGCAAAGTATCTGGATTGGGGCTTTCTGGATGCAGTACTCGGAATTGCAGGTTCAATTCTGGTGGCAAAATGGGCCATTGGACTGATCAAAGAAACTGGGAAAACTCTACTCGATGCGGAAATGGATCATCCCGTGGTTGAGGAAATTCGGGAGGTAATTGCTGAGTTTTCTATGGTAGAAATCACTGACCTGCATGTCTGGAAAGTGGGAAAAGGAAAGTTTTCTTGCATTTTGGCCTTAGCAACCGATTCCAACTTAAATGCCGACCAAGTTCGTGAGGCACTTTCTATTCATGACGAAATTGTGCATGTGTCGGTAGAAATCAATCCGCTGTAAATCAGGTCAATGTTCCACGTGAAACCTTGGTGATGAAATGTGTGTGCTTTCAGTAAGGACTGCTAAAAAAACTGAATCTGTACTTAGATTTTAAGTAGAATCGCGTTGAACGATTGGAATTTATGAGCACAACAACATGATTAAAAAAACATTGGCATTCGCCTTGGTCAGTTTTATTTCAAGCTTAAGTTTGGCGAATGTTGATACGGTCAAAAGCAACCTCAGCAAACAGCACCCAAAATTGAACATTGAAAATATTCAAGCTACCGATATGAAAGGCATTTATAGCGGTTCAATGGATGGTCAGGTGGTGTATTTAGGTGAAGATGCGCAACATATTCTGGTGGGTTCAATGTACCGTTTAAGTGATCAGAAAAATTTGACCCAAGATTTAGTGCTTAAACAAAACAGTATTGACTGGAAAAAGCTGCCTTTACAGGATGCGGTGAAAAGTGTACGAGGTAATGGTAAACGCCAGATCGCGATTTTTTCTGATCCAAATTGCCCGTATTGCAAACAGCTTGAGGCTGAATTAAGCAAGTTGAATGATGTCACGATTTATACCTTTATCTATCCCATCAAAACCCAGTCTATTGCTGTGTCAAAGCAAGTATTCTGTGAAAAAGATCCGGCCTTGGCTTGGTCAAATTTGATCAGTAAAGGGATTCAACCCAGTTCTAAAAAAACCTGTGCCAATCCGGTTGAGCGTAACTTGAGTTTAGGAAAATCATTGGGTTTAACTGGAACACCCGCCATTATTTTCTCTAACGGTTTTAAAGTGATGGGGTCTCACCCTGCTCAGGAAATAGAACAAATGTGGAAAGAGTTGGGTTTATAACCGATTTATGGTCTGATTCATCAAACCATAAAAAAGCACCTTTTTAGGTGCTTTTTTATGAGTAAAAGTAATGCTTCGCGGATTCAAATACCAAGTGCGACACATTTGTAGTTAGTTGAAAAAGTTAGGTGTATTAGAATCATTAGACTTTTTCAACTCGCAATTGGAAAGCACACAATGAAGCAATACACCCAACTTTCTCAAGAAGAAAGATACGAAATTTATGCTGCTTTGAAAAGTAAATCTTCAATCTCCACCCTTGCCAGGGAGCTTGGACGTTCCCGATCAACCATTTATCGTGAGATCAAAAGGAATACAGGACAACGTGGTTATCGGGCTAAACAGGCTGAGCATCTCTCAAGCCAACGACGCTACCACTGTTTATCTCAGATGAATGACTTTGCTATATCTTACATCCGTTATCTGATTACTCTGGATTGGTCTCCTGAACAGATTGCCGGGGCTTTAAAGCATCGGGGGTGGCTCAATGTTCCATCGCATGAATGGATCTATCAGTACATTTACCAGAATAAAGCGAAGGGTGGAGATCTGCATCGGCATTTAAGACATCAGAAAAAATATCGCAAACGAGGCTATAAAAACACAGATCGTAGAGGTCAACTTGTTGATAGAACAAGTATTCATTGTCGCGATGAGGTCATCGAGAAACGTCAACGCCTAGGTGATTTTGAAGGTGATACTGTAATAGGCAAGAATCATAAGGGAGCATTATTAATCCTGGTTGAACGCAAGAGTCTGTATGTACATATCGTTCATTTGGGGCAAACGAGAACCACAGCTAAAACGATCTCGTGTGCTTTAGCATGTTTGCGTAGTAGTCATGCTTATAGTGTGACCTTTGATAATGGCAAGGAATTCTCAGAGCATAGGCGGATAACGGACGCAGGCATAGAGACTTACTTTGCAGATGCGTACAAGTCTATTCAACGAGCCAGAAATGAAAATACGAATGGTCTGATCAGACAATATCTGCCAAAATCCTCATCGTTTGATCATGTTTCAAAAGAGCGGATAGAACAGATAGAGACTGCTCTAAATAATCGTCCTAGAAAGACACTGGGCTGGTATACACCCAGTGATATTATGGCTAGTTTTTATACTGTTGCACTTGCCGCTTGAATCCGCCCTTTAAAATCGAGGCTTAAACGCGTGATTTTTTGCTGACCATGTTATAGATGAATAAAACAATAAGGGCACCGATCACCGACGCAATAAAACCTGCTGCAGAATTTTCATCGTAAAGACCGAGTAGACGTCCACCATAGGTTGCCAATAACGAACCTGCGATACCCAATAAAGTGGTCATAATAAACCCTGCTTTATCATTTCCCGGATGAATAGCACGTGCAATTAAACCTGCAATAAAACCGACCACGATTGCAACTATAAGTGTCCACATATGACTTCTCCATTTATCGTTTGTTTATATCTTTCATTAAGCTTTCATTTTTATAATTAATCATTTATGTGAATGTAAACAGTTGAGTCCTGCTAAGAACTGTTGGTTTTTTGTTGAAGCATATATCTGAGATGTAAAAAAAGTGGCCAGTGGCCACTTTAAATATTCAGTCTTTATTTTAAAGGCCAATTTCACCAATAAACGGAATATGGCGATATTTTTGATCATAGTCCAAGCCATAACCGACAATAAAACGATCTTCCACTTCAAAGCCCAAAAACTTCACTTCAAGTTCAATTTCACGGCGTGAAGGTTTGCTAATTAAAGTACACAGTTCAATTGAATTCGGATTACGCGTGGTTAAAATTTCCAGCACTTTGCTGAGGGTATTGCCTGAGTCAATAATATCTTCAACAATCAGTACATCTTTACCGCGAATTTCGCCGTCCAGGTCTTTTAAAATTTTGACATCACGCGTTGAAACCGTACCGCCACCGTAACTTGATACCGTCATAAAGTCGAGTTCATGTGGTTTGGTAATTGCACGACATAAATCAGCCATAAAAATGACTGAACCACGCAGTAAACCAATCAGAACAAGTTCTTTGTCACTATTGGCATAGTGAGCATCAATTTTTGCACCAAGCTCTTTGACTTTCGCGTGAATTTCTTCAGCTGAGATCATTACGCTCATATGAACGGTCATGGGTAGATACCTAAAAGCAAATCAAAAAATAAAAAAGGTGTTGACCAGCAACACCTCAAAAGACCTTTTAATTTTAATACATCTGCTCAAGAGATGCATCTTTTTTGCGGCTGAAAATGTAATCAAGCCTTGGTTTTCGGGGTATCACGCTTAAGTAATACAGCGCAAGCCACGCCTATTCCAACCACCACCAACATCTTTTTATAAGACATTTTTGTCGTCTTATGCTTTGACATAGGCCGGTTCTCCATAAATATAAGTCGCCTGGATATTACGGTCATCGCCCATGGTCATGAGGGCAAATAACGCATCTTCAATGCCTTTGGCACGTTCCTGACGCAGTGCCTGAAGAGCGGTGGCTTTTAAATCGAGCACAATAAAATCGGCTTCTTTACCCAGGTTAAAGTTACCCAGTTTATCGTGCAGATCCAAGGCTTTGGCTCCACCCAAGGTCGCATGATACAGCGACTCAAATGCAGAGAGTTTATCGCCTTGAAGCTGTTGCACTTTGTAGGCTTCATTTAAGGTTTGCAGCTGGTTAAATGAAGTGCCGGCACCAATATCTGTACCTAAACCAACTTTGACCTGTTTTTCCCAGGTTTTTTTCAAAGGAAATAAACCACTGCCCAGGAACAGATTGGAAGTAGGGCAAAAGGCAATCGCCGAGTTAGTTTCGTGCATACAGTCCCATTCGGCATCTTCCAAATGCACGCAGTGCGCAAAGACCGAACGCTGCCCCGTCAATCCATAATGGTGATACACATCCAGATAGCTTTGTTGTTCTGGAAATAGTTCTTTCACCCAGGCAATTTCATTCTTGTTTTCACTTAAATGGGTGTGTACATAAACTTCAGGATATTCCGCTTTTAACTGCCCCGCTTTGGCAAGTTGGTCGGGTGTAGACGTCGGCGCAAAACGTGGGGTAATCGCATACAGGTTACGACCTTTACCATGCCATTTTTCAATTAGTGCTTTAGAATCATGATAAGAACTTTCTGCTGTATCGCACAGACCTTCAGGGGCATGACGGTCCATCATTACCTTGCCGGCAATTAAGCGCATTTGATGCTGTTGCGCCGCTTCAAATAATGCATTGACGGATTCAGCGTGTACGCTACAAAAAACCAAGGCTGTGGTGGTGCCGTTTTTCAATAATTCCTGAACAAAGAACTGCGCGATTTTGTCGGCATAGGCTTTGTCTTTAAATTGCAGTTCTGTAGGGAAAGTATAGGTGTCGAGCCATTCCAATAACTGTTCACCATAGGCACCGACCATTTCAGTTTGTGGGAAATGGATATGGGTATCAATGAATCCCGGCACAATCAGCTGTTCAGGGTAATGCTCAAGCGGTGTATCTTGATTCAGTAAAATTTGCCCCTCTTGCCAGCTTCCGAACCAGGTGATTTTTCCAGCGCTGGTGATGAGTAAGCCATCTTCAATATAACGGATGGCTTGAGGGATATCGGCAGCCTGGGAAACGCTGTGCTGAATATCAAGAAAGCACCCACGAACGGCGCGTTGAGCCTGAATAGGAGACATGCAATAACCTTTTAATTTCTCATTTTTTCGGTTGATTGTACCTGAAATTTTTAGCTTAAACCCTATCGTATCCGTTTTAATGCCTGCCCTATTCTATAAATTAAGCAGGATATTGAGCGTTTAAAAAAGCAGCCCTAAATAAAATATCCGGCATAAAAAAGCCTTCCATTTATACGATGGAAGGCTGGATCATTTTACTTAAAAATTACAGTTGCTGTTGCTGCTTGTTATAGCGAATCGATAACCAGGCGGTAATGGCCAGTACAATCACAATAAAGCCGAGTGAGATCCAGATTGGCATATGGAAGACATCGAGCATCAACATTTTAAAACCGATAAATAGCAAGATAATGCCTAAGCCATAAGGCAGATAATGCATTTTAGAGGCTGCACCTGCCATGAGGAAGAACATGGCACGTAAACCTAAAATTGCCATCAGGTTGGCGGTCAAGACAATGAAGGGATCAGTGGTAACTGCAAAAATAGCCGGAATGGAATCCACTGCGAAAATCACATCGGAAGCTTCAACTAAAATCAAAACCAGAAATAATGGCGTGGCCCAGAGCACACCATTTTGACGCACGAAGAAGTTATGCCCATCCAGATGCGAGGTAATACGGATATGTTTGCGTAACCATTTGAGTAAGGCCATATCTTCAATATTCGGATTTTCTTCATGACCTTTAAGAAACTTAAAGCCGGTATAGACCAGGAAGGCACCAAAAATATACAGAATCCAGGAGAATTCCTGAACAAACCATGCACCGATAAAAATAAAAATGGTACGTAATACAATAGCGCCCAGTACCCCATAGAGCAAAATTTTACGCTGCAAGGCCGGAGGAATGGCAAAGGCTGCAAAAATCATCAGCCAGACAAATACGTTATCAATCGCGAGAGATTTTTCTAACAGATAACCCGCAAAGTATTCCATGGTTTTTTGATTGGCTAAGGCAATACCTGCCGTTTGCTGTAAATAAAGCCATAAACCGCCAGCGAACAGCATAGAAACACTGACCCAGGCAATGCTCCAATAGGCTGCTGACCTAATTTTAACGGGCTGGTCTTCTTTGTGTTTGAAGCCAATAAAGTCGATGATGAGCATGACTGCCACTATCGCAAAAAATGCCAGATACAACCCAGGGTTGCCGATGGATTCCATAAAAAATCTCCACACCCGACAACTGGTCATAAAAAAACCTTGACCTGTTGCCAGATGATTTAAACATCTGTGTCAACATGATCAAGGTCTTGCCTACATCTGAATATCAATATTTTGTAATTTCAGATGCTCAGATACCGACTTTTTGCAAAGTGTAATGACGATATTCTGACACGTCGGCTAGAATTGCTTCTAGGGACGCTTGGAGGAGGCTACTCCCCTTGTTCAACTCAATTTCGTTTTGGATCTAATCCAAATGTGGCTGAAGAATCGCATATTTATGTGAATTGTGCAAATTTTATCGAGTGATTTACACTTTAATAAAATCTTTACGTTGCACTAAAATGCATGCCAATACTGTACCCAAGACAGCAATCAAGCCCCCTACTAGGCCAATCTGACTTAAGCCATAACTTGCCGTGACCATTCCGCCCAATAATGCCCCGCCACCAATCCCGACATTATAAAGACCTGAATAAATTGCCATGGCGACATCGGTGGCATCCGATGCAAGGTTGAGGGTTTTGGCTTGCAGCGCCAGACTGAAGCAAATAATGCTCATGCCCCAAAACAAGCTCAGCACACTCAGACTGTTAAAACCCTGAGCCAGTGGCAGGAGTAGCAACATGGACATTGCCAATAAAGCGCTGCTTAAAGGAATCGCAATTTTGGGATATTGATTGCCAAACTTACCAAACAGATAGGAGCCAATAAAACCGGCGCCGCCGTAAATAAGCAACAAGGTCGTAGTTTGGCTAGAACTAAAATGGGCAATATTCAGGGCAAAGGGTTCGATATAACTATAAGCGGTAAATTGTGCCGTAATGATGATAACGGTTAAGGCAAACACGATCACCAGGCTCGGGCGTTTAAACAGCATGCCAATACTTTTAAGCGAACCCGAATTGACACTGGGCAGTCTAGGCAAGGTTTTTGCCAGTGTCAGACAGACGAGTGCAGCACCAATAGCAATTAAAGCAAAAGTATTACGCCAGCCATAGGCTTCACCAATCATGCGGCCGAATGGAATCCCCAATACCATCGCTAAAGCTGTGCCAGTCGCCAGTAAACCCAGCGCCTGAAATTCTTTACCTTTAGGTGCTACACGCACTGCTAAAGAGGCGGTAATAGACCAAAACAGCGCATGGGAAAATGCAATCCCGATCCGGCTGGCTAAAAGCACATTAAAGTTCCATGCGAAATAAGATAAGCCATGACTGAGAATAAATACGACAAATAAGGCAATCAATAAAAAACGCCGTTCGACATTACGCGTCATCAGCATCATCGGTAATGATATTGGCGCAACCACCCACGCATACAGGGTAATCATGATGCCGACATCAGTGGCGGCCATATTGAAACTGGCGCCAATGTCACTCAGCAGTGCTACAGGAATAAATTCGGTGGTATTAAAAATAAACGCCGCGAAGGCTAAAGTAATCACAGAGACCCATTGCCGCGTGGGATTGGGTGGAATTTCAGCAGATAAGGATGACATAGTCAGACGATTTGAAAAGTAGCGTTGAAGTTTAGGCTTAAAAGTTAAGCTTGTTAAGTTTAATCCTGGGTCTGAAAAGTGTGAAGCTGATATAGACCCAACAAAAAACTTAACAATATTGGGCTGGGATTTATGGCATGTTTATTCATATTCGCCTAAATGAGAGAATAAGAAATGTTAGAAATTAAGCACAAAGATGATGGTAAAAAAGGTGAATTTTATATTGGTGACAATGGACAGCATTTAGCTGAAATGGCATATACCTGGGCAGGTGAAAAGGTATTTATTATTGAGCATACCGATGTGGATGACACGCTGCGTGGACAAGGTATAGGCAATAAATTAGTTGAGCATGCTGTTGCCATGGCGCGAGAAAAAAATCTCAAAATCATTCCGCTCTGCCCTTTTGCTAAATCGGTTTTTGATAAAGATTCATCTATTCACGATGTGTTGAAATAAGTTATTTTTAAAGTATTCTGATTTTAGTCAAATCAAAAAAGTGAGGGATAGCGATGCAGTTTCAACATGATGATAACGGCCAAAAAGGCGAGTTTTTTACTTTGAATGATTCAGGCAAACGTATTGCAGAAATCAGTTATGTCTGGACAGGTGAGCATAAAATTATCGCCAATCATACCTGGGTCGATGATGCTTTGCGCGGACATGGAGTCGCGCGCCAGTTACTGGATGTTTTAGTGGAATTTGCACGTCAAAAACAATTGAAAATTGTCCCGACCTGTTCTTATGTCGATGTCATGTTTAGACGCGATAAAAGTTTTGCAGATGTTGTGGCTTAAATTTTTCGTGATTTAATGGGCTGTGATTTAAAAAGCCCAAAGACTTGGGCTTTTATCATTTAGGGCTTTTTCTTTTTTAGCCCATTAAGCCAGATCAATAATCACCTTCATGGCATTCTCGTCTGCAGCATGTTTAAACACATCATAGGCTTTCTCAAATTCCGAAAATTTAAAGTGATGGCTGGCCAAGCGTTCCAGAGGCAGTTTTCCGGAACAGCAGGTTTTCAGCAACATGCCTGTGGTATTGGTATTGACCAGACCGGTGGTGATGGTCAGGTTCTTAATCCAGAGCTTTTGCAGTTCAAAATTAACCGGCTTGCCATGCACACCGACATTGGCGATATGACCACCTTCTTTGACCACGTTCTGGCAAATATTCCATGTCGGCTCTGCACCCACCGCTTCTATCGCACAATCGACCCCGCGCCCATCGGTAATCTCTAGAATACGTGCGATTGCATCTTCCTTGCCGGAATTAATGGTATGCGTTGCACCTAGTTCTTTGGCAAGTGCGAGGCGGTTATCATCCATATCCACCGCAATAATTTGCGCAGGTGAATAGAATTGTGAAGTCAGTAAGCAGCCCATCCCGATTGGTCCTGTTCCCACAATTGCAATACTATCCCCCGGTTTGACATCGCCATAGCGCACGCCAATTTCATGCGAAGTCGGTAAGACATCGGATAAAAATACTGCGACATCTTCATTTAAACCTTCGGGTAATGGATAAAGCGAGGTATCGGCAAAAGGCGTGCGTACATATTCTGCGTGGGTACCATCAATCATGTAACCCATAATCCAGCCCCCTCCGTTACGGCAGTGCGCATAGAGTTGTTTCTGACAGTTTTCACAGGTCCCACAGCGGCTGACACAGGAAATAATCACCCGATCGCCTTTTTTAACGTTCTTGACGCCCGAACCGACTTCTTCAACAATCCCAATACCTTCATGACCTAAAATACGGCCATCAAATTTACCGGTGTTCTTGGTGGCCTCGTCCTGAATTTCGGGATTTTTACCTTTCCAGATACCTAAATCTGTACCGCAAATGGTGGTTTTGGTGACTCGGATAACTGCATCGGTGGGATCAATAATCTGGGGAATGGGACGGTCTTCAAAACGGATATCATTTTCGCCGTAGTAGACCATGGCTTTCATTGTTGTCATCAGCGTATTCCTTTTCTATTCCCTCTCTTGCATGCTGTGGAGTCAATTTCCTCTTTAAAAAATTTAAGCAAAAACATTTAAATATAGGAAAATAAACCATGATGAGAGGAAAACAGTTGATCAGAGACTCTGCTGTATTGATAGGACATTGAAGCATTGAGCATAAATACACAGAGCTTATCTATCTAAGCTATCAACACTAAGTGATGAAGTCATTACGTGGACAGTTTTGCTTACACAATGACCGGGTTTAATGACAACTGAAGGGGTTCAAGACAAAAAATATCAATACCTACTTTTATTTCAGCTTATTTATGATCAGATTATTTATGAGGGATAGACTGATAAAAATAATAAAAATTATTTTCTGGTCTTGGTTATTCTTAGGTAGAGTATTTTAAAAGAAAACGAACTTTGCAGATGATGATTGCCCATCTGCATCGTTTAAAATGGTCTGTGATTTGATTAAAACCTTCGCCAATCCTCAGAGCAATTATAAGGATTGGGTTTTATTAAAGTGCAGGTTCTGGGACTGGATCAGGTGAGTTAAAGCAACACCCAGCAATGACGTCATCAGCATCATTTCCAGCATGGCATATTCGTTTACCCATAAAAAGCATAAGGCCAAGACACCCAAACTACATGCCAGATATAAGGTATTTTGAACCCAAATTTTAAGCGCAATACCAAGCAGGCCTGAACAAATCGCAATGTTCAGCAGCTCTTCAATCCCATTACGATGCAAGACGATGATTAAGCTTAAATAGCTACAAACTAATCCCATCGTGATGAAAAGTTTTTTTAACATGCTTTTCCCCTGATTTTAGGTAATTAATTGTTTTAATTTGGCTAAATCAATTTTAATTCACCAAACAGTAAAAAATAAGGTGTTTTAAGCTATGCTATTTGTACGAAATAAATGACATTTGCTTAAAAAATAACCAGATCTAATGGTGAGCTCATCCTACTTACTCAGTAATAAAACCCTCTATTTCAAAGTTACATGGCCAAAATAGGAATTTTATGTTTATTCAATTGTGTTATGTCAGTAGCCGGATCGAAGCTGAAAATGACCTATTACAGGATTTAAGCGATATTTTGGCAACAGCGCGATCTTTTAATCAGGCGCATGATATTTATGGTGTGCTGTATTATGCTGAAGGGATTTATTTTCAGTGCCTTGAGGGTGAAAAAGATCAGTTAGAGGCTTTATTTTCACAGATCAGTCAGGACCCTCGCCATCATCAGATTCAGCGTTTTCCTGACCATGCGGTTGAGCAGATTCATTTTAAAAAATGGTCGATGAAATATGTCAATCAGCATGGAAAAATCACCAGCCTTTTTAAGAAAATGGGTCTGGAAAAATTTCAGCCACATCAATTGAATGCTGAGCAAATGAACCAGTTTCTGGATTTATTGCTCAAAATGGAAGAGACCGAACAGAGTCCAAAAGCCAAGGTGGGCATAAAAAACCGCGGCTATCAAAATTATTTTTAAATAAAAAAAGCCCACATGACGTGGGCTTTTTTAGAAACAATTTTAAGCTTTTAAAGCGCTAATCAACTTCTGATGTAATCCACCAAAACCGCCATTCGACATAATCACCACAGCATCACCCTTGCCTGCCTCTTGAGCAACAGTCTGGATAATGTCATCCAGTGAACGCGCTACAATGGCTTTGTTGGGTGCAGCGTCAATCACGGGTTGTAAATCCCAGTCCAGACCTTCAGGTTGATACCAAATTACTTCATCGGCCAAACGTGCAGAATGGGCCAAGCCATCTTTATGACTACCCATACGCATGGTGTTTGAACGCGGCTCAATAATTGCCCACAGTTTACGTTCGCCTAAGCGTTTACGTGCGCCGTCAAGCGTGGTTTCAATTGCGGTCGGGTGATGGGCGAAGTCATCATAAACTTCAATTCCTTTCACGGTATCCAGCAATTCCATACGGCGTTTTACACCGCCAAAGTTTGAAAGTGCTTCACAAGCTGTTTCAATGGATACGCCCACATGTTCAGCCGCTGCAATGGTCGCCAAAGCATTGGCCACAGAATGCTGACCGGTCATGTTCCATTTAACGGTACCTTTAACCACGCCATTTTCTAACACTTTAAAGTGTGAGCCATCTGCAGAAAGCTGTTCCGCAGAAAGTGATGCTTTTGCATTGGCATCCAATGACGTGCGAACCACAGGTGTCCAACAGCCCATGTCCAAAACTTCATCAATATTAGTTTCAGTAATTGGGGCAATAATGCGGCCTTCACTTGGAATGGTACGCACCAGATGATGGAACTGTTTTTGAATCGCAGCCAGATCATCAAAGATATCGGCATGATCAAATTCGAGATTGTTTAAAATCGCGGTTTTAGGATGGTAATGCACAAACTTGGAACGCTTGTCGAAGAAGGCAGAATCATATTCATCCGCTTCTACACAGAAGTATTTGCCGCCACCTAAACGTGCACTTTCACTAAAACCAAGCGGTACGCCACCAATCAGGAAACCTGGCTCTAAACCGGCCTGATCAAGCACCCAAGCGAGCATGGTCGTGGTTGTGGTTTTACCATGTGTACCCGCAACACCTAAAACATGCTTACCTTGGAGTACGTGATCTGCCAAAAATTGTGGACCTGAAATATAGGCTAAACCTTCATTCAGCATATACTCCACCGCATCAATGCCACGTTTCATGGCATTGCCGACAATCACCAAATCTGGATGTGGCTGCAAATGGCTACGGTCATAGCCTTGCATTAAGGTAATGCCTGCATTTTCCAGTTGGGTCGACATGGGTGGATAGACGTTCGCATCTGAACCTGTCACCTTATGTCCTAAATCACGTGCTAATAACGCCAGCGAACCCATAAAGGTGCCACAGATACCCAAAATATGCAGATGCATTCGTTTTAACTCCACTGCTTTTTTGACACATCACGTTATTGGTGGGTGGTGTCATTATTGATTCAATTTGAAAGCAACGATATCAAGGGTTTTCTGGAAAAGATAGTCTTTCTTGTATCTATTCATAGGATTGCATCATGGGTTTTATTTTGCTGTTTTAGCTAGCGGCTTTGCTGGAAAAATCATGGATGAAATGACATGCTTTTTGATTGAAAAAACGTAAAATATTGACGATTATTCCAGATAAATTGACTATGTTCTTTCCGCTGCTGCTTTTAGTTATTTCTAACTGTTTTATGACCTTGGCCTGGTATGGTCATTTGAAGTTTTTACATGGTGCACCGCTTTGGCAAGCGATTTTATTTGGTTGGGTAATTGCCTTGCTCGAATACAGTTTTATGATTCCTGCCACCCGATTGCTTGCACAACAAGGCTGGGCGGTGGGACAAATGAAAATCACCCAGGAAGTCATGACTTTACTGGTGTTTGTGCCTTTTATGATTTTTATGTTTAAGCAGCCCTTTAAACTGGATTATTTATGGGCAGGATTATGTCTTTTAGGTTGTGTGTATTTTGTCTTTCGTAGTCAATAAACTGGGCACTGCCCTATTTTTATCTATTTCTATAAAAAATACCGAAAATATCAGCCTGCTTGGGCTGTTAAATTTTGGCGAGATGAAAAATCAGTCTATAATATCGGGCTTGTAATTCATTTAAAGCTTGGCACTTGTCGAGATTTATCCTTCCTTACATTCGTTTATGGAATATTTGCAATGAATGCGGCTGCTGCAGACACTCAACCTCTCGTTGGAATTATCATGGGTTCTCAATCTGATTGGGCAACTCTCGAAAACACTGCCAATATGCTTAAACAACTTGGCGTCCCATTTGAAGCGGAAGTTGTTTCTGCGCATCGTACGCCAGACCGTTTATTCGAATATGCCGAAACAGCACGTGAGCGCGGTATTCAGGTGATTATTGCCGGTGCCGGTGGCGCAGCGCATTTACCGGGGATGTGTGCAGCAAAAACTGATCTGCCGGTATTAGGCGTTCCAGTCAAATCTTCAATCCTGAATGGTGTAGATTCATTGCTTTCAATCGTGCAAATGCCGGCTGGGATCGCAGTGGGTACATTGGCGATTGGTCCTGCCGGTGCAACCAATGCCGCGATTATGGCAGCACAAATTTTAGGTTTAACACGCCCTGAAATTGCAAAAAATGTTGCCCAATTCCGTGCTGCGCAAACTGAAAAAGTGGCGAGCAAAAATATTCCGGGTCAAATCTAAAGCCAAGCTTAAAACGGGACACACGTTATGGATAAAACCATCGGTATTTTTGGTGGTGGTCAACTCGGCCGTATGATGGCGCAAGCTGCCCTACCGCTGAATATTCAATGCACCTTCTTTGAAGCCAATACAGATTGCCCTTCCGCAGCGATGGGTCAGGTGATTTCGACCAAAGCTGAAAATGGCTTGCAACAGTTCATCGAAAGCGCAGATGTTTTCAGCCTGGAGTTTGAAAATACACCGCTGGCAGATGTTGATGTGTTAACCAAGCACAAAGATTTGCATCCCCCGCGTCAAGCACTCGCGATTGCACAGCATCGTTTGTCTGAAAAAGCACTCTTTGATCAACTTGAGATTCCTGTTGCGCCGTATAAGGCGGTCAATTCTCTAGACAGCTTAAAAGCTGCGGTTGCAGACCTGGGTTTACCAATCGTATTGAAAACCTCACGTGGTGGTTACGACGGTAAAGGTCAGTTTGTGCTTCGTTCAGCAGATCAAATTGATCAAGCATGGGCAGAATTGGGTCCTGCGGGTGAACTCATTGCCGAAAGCTTTGTGACGTTTTCGCGTGAAGTGTCGATTATTGCGGTACGTGGTCAAAATGGTGACGTGAAAACCTGGCCATTGGCTGAAAACCACCATCACAATGGAATCCTGTCACATTCGATTGTTCCGGCGCCGAACAGTGCAGATTTACAGCCGGTGGCGCAAGACTACATCACTCGCCTGCTGAATCACTTGAATTATGTCGGTGTGTTGACGCTTGAATTGTTTGTGACCGACAAAGGCTTGTATGCCAATGAGATGGCACCACGCGTGCATAATTCAGGTCACTGGTCAATTGAAGGCGCTGTCTGCTCGCAGTTTGAAAACCACATTCGTGCGGTTGCGGGTTTACCGCTGGGTTCAACTGAAGTGGTTCGTCCCACCGTGATGGTTAACATTATTGGTAAGCATCCTAAATCTGAAGATGTCTTGGCTTTAAATGGCGCTCATTTGCACCTATATAACAAAACTGAGCGTACAGGCCGTAAAATTGGTCATATCACGCTGATGCCAAACGACAGCGCTGAATTAACCTCTTTATGCCGTCAATTGGCGAAAATCTTGCCAGAACCCTTGGCATTGACTCAAGATATGAGCATTTAATCCTTCGATTGAATGATAAAAAAGCGGTCATGCCAATGACCGCTTTTTTTATGCCTGAAGTTCGGGCATGATTGCGCCTCTTTCGAGTTTAAGCACCATTTATCGGAACAGAATAAAAATAACTGTATGTAATTTATACAATCCTTTATAAATAGACTGCATAAAAAACAAACAAATAGAATTGTCTTGTATTTGAATGTTACTGCTGTAAAACGATGCAGAAATTTTTAAATTCAAAAGACAAAAAATAAATTCAAAACAATACATTTAAATTTAAAAATATGAATTTAAATTCAAACCCGTGTATTTGAATTTAAAAATATGAATTCAAAGTTGCATCTGGCGATATGAATTTAAAAACAGACTTTTGAATTTAAGTTTTTACCTATTTAAGTACTTGGAACATAAGAAATTAACTTATCCACAACATATTTGAATTTAAAAACCGTGTTTTAAATTTAAAATAATCCATTTAAATTCATATTTTGAGTGTTTTTGAATTTAAAAAGTTCTAAAAACACGGGTTGTGGATAAGTTTTTAAATTTAAAAACAGAATATGAATTTAAAATGAAGGAAAAATGAATTTAAATTTACGATTTGATTCAGAAATTAGCGATCGATGATGGTATGGTAAAAACATAATTTAAATTCAAATGCCATCAGGGATACTATGCGTCGCTTAGCTTTCGTTTTAGGTTCAGTTTTTCTTGCAATGACTCAAGCCAATGCTGAGCTGATTATTAATGGTCAACCTGTTACGACCACTTCAACGCCATCATCCGCACCAGTTTTTAGCGCCCAAAATAATTTTCAGCAATGTATTGCCAATTTACGTAGCCAAGCCATCAGTTCTGGCGTGAGCGGCTCTACCTATGATCGTTATACGCAAAATTTAACGCCGGATTATTCCGTGATTGAAAAATTGAATTATCAGCCTGAATTTTCGACCCCGATTTGGGATTATTTATCCGGGCTGGTGGATGAAGAGCGTGTGCAACTGGGACGTCAAAAATTAGCCCAGCACCGTGATGTACTTAATCGCGTTGCGGCCGCTTATGGCGTTCCGGCTGAAACCGTAGTGGCAGTTTGGGGTGTGGAAAGTAATTTTGGTGATATTGCCGGAAGTTATCCTTTATTGCAGGCTTTAGGTACTTTAAGTTGTGAAGGTCGTCGTCAAAGTTATTTCCGTGGTGAATTTTTTACTACGATGCGAATTTTACAACGTGGTGATTTAACCGAGCAGCAAATGAAAGGCTCGTGGGCTGGGGCATTTGGTCATACCCAGTTTATGCCGTCTACTTATGAAGAGCTGGCGGTTGATTTTGATGGCGATGGTCGTCGTGATCTGGTTTCAAGTACCACAGATGCTTTGGCTTCAACGGCTAATTTCTTGAAAAAACGCGGCTGGCAAACCGGCATGCCGTGGGGCTTTGAAGTTCGTATTCCTGAAAGTATGTCCCTCAATGGAGAAGGACGTCGTAATAAAAATTCATTAAGCAGTTGGGTGAGTCGTGGTGTGGTTCGTGCCGATGGCAGTCCCTTAATACAAGGGAATCTATCTGAGAGCAGTTCGGCTGGACTAATGGCACCGGCAGGTGCAAATGGCCCAGTATTTCTAGTCTTTAAAAATTTCGATGCTATATATAGTTATAACGCTGCGGAAAGTTATGCTTTGGCGATTGCACATTTGTCCGACCGTTTGCAGGGTCAGGGTGGATTTAGTAAAGCCTGGCCAACTGATGATGCCGGAACATCACGCGCAGAACGTCGTGAAATTCAGCAATTTTTACTCAATAAAGGCTATGACATTGGTGCGGTCGATGGCTTGATTGGCGATAAGACCCGTCAAGCCATTCGTCAAGAACAAAATCGTTTGGGCTTAAACCCAACAGGTCGCGCAGGCCAACAAATTTTACGTGCCTTTCGAAATGAAAATGCCCAGAAAATGATGAAATAATCATGTTTTAGCCACAAAAAAGGTCTGCTTAATGCAGACCTTTTTATTGTGAAGTGTTTTTATAATTTATGCTTATACAGCAGTAATCGTACCTAAAACACGATAGCCTGCAGCACCTGTAACGGTAGGCAGGTTGCCACTTTGCTGATTCACAAAGCGCATTGCAAGCCAAGCAAAAGCAGTCGCTTCCACCCAAGTTGGTGCCAAACCAATTGCAGAGGTAGTTTGTACTGACCAATTGTGTTTGCGTAAACGCCAGCGCAATTGCTCGAGTAAATGTGAGTTGTAGGCCCCGCCGCCACAGACATAAACTTCACCAGTATCCATATCGGAACGGTAAATAGCTTTTTTAATTGCCCGTGTGGTGAGTTTCAATAAGGTCGCCTGAACATTTTCAGGAGTATCTTCCAGCTCATCATATTCCAGATCATTATGCCAGTCGGCAATTTGTTCATCTAACCATTCCAGGTTGAAATCTTCACGGCCGGTACTTTTTGGGGGTTCTTTGGAAAAAAATTCATGACCTTGCAGGCGGTCGAGCAGGCTGCGAATCGGCTGGCCATAAGCTGCCCAGTTGCCGTTTTCATCATAAGGCTGACCGGTATAACGATGACACCAGGCATCCATCAAAATATTGGCAGGTCCAGTATCGAAACCATATACAGCGTCCGGATTGCCGGCAGGCAGCATGCTGACATTGGCAATGCCGCCCAAATTTAAAATCACCCGATGAATGCTGGGATGCTGGAACAGGGCTTGATGAAATGCAGGAACCAAAGGTGCGCCTTGACCACCAGCGGCCATATCACGACGTCGAAAATCTGAAATCACGGGAATCTGGGTCATTTCAGTAATGATGTTGGGATCACCAATTTGCAGGGTAAAACCATGTTCAGGACGGTGGCGAATGGTTTGTCCATGTGAACCAATGGCTTTAATCTGGCTGCGATCTAGTTGGTTTTTTTCAATCAGCTGATTAATGCCACCACCAATCATTTGTGCTAAAGCAACATCTGCTTTGCCCATGCGATCAATTTCATTGTCACCGGGTAAAGTCAGCGCCATGAGTTCGTCACGTAAGTCCAAATCAAAGGGCAAGGTGAGGGTGGCATGAAGCTGCAATGGATCAAATGAAGCAGCAACGATGTCAACGCCATCCATGCTGGTGCCGGTCATTACCCCAATATAGATCGCTGTCATGATGATAGTTAAGCCTGCATTATGCTGAAAAAGTGTTAGTATATCGCACAAATTGTATAACTGATGTATTGGGTTTTGTGATGTCAAATTTCCTGCCGGCTGAAGAACAACTTGCCCTGATCCAACGAGGCACTCATGAGATTATTTCTGAAGAGGATCTGCTCAAGAAACTCAAAGAAAATCGTCCCCTAAAAATTAAAGCGGGCTTTGACCCAACAGCACCTGACTTGCATTTAGGTCATACCGTACTGATTAACAAGTTAAAAGTTTTCCAGGATTTGGGTCATGAAGTGACTTTCCTGATTGGTGACTACACGGCCATGATTGGCGACCCAACAGGTAAAAGTGCAACACGTCCGCCATTGTCGCGTGAGCAAGTGTTGGAAAATGCAAAAACTTATCAAGAACAAGTATTTAAAATCCTTGATCCGAATAAAACCAAAGTTCGTTTCAACTCGGAATGGTTTGCAGAAAAAACTGCAGCCGATCTGATTCAGCTGGCGTCTCAGCAAACTGTGGCGCGCATGCTTGAGCGTGATGACTTCACCAAGCGTTATAACAACCATCAGCCGATTGCGATTCATGAATTCTTGTATCCATTGGTACAGGGTTATGACTCGATTGCTCTGGAAGCAGATGTAGAGCTGGGTGGTACAGACCAGACCTTTAACTTGTTGATGGGTCGTACGCTACAAGGTCGTTATGATCAGGAAGCTCAGGTGTGCATTACAGTGCCTATTCTTGAAGGTTTAGATGGCGTGAATAAAATGTCTAAATCTTTGGGTAACTATATTGGTGTATTTGATGCACCAGGTGCGATGTACCAAAAAGTACTTTCAATGCCAGACGCTTTGATCGAGCGTTATTTTGATCTGCTGAGCTTTAAATCACTGGATGAAATTGCAGTGTTATTAAAGGAAATGCAAGAAGGTCGTAATCCTCAAGAGATTAAAAAGATCCTTGCACTTGAGTTGGTAGAGCGTTTCCACGGTGCGGAAGCAGCTGAGAATGCACACAAAGGTGCGGGTAATATTATTACCGAAGGTGAATTGCCTGAAGGCACCCCAGAAGTGACTATTTCGCGTGCTGAATTTGGCGGTGAAATGTTTATTGCTTCTATTTTACGTACTGCCGGTTTAACCAAAAATGCGGCTCAAGCCAAAGATGCCGTGGCACGCGGTGCTGTAAAAGTGGATTGGCAAGTGGTTGATGCAGGTTTCTCTGTGAATGAGAACAAGACCTTCATCATTCAAGCAGGTAAGAAGGCAATTGCTAAAGTGACCTTTATAGACTAATGATTTCTTAAATTTTTATTTAAGTTATTGAAATAAAAGCAGGCTTTGGCCTGCTTTTATTTTTTATATCGTATATTCATATTTTGAATAAGCAAATTCAAAAAAACCCTATAAAAACAACATTTAAATTTTTCCAAATCGGTTGCATTCTGTTTTGCTTATGTATAGGATTTATCCCTCTAGACATTGTGTAGAAAACATATCTAGAGGGTAAGTGTGTAACAAAAAGCTCCACAGTTTTAAGTCTCTTCCCCAAGAGACTTTTTTTAAATTTTTAAAGATAACTATAATAATGACATTATGGATCTGAATATGATCTAACTCCAAGGAAGAGGTTTTGGGAGAGATCTCTTTCTTTTTTTCTATCTAAAATTTAGTCAATTTTAATTTAAATATTATTTTTCAATAATATAGTAGTAAAAATCTCCATTTGAGCAGGTTTTGCTGAGCTTGGTTGTTTTTTAGAAGTTATGAGTTTTACAGCATTAAAGTCAATAAAATTGAGTTTGGGTAAAATCATTTTGACTAAGCTGCCGACACATAAGGCAGTCATGATGGTTCCTTCTCGCACACCAATAATCGTATGCAGGCATAAATAAGCGCTGACCCCAGCAATGAAAACTAGAATGATATCGCCATAAGTTTTGCATGAGCCGAAATTGAAATTAAAACGAAGCACCACTGCTTGATACAAGCCTTCCCCAGCCAGGAAGACTAAATTGGCTTTTACTACCAGATATACTCCAGGCAGCTCAATAAGCACAACAGTAATTGAATGGCGTAATGCTCAAATGACCAGGAAAGCGTTAAGCCAAGAATGACATCAATCAGAAAACCAAATATTACGCCAACCGGGAGTTGTAACCATTGATGCCACTGAAATTGAGAACCCAGAATAATCATCTGCAACACAATCATCAATATATGCATCATGATGGTCAGCGTTCCTACAGAAAGTGGAACAATAAAGCTATAAACATAGGGAACAGATGAAATTGGGGAGGTGCCCAAATTTGAGCGAATGGCCAGCACCACGCCAAAGGCTAATAAGGCCAGTCCACTCAATAAGAATAAGAGTCGCAATGGAAATTGAGTTGGCATCATTTCACACAGGAAAATAAAACCAAGTGTAACCAACTTCTTGATGGTTACTATTCACCTAACGGATCTAAAAATCACTTTTTTGAAGCAAGAGTCGTTATTCATGATGATGAAATCATTTATAGCAAATATTTGGTTTTACCTATTTGGGGTTATAGATGAAGGTTATTCGGGTAGAGGCTGTGTAGGTTTGATTTGACTGAGTAGCGTTTATCGCTTGATTAGAAATTTTAAAAATAGAGATACAGAAAGAAGAAATTGATTGATCAATTATGCTGGTAATTAAAAACATAAAATTCCAGGAAAATAGAAAAAAACCAATTTTTTCATCAGAAAAGTATAAAAAATGACTAAAAAACATGATTTTTTACTGATTTTGTAGAAAAAACAGACATGCGTGATAAATATCTCTATTTAGGGGTTGCGCGCCTTGAGAAACTGTATAGAATACGCAGCATCCCGACGCGATACAGCAAACGAACTTAGCTGATTTGGTTAAGTTGTTTCGTTTATTGCGTTGAAACTTGTCTCTGACGAAGAGCAAGGTAGATCATTAAGAGATTATGAAGAACAACTTGTGTGGATTTTTACTGGTTGATCGATCGAAATTATTTTCATTGATTGATGGTAGAAATGACTCGAAGTTTATTTGAGAAATATTTGTCAGAAAATTGATGAGCCAAGATTTGTAGCCATAAGCTACTAATGATTATTAACTGAAGAGTTTGATCATGGCTCA